>NZ_JAXCHD010000079.1:0-274 GCF_037027525.1 Paenibacillus sp. 203
CGTGTTCGGGATGGGTACGTGTGGAACCCCTCCGCTATCGCCACCAAACATGAATTTACATCGTAAATTCTTCCGTATGGTTATTCGGTTCATCACTTATCGTGTGAATGAATAGCCATGCGCTTGTCGTATGTCACTTGTACATACTTTCAAGGTTACACCCTGAAAACTGGATCCGAAACTCATTGCGTTTTATTTTAGGATAAGCCCTCGACCGATTAGTATTGGTCAGCTCCATGCATTACTGCACTTCCACCCCCAACCTATCTACCTC
>NZ_JAXCHD010000080.1:0-265 GCF_037027525.1 Paenibacillus sp. 203
ATACCGAAACGAAATTGCGTTTTAGAATATTCCTTTAAGCTGATCTTGTGTAAACAAGTGAAATAAAGGTAGCAGGTAAGGAAAGATCTTTTGCCTTTGGCAAAAATCATTCTTTATCGAACATCGACATTTTCTTTCTTTGAAAGAAAAGTCTAGGTTAAGCTACAAAGAGCACACGGAGGATGCCTAGGCGCCAGGAGCCGACGAAGGACGTGGCGAACAACGATAAGGCCTCGGGGAGCTGTAAGCAAGCTTTGATCCGGGG
>NZ_JAXCHD010000081.1:0-265 GCF_037027525.1 Paenibacillus sp. 203
CCCCGGATCAAAGCTTGCTTACAGCTCCCCGAGGCTTTATCGTTGTTCGCCACGTCCTTCGTCGGCTCCTGGCGCCTAGGCATCCTCCGTGTGCTCTTTGTAGCTTAACCTAGACTTTTCTTTCAAAGAAAGAAAATATCGATGTTCGATAAAGAATGATTTTTGCCAAAGGCAAAAGATCTTTCCTTACCTGCTACCTTTATTTCACTTGTTTACACAAGATCAGCTTAAAGGAATATTCTAAAACGCAATTTCGTTTCGGTAT
>NZ_JAXCHD010000082.1:0-259 GCF_037027525.1 Paenibacillus sp. 203
TGAGACAGCGCCCAAGTCGTTACGCCATTCGTGCGGGTCAGAATTTACCTGACAAGGAATTTCGCTACCTTAGGACCGTTATAGTTACGGCCGCCGTTTACTGGGGCTTCGGTTCATAGCTTCGCCCCGAAGGGCTTACCACTCCCCTTAACCTTCCAGCACCGGGCAGGCGTCAGCCCGTATACTTCGCCTTGCGGCTTCGCACAGACCTGTGTTTTTGCTAAACAGTCGCTTGGGCCTTTTCACTGCGGCCCCCTCG
>NZ_JAXCHD010000083.1:0-257 GCF_037027525.1 Paenibacillus sp. 203
GGTCTACGTCCACGTACTAAAGATCGCCCTATTCAGACTCGCTTTCGCTGCGGCTTCAGCTCTTCACCTTAACCTTGCACGGGAACGTAACTCGCCGGTTCATTCTACAAAAGGCACGCCATCACCCCTAAATAGGGCTCTGACTTCTTGTAAGCACACGGTTTCAGGATCTATTTCACTCCCCTTCCGGGGTGCTTTTCACCTTTCCCTCACGGTACTGCTTCACTATCGGTCGCCAGGGAGTATTTAGCCTTGGC
>NZ_JAXCHD010000084.1:0-255 GCF_037027525.1 Paenibacillus sp. 203
GGTCTACGTCCACGTACTCATTCGCCCTATTCAGACTCGCTTTCGCTGCGGCTTCAGCTCTTCACCTTAACCTTGCACGGGAACGTAACTCGCCGGTTCATTCTACAAAAGGCACGCCATCACCCATCAATAGGGCTCTGACTTCTTGTAAGCACACGGTTTCAGGATCTATTTCACTCCCCTTCCGGGGTGCTTTTCACCTTTCCCTCACGGTACTGCTTCACTATCGGTCGCCAGGGAGTATTTAGCCTTGGC
>NZ_JAXCHD010000085.1:0-255 GCF_037027525.1 Paenibacillus sp. 203
GCCGGATTCATACGGGGTTTCACGTGCCCCGCACTACTCGGGATCCGTCTCGGAGGGAACAAGTTTTGAACTACAGGGCTTTTACCTTCTCTGGCGGGCCTTTCCAGACCTCTTCATCTAACCGGTTTCTTTGTAACTCCATGTGAGACGTCCCACAACCCCAAGAAGCAAGCTCCTTGGTTTGGGCTAATCCGCGTTCGCTCGCCGCTACTGACGGAATCACTATTGTTTTCTCTTCCTCAGGGTACTTAGATG
>NZ_JAXCHD010000086.1:0-255 GCF_037027525.1 Paenibacillus sp. 203
CAGCTTGACCTGCTGGCAACTAAGCATAAGGGTTGCGCTCGTTGCGGGACTTAACCCAACATCTCACGACACGAGCTGACGACAACCATGCACCACCTGTCTCCTCTGTCCCGAAGGAAAGGCCTATTTCTAGACCGATCAGAGGGATGTCAAGACCTGGTAAGGTTCTTCGCGTTGCTTCGAATTAAACCACATACTCCACTGCTTGTGCGGGTCCCCGTCAATTCCTTTGAGTTTCAGTCTTGCGACCGTACT
>NZ_JAXCHD010000087.1:0-255 GCF_037027525.1 Paenibacillus sp. 203
GGGGGGGGGGGGGGGGGGGGGGGGGGGGGGGGGGGGGGGGGGGGGGGGGGGGGGGGGGGGGGGGGGGGGGGGGGGGGGGGGGGGGGGGGGGGGGGGGGGGGGGGGGGGGGGGGGGGGGGGGGGGGGGGGGGGGGGGGGGGGGGGGGGGGGGGGGGGGGGGGGGGGGGGGGGGGGGGGGGGGGGGGGGGGGGGGGGGGGGGGGGGGGGGGGGGGGGGGGGGGGGGGGGGGGGGGGGGGGGGGGGGGGGGGGGGGGG
>NZ_JAXCHD010000088.1:0-255 GCF_037027525.1 Paenibacillus sp. 203
CTGCCATTGATCCTACCGTGTTGTTTAAAATGATCTTTCTCGGCTATTTCTATGGCATTCGCTCAGAACGGCAACTCGAGCGTGAAATTCAGACGAACCTGGCTTATCGCTGGTTCCTGGGGCTGGGTTTAACGGATAAAGTTCCAGACCATACGACGATTAGCTGGAATCGTCGCACTCGCTTTAAAGACACCACGATCTTTCAAGATATCTTCGATGAAATTGTGCTGCAGGCGATCTCTCACCGAATGGTGG
>NZ_JAXCHD010000008.1:0-276226 GCF_037027525.1 Paenibacillus sp. 203
ATTCATGTTTGGTGGCGATAGCGGAGGGGTTCCACACGTACCCATCCCGAACACGACCGTTAAGCCCTCCAGCGCCGATGGTACTTGGACCGCAGGGTCCTGGGAGAGTAGGACGTCGCCAAGCAACAAGCAAGAGAGACCATGATCTTCTGAAGATCTTGGTCTCTTTTTTTTGCGTTAAAAGACAGTGGGATTTTATTTAAAGTGAGTTTGTTATAAGTTCAACTGGATAAGTGGATATTAACTAATAAATAAGAAGACGGTTTTAAAATAATTTAGTACCAGGTATTAGTATCTGGTGTTATAATGTGAATAAGGATTACAAAGGAGAGTGATCAGATTGTTGAATTCAAAAGCTAAGCTTACGGCCTTTGGCACTTATGTACCTGAACGGATTTTGACGAACGCTGACTTGGAGAAGCTTGTGGATACGAGTAACGAGTGGATTGTACAGAGAACGGGTATGCATGAAAGACGCATTGCGGCTGAAGATCAATATGTATCTGATTTATGTATACAAGCTATTACTCGTATGATTAACCTGTATGACGTAAATATAAACGATGTTGAGATGATCATTGTAGCGACGAGTACACCTGATTACTACTTTCCAAGCACGGCTTCACGTATTCAGGCTCATTTTGATATTCCAAACACAGGGTCAATAGATGTTAGTGCAGCATGTGCAGGTTTTTCCTATGGACTTCATTTGGCAAATGGCCTTATTACGAGTGGTCTGCATCGTAAGGTGCTGGTAGTGGGAGCCGAAACGTTGTCCAAAATTACAGATTATACGGATCGGACGACGTGCATACTTTTTGGAGATGGTGCAGGAGTTGCACTTGTTGAATATGACGAGGATGAAGGCTCATTTTTAACTTCAGATATAGGTACCTATGGGCAAGGGGGAGCACATCTTTACCGTGTGGGATTATCTGATCATTTGGATGGAGAGAAGCTGCAAGACCATGGATTTATTGCTCAAAATGGACGTGAGGTTTATAAATGGGCTGTTCGCTCTGTTCCAACGGGAATCGAACGATTATTGGATAAGGCTAATATGAAGAAGGCGGATCTTGATTGGTTTGTACCTCATAGCGCTAATTTGAGAATGATCGAGTCCATATGTGAAAGAAGTACAGTACCTTTGGAAAAAACGCTGACAAGCGTAGAATTGTATGGTAATACATCGGCGGCATCCATCCCGTTGGCTTTGCAGTGTGGTTTGGATGATGGACGTTTACGGTATGGACAACATGTGTTGTTATATGGATTTGGGGGAGGCCTCACCTATGCGGGTCTGCTATTAAAATGGAGTGTGCCTGATTTGTAAGTTATCCTAACCCATGTAGAAGCAATAGCACTAGTATGTACGATCATGTTAATAAGAGCCGTTGGCATTAGAATTTATCGTAAGATGGCAGGATGCTATAATTAACACTATGAGAGAAAGGAGCGTAACATGAAGGTATTGGTATTGGCAGAAAAACCGTCCGTGGCCAGAGAGATTGCACGTGTGATGGGTAGCCGCGAGAAGCATAAAAGTTATATAGAAGGACCCCAGTACGTGGTGACGTGGGCACTGGGACATTTGGTCGGCTTAGCAGAGCCAGAGGATTACGATTCTAAGTATGCGACCTGGAATTTGGAGGACTTGCCTATTCTTCCGAAGAGTTCAAAGTTAAAGGTGCTGCGCGAAAGTAACCATCAGTTCAAAGCTGTGCAGCAGCTCATGAAGCGGCAGGACATTGGAGAGCTTATCGTGGCAACCGATGCTGCCCGCGAAGGAGAATTGTTGGCACGCTGGATCATCCAAATGGCAAACTGGAAAAAGCCCTTCCGGCGCTTATGGATCTCCTCGCAGACGGACAAGGCGATTAAGGCAGGTTTCGCAAAGCTATTGCCTGGTCAGCAGTTTGATCGTTTATATGAATCGGCTCGCTGCAGAGCTGAAGCAGACTGGATGATTGGTCTCAATGTAACTCGTGCGTTGACTTGTCGTTATAACGCCCAACTTTCGGCTGGAAGAGTGCAGACACCAACGCTGGGGATGATTATGGAGCGTGAGAAGGAAATTACCGAATTCCGTTCTCAGGAATATGATACTCTGACGGCGGATTTTGGCGATTTTCAGGCAACTTGGCGGGCAGAAAGCGGGGATTCACGCATGTTTGACCGCACTCAAGCAGAGGCTTTGCGCCGTAGACTTGAGGGGGCCAAAGGCACAGTTGCCAGTGTTAAAAAGAGCGAAAAGAACGAGCCTCACCCGCTAGCGTATGATTTAACGGAACTGCAAAGAGATGCTAATCAGCGCTATGGCTTTTCGGCTAAACAGACGTCTAATCTGCTTCAGCGTCTGTATGAGCAGCATAAGCTGGTGACGTATCCACGTACAGACAGCCGTTATTTGACATCCGATATGGTGGACACACTTAAGGAAAGGCTCAGTAGTGTAGCAGTAGGTCCGTATGCTTCCTTGGCACGTCCGCTATTGCGTAACAACCTACCAATCACAAAGCGAATTGTGGATGACAGTAAAGTCACGGATCATCATGCGATTATTCCTACTGAGCAGACATTATTGCTTAATCAGTTGAGCCCTGAGGAACGGAAGCTGTATGATCTGATTGCACGACGTTTTATCAGTCTATTCTATCCACCTGCACGTTATGATGCTGTAGCCGTATCAGTAACGGTGGAGCAGGAGACGTTTCAGGTAAAAGGCACAACGGTAAAAGATAGCGGATGGCGTGCTGTATATGACGCGAACCATTATGATATGGATGATGAAGAAGCAGAGGATCGGGAAAACAATGGACGAGGCGTTATTTTACCTGAGCTGCAAAAAGGAGATTTCGTCCGGTTACAGCGTTGCCTTGTACGAGCTGGGCGAACGATGCCGCCGAAGCGGTATACAGAAGCAGCCCTGCTCGCTCAGATGGAAAAGCATGGACTGGGTACACCTGCTACCCGTGCAGATCTAATTGAGAAGCTTGTCAGCTCGGATACGATTGAGCGTCAGTGGAACGTGATGCATCCAACCGGGAAAGGTAAGCAATTGATTGAACTGGCGGCTCCACAGCTTCGAACGCCCGAATTGACGGCACGTTGGGAAGCGGAGCTAGAACGGATTGCTCGTGGTCAAGGACAACCGGAACCGTTTTTGAATTCTATTCGTGCTATGGCGAAAGAGCTGGTTTCCACTGTGAAAAATAGCAATGCGGAGTACAAGCCCCATAATGTGACGAATAGTCATTGTCCAGATTGTGGTACAAAGCTATTGGAGAAGAAGGGTAAGAAAGGCAAGCTCCTTGTATGTCCAAGTGCGGATTGCGGTTACCGTCGTTCAGGGGAAAAACGTTTGTCCAATCGACGTTGCCCGCAGTGTCATAAGAAAATGGAAATGAAAGAGGGCAAAGCAGGATTGTATGTAAGATGCCTGCCCTGTGGCATTACCGAGACGTTGGATAAGGACAAGCAACGGGTAAACAAACGGGAACAGCAAAAGCTAGTAAGACAATTTGAAAAACAGGAATCTTTTGGCTCCAGTTTGGGTGATTTGCTTAAAGCAGCGATGGAACAAAAGCAGGGCAAATAGCAGGCAAATAACGAATGACCAAAAGTGCTACAGTCAACATAATCAGCAGGTATACGTCGGTATAAAAACGATCATTCCTTGGCATGGTAAGCCGAGGAGGTGAGTATTTATGCCCAAACATAAACCGCTTAAAATCAATAATCAGCAAAATAAATCAAGCATACTGGAGGAGGAAATTGCTGCTCATCCAGAGAAGCAAGCGAAATATCCTCCAAGCTTGAATGGGATTCCCAAACAGCAGTCTTGATGCTGCGTAGGAGGGACAACGAATTATTGTATAGAACCAAGACGATTGGACGTCAGATGAAGTAGTTACTAATGCTAGACCTGTCTCGCAAAAAAAAGAAGCAGCAGTTACGGTGGTCAACCGTAATCGCTGCTTCTTTTTCATAATAGAATGTTGATTTATTTGATTTGAGATAACTACTTTTAGTATTCATTAAAAAAGGATTGAATTTGGTTAACATCGTGTGTTTGGGTCAAAGCAAGCATGAGCAAAATCCGTGCTTTTTGCGGATTAAGCGAATCGGTCGATACAAAGTTCGATGCCGCGTCTTTTGTTGACGGGGACACCACTCCACTTCCCACGCGGCTGGAGCGGGCAATGATCACTCCTTTTTTACCTGCGGCCTCTGCGCCTTCTGAGGAGGTCTTGGACAAGGAGCCATTACCGGAACCAGCTACGACAATTCCCTTGGCACCAGCTGCTACGGCTGCATCATACAGATAGCGACCATTGTTTTGATATTCGTATAAAATATCTACTTGTGGCAGTTGAGTCAGGTTAGAGATGTCGAATACAGAAGAAGTCGTATGCTTGTGTGTGGATTTGTTGTAGTAGTACACTTGATCGCCCACAACAGCTCCAAGGTACCCCTGCTCCACAGACTTGAACGTATCGACTGCTGTTGTGTTCATTTTGGTGATGTATCTTGCTGCACCGATACGGTCGTTCAACAGGACGAGTACACCCTGACCTTTAGAGGCCGAAGCCCCGGCGACTTTCACTGCATTATAAAGGTTGAAGGGACCATCGGCACTGATGGCAGTAGCTGGACGCATAGAGCCAACGACAACTACTGGCTTATTGCTTTTGATAACAAGATTGAGGAAATAAGCTGTTTCTTCTAATGTATCTGTACCATGTGTAATGACAATGCCATCTACATCGTCTCTGGCAAGCAGTTCATTGGTGCGTTTGGCAAGTTTTAAGAGGATCTCATTATTAACGTCGGGACTACCTACATTAACAACTTGCTCACCACTGACATTTGCAATACTTTTCATCTCAGGAACGGCATTGATCAAGGTTTCCACACCCAACGCGCCTGCTTTGTAGCCGGTTGTATCCGTATTGACGGAAGATGATCCTGCAATGGTCCCTCCTGTGGCAAGTATTTTAATATTGGGTAAATGATTGGTTTGAGGATTTTCGGATTTGTCCGACGTAGTAGTGGTAGAAGCAGGTGCAGTTGTGCTGTTGGTAGCTGCTGCCGCAACCGCAGCGTTGGCGGTAAATCCACCACTCCATAAGGTACTACCGAGAATAAAGCTAGCCAACAGGGGAATCATCGTCATTTTTTTCATGTTAGTCATATAAAGCTCCTCTCCAATCTTAAACCTCAAATATAAATGATAGATTAACTGACAAATATTTTGTCGAATTACGTTAATATCACGAATTATAGGGTGTAAAATTGTTTTTAGTCAACACTTATGTTAGAAAATATGACTTTAGAACTTGTTTATTATGAATGTAATCAATTTCAAAAAAGATATTTGCAAAACAAAACAACAAGCAGATATCTCATAAGGAGTCTGCTTGCTGTTATTGTGGAAGCTAAACAATAGAGTTTACCCTGTAATCAATTCGCATAAAAGGCTGCAGGGTTAAGTTAATACTTTAGGTTAATAACGCGGCTATACAGCTTAATGCAGATTCGTTGATCAAGGATTGTTGGAATGCTGTTTTGTCGGCAAGCTGGCGCTGGGAGTTCCTTTTCCTCGTTTACGGTTGCGTTCTGCCTTTTTTGCATTTTCTCGCAGCTTTTCAACGTATTCATGGGTGCTTTCCATCGCAGTTCCTCCTTTAAGACGAAATAGATGCACTCGGGGATCGCCCTTATGCCACCTTACTATTTCCGCAAAAGCGCTATCCAAGTCAGAAGAGGCGTTGTTTCTGTAAAAGGGGTGGGGTTATAATGAGGGGGAGAGCGCTATATAAGGCCTAATACCTGAACTTGGTACGGTGTGCAAAAGGAGGAGAGACATTGCAGACAGGCTTGTTGGTATGGCTGCTGTTTATCAATGCAGTAAGCTATCTGGTAATGTCGGAGGATAAAAAGAGAGCACGTAAACATCGTGATCGTGTACCTGAACGGACGTTGTTTTTCCTGGCCCTGATCGGGGGAGCGTTAGGCGTTCTAATTGCCATGTACCGTAAACGCCATAAAACACGGCATATGAGCTTCAGACTAGGTATTCCTGCGTTGCTATTCATGAACGCATTGCTGTTTGGTTATTTTTTACGGTAAGGCTGGGGGTTTAGGTTCTCATAGGGAAGTTTAATGATGAGTGAGAAGACTATTTCAGCCATCCGGTGACATGGAATGAACAACCACAGGAATACATATTTCAGGCTTTGAATCAATAAACTGAATGAGGAAGAGGTGCATATTATGATATTTTCAAAAGTATTGCTTGCTTATGACGGTTCGGATGCATCCAACAAGGCTTTGTTAAAGGCGGCTGAATTGGTCAAGGCATCACCGTCCTCGAAGCTTGAGGTGGTAACGGCATTCGATTTTCCTCGAATCTTTATGGGCGAAGGTTTGGCTCCAATTCCGGCTTCAATAAATAAAGAATATTACGATTTGGCCGAACAAACTACGGATGAAGTTAAAAAACGACTTGCTGAGCAGGGTGTAGATGCCAAGGTGGAACTGATTCAAGGTTCTCCAGCCGAAGTCATTTTGGATTATGCCAATGAGAATGGCTTCGATGCGATTGTGATCGGTAGCCGAGGTTTAGGTGGTATCCGTGAATTTGTATTGGGTAGCGTAAGTCACAATGTGGTGCAGCATGCGCGTATTCCTGTGCTGGTCGTAAAATAACTAAATAAAAAGTAAAAGTCGGTTTACTGCCTGTATAGGGAGTGCCGACTTTTATTTTTTTCAGTAGGATGCGTTGCGGTCGCTGTTATCAGGGGAGGGGAGCGATAGCTAAATATAATACAATAGTCCTGACCTGTAGGTATATAAGGGTACTGATTTCACTAAACACGAACATTCTATTGTATGATTATTCTAATGTTCGTTTTCAAGTTGACATAAGGTGTAGGGAATTGTTAAACTAGGAAGTGTATTATCGATAAAAAATGAACTTAAGGTACAATTTAATAAGGTACACATGTTTGAGCCGAAACAAACCACGATCATACTTGTAAAGAATATCGATTGGGATGGAATAGGCACAATGCTAACTCGTATAATGCCGGGGATATGGCCCGGAAGTTTCTACCTGGAAACCTTAAATTTCCGGACTACGGGAGACATACGGCTGAAGCCGCATTGGATGCGGTGGAAGAGGCTTGCTTTTGGCATGCCTTTAAGAGGCTCTGTCGTTTGTTTTTTCGTAGTCCGGTGTCTTGAAAATAACGTTATTTTCGAGTGCCGGATTTTTGGCGCTTATTGATAAACAGGGAGTGAAGGACATGTCAGTGCAGGTCGCTGTCATTATGGGCAGCACATCAGACTGGGACACCATGCAGCATGCATGTGCTGTGCTGGACGAGCTTGAAATCGGATATGAGAAAAAAGTAGTTTCAGCCCATCGTACACCGGATTTAATGTTTCGTTTTGCAGAAGAGGCCGCTGGGCGTGGACTAAAGGTCATTATTGCTGGAGCGGGTGGGGCTGCGCATCTGCCAGGAATGGTGGCTGCGAAGACAGCATTGCCGGTCATTGGTGTGCCTGTTCAGTCGAAGGCTCTGAACGGTCTGGACTCCCTGCTCTCCATTGTGCAGATGCCGGGTGGTATTCCGGTTGCCACTGTGGCAATTGGTAAGGCAGGCGCTACAAATGCAGGGCTGCTGGCAGCACAAATATTAGGCGCTTTTGACGAAAAGATAAGCCAGCGGGTTTTGGCGAGACGCGACCGTATTCGTGATGAGGTGCTGGAAGGCAGTGACTCGCTATGAATGGGGCAAGTGAACCCGCAGGCCGTATCCGACCTCCTGGTACAACGATTGGACTTTTAGGAGGCGGGCAATTAGGAAGAATGCTTGTACTGGCCGGAACCAATCTAGGATATCGCTTTGTGACACTGGACCCTGCACCGGATAGCCCTTGTGGACAGGTGTCAGAACAAATCCGCGCTGCCTATGATGATGAGCATGCGGCCAGAGAGCTGGCTGAGCGGTGCGATGTGATCACGTATGAGTTTGAAAATGTGGACGCAGGTGTGGCTGCGCTTTTGGAACAGGAATCCAGCGTACCGCAAGGTAGTAGTCTTTTGTACACAACACAGCATCGTCTGAGAGAAAAGCGTTCTATTGAAGCTGCTGGTGTCCCTGTCGCTCCGTATCGTGAAATCAGTAGTTCTGCGGATATGGTTCAAGCGGTAGCTGAACTGGGTGTACCGTGTGTGCTCAAGACAGCAGTCGGTGGTTATGATGGCAAGGGACAAGTGGTCATTCGCCAACCGGAGCAAGCCACGGCTGCCTACGAACAACTGGCAGGAGGCGGTGCGGAACTGGTATTGGAACAGTTCATCCGTTTTCGCTGCGAAATCTCGGTGATTGTAGCTCGCAGCACGAACGGTGAAGCCAAAGCCTTTCCACCTGCCGAAAACATTCACGTGAACAATATTTTGCACACGTCGATTGTGCCTGCACGTGTGCCAGAACCTGTTCAGGAGGAAGCACGCAAGTTGGCGCTGGCTGTGGCAGAGTCGCTGGGTGCGGTGGGACTGCTCGCTGTGGAGATGTTTGTCACCGAAGACGGACAATTGTACGTTAATGAGTTAGCACCACGACCGCATAACTCCGGTCATTACACGATGGAGGGATGCGCGACGTCGCAATTCGAGCAGCACATACGTGCGATTTGCGGTTTACCCTTGGGCAGCACGAAGCTGCTGACTTCCGTCGTGATGGTCAATGTGCTAGGTGAGCATTTGGAAGATGTGGTTCGGCGGTTTGCGCAATCGGATGTTGAAGCTGACAGATTGGATGTTGTACCCAAGCTACATTTGTATGGAAAAAGTGAAGCCAAGCCAGGCCGAAAGATGGGACATATTAATCTATTGTGCCAGGATGCGGAACAAGCGCTGGAATGGATTAAACAAACCAATATTTGGGGGAATAAATAGTCATGATCGAACGCTATAGCAGACCGGAAATGAGAGCGATTTGGACGGAAGAAAATAAATTTAAAGCATGGCTGGAAGTAGAACTGTGTGCCTGTGAAGCTTGGGCGGAATTAGGGGTTATTCCAAAAGAGGATACCGTGGCTCTGCGTAAGAATGCAAGTTTTGATATTGAACGGATCTATGAAATTGAGCAGGAGACAAGACATGATGTCATTGCATTTACCCGCACGGTATCCGAAAGTCTTGGAGACGAGCGCAAATGGGTACATTACGGTCTGACCTCCACAGATGTAGTTGATACGGCACTGGGCTACCTGTTAAAGCAGGCGAATGAAATCCTGGAGCGCGATATCTTGAATTTTATTGAAATTTTGAAGGAAAAGGCATTGGCTTACAAGCACACACCGATGATGGGACGTACACACGGAGTACATGCTGAGCCAACAACGTTTGGACTGAAGATGGGATTGTGGTACGAGGAAATGAAGCGCAATCTGGAACGCTTTCGTTTTGCGGCTGACCAAGTACAATACGGTAAAATGTCCGGTGCAGTTGGGACATATGCCAACATTGACCCGGCTGTAGAAGAATTTGTATGCCGCAAGCTGGGCACCAAGCCTGCACCCATTTCTACACAGACGCTTCAGCGCGACCGTCATGCCGAATACATGGCAACATTAGCGTTGATCGCTACATCGTTGGACAAATTTGCTACAGAAGTCCGTGCTCTGCAAAAGAGTGAGTTCCGTGAGGTGGAAGAAGCTTTTGCCAAAGGTCAAAAAGGTTCTTCTGCGATGCCGCATAAACGCAATCCGATCGGCAGTGAAAACATCTCTGGCCTGGCACGCGTGATTCGTGGGCATATGGTATCTGCGTATGAGAACGTAACCCTGTGGCATGAACGCGACATTTCGCATTCTTCCGTAGAACGTATTATCCTGCCGGATGCAACAATGCTGTTGAACTACATGCTGAACCGTTTTGGCAATATCATAAAAAATCTGACGGTCTTCCCTGAAAATATGAAGCGCAATATGGCACGTACGTATGGTGTACCATTCTCTGGCCGTATTATGACGAAGCTCATCGACAAAGGCTTTAGTCGTGAAAAAGCCTACGATACCGTGCAGCCGCGTGCTATGCAGGCGTGGGAAGAGCAACGCCAATTCCGCGAAATCGTCGAGGCAACTCCGGAAATTACGGCCGTGCTCAGCGCAGACGAAATCGAGGATGCGTTCAACCCAGCCTGGCATCTGAAGAACGTGGATACGATCTTCAAAAAGCTGGGATTAGGGGAGTAGGAGGGAAGGTTGCTGCGTGGTGAGGCCGCTGCGCGAACGGATCATTCTTCCGATTGCTGTTGCCCCTGGATTCCTGTGATTGTATAAGTCCAGATATTGGTTGGAATCCAGAGGCAAAGGCAAGCGCTGACGCTTCTCCAGAACGATTCCGTCCGCTCCGCTGCACCCAGCACCAACCCTCATGTGGGAGCAGAACTAGGGGAGGTGCGGCACATAAGATGCCGCACCTTCCCAAAGGCGATGGAAAAGAGTGTTCCACTGCTTTCTATCGCAGGCCACGTTCTCGGGAGGGCTGCCGAATTTGCGCAGCAAACAGCCCGTTGCCCTCCCGAGAACGCGCAGGCTCAAGAAGCGAAGCCTTGAGCCACCGTATCCGTGCGCAGCGTAGCACATGCGCACAACAGGGCGAAGCCAGAATGCTCGCTGCACGGCATGCCGTGCTACGGCCACGGGCCGAATGGTATTGCGGCGACATGTGCGTAAAAACGTTGTTTTGTACCAACGTAAAAGCGTTGCTGGATGAGGGCTTGTACCAACAAGCCTTTATCCAGCGAAACGCGCTCACATCACTCTAGCCACATAATAAACGCCCCCATCCCGCTCACCAGCCAACCCTTGCGGGAGTCCCGAGGGCAGCAGCCCTGGGGGTCCTCCCCGAGGGGAGGATTTAGGAGGGGGAATACTCTTTTGAAAGAGGTGTAATGAAATGTCATTGTCTACTGCCGAAGGTCTGATCCATGCGCCGCTCTTGTATAAAGGCAAGGTGCGTGAACTGTATGATCTCGGAGAGCATTTTCTGATTGTGGTGACAGACCGAATTTCGGCTTTTGATTATGTGTTAGAGCCACCCGTGCCCGAAAAGGGGAATGTGCTGAATAAGCTCAGCGCTTTCTGGTTTGAGCAGACGAAAGACTTGTTGGAAAACCATGTCGTGCACACTGATGTGAACAAGCTCGGGCATGTGATCGACGAACAGAATAAAGAGTTGCTGAAGGAACGGATCATGGTCACGCTGAAGGCTGAACGCATCGACATTGAGTGTGTGGTGCGCGGATATATTACCGGAGGCGGCTGGCGTCAGTATGAGCAGAACGGTGAGGTGAACGGCATTCCATTGCCAGAGGGGCTGCGTAAAAACGAGCGCTTTCCCAAGCCATTATTTACACCAGCTGCAAAAAATGATGTTGGACACGACGAGGACATTTCCCTTCACCAAATGAAAGAACTGGTCGGGGTTGAACTCACAGGTGAGCTTGAGGAAAAGAGCTTGGCGTTGTACGAATTTGCACGTGCTTTCTGCGAGAAGCGGGGGATTATTTTAGCCGATTGCAAGTTTGAGTTTGGTCTTGTTAACGGTAAGGTGATTTTGATTGACGAAATTTTCACTCCAGATTCATCCCGTTTTTGGGCGCAGGAAAAGTATGAGCTGGATGTTGAGATTGACAGCATGGACAAGGAGCCGGTACGAAGCTATTTGGCATCATCCGGTTGGGACAAGAATAGCAAGCCCGATCCATTGCCTGCTGAGGTCGTAGAAGAAACAACTGCAAGATATACGGATATTTGGCGGCGTCTGACGGCACAGTAAATAGTAATCATAATTCAACCAATAGGATTCACTCATTCGGAGGAGGAACTGAAGGAACATGATGAAAGCAACAGTCTATGTCACGATTAAGCAAAGCGTTTTGGACCCGCAGGGGGTTGCGGTGCAAGGCGCACTACATTCTATGGGTTTCGGAGAAGTGGACAGCGTCAGAATTGGTAAGTATATGGAATTGAATCTGGATACAACAGACCGCGAGAGTGCTGAAAAGCGCATCATTGAGATGTGCGAAAAGCTGTTGGCCAACACGGTCATTGAAGACTACCGCTACGAACTGGAGGGCTGATTCCATGAAATTTGCAGTTCTGGTTTTTCCGGGCTCCAACTGTGATATTGACTGCTATAAGGCGGTAGAGGACACGGTCGGTGAACCTGTCGATTATGTTTGGCATACTGCGACGGATCTGTCGCCTTATGATTGTATTCTTGTTCCAGGAGGCTTCTCCTACGGGGATTACCTGCGTTGCGGTGCGATTTCCCGGTTTGCTCCGGTGATGAAGGAAGTTGCCAAAGCGGCTGCCGAGGGCAAATATATTTTAGGGATTTGCAACGGATTTCAAATTCTGACCGAAGCCGGGTTGTTGCCAGGGGCTTTACGCCGTAATCTGTCGATGAAATTCCTATGCCGGGATACGGTGTTGCAGGTTGCGAATAACCAAACACCTTTTACAAGAGACTATGCTGCTGGTGAAGAGATCATTATTCCGATCGCCCACGGCGAAGGCAACTATTACTGTGATGATGAGACGCTGGCTCGTTTGCAGGCGAACAATCAGATTGTATTTAAGTATAAAGATAATCCTAATGGTTCCGTGACGGATATTGCAGGGATTTGTAATGAGCAAGGTAATGTGCTGGGCATGATGCCCCACCCGGAACGCGCGGTGGACGCATTGCTCGGGACGGATGATGGCAAACGTATGTTTACATCTATTTTGAACGCTTGGAGGGATCGACATGGCGCAGCAAGTGTCCGCTAAGGAACCGACGGCAGAGCAGGTTGCCGAACATAAACTGTATCAGCAGATGGGTGTATCGGACAGTGAATATGCGTTGATCTGTGAATTCATGGGACGTCAGCCCAATTACACGGAGATAGGCGTGTTCAGTGTCATGTGGTCAGAGCATTGTGCTTACAAAAACTCCAAGCCGCTGCTGCGTCGTTTTCCAACGAGCGGTCCACGAGTTCTGATGGGACCCGGCGAGGGCGCAGGCATTGTAGATATCGGTGACAACCAAGCGGTTGTATTTAAGATCGAAAGTCATAACCATCCATCCGCTGTGGAGCCTTTTCAAGGGGCAGCGACTGGGGTAGGCGGTATCATCCGTGATATTTTCTCCATGGGTGCAAGACCAGTTGCGGTGTTGAACTCTCTGCGTTTTGGCAAGCTGGAGAGCGACCGTGTGAAATATTTGTTTGAGCATGTGGTATCCGGTATTGCGGGATACGGGAACTGTATCGGTATTCCGACTGTAGGCGGCGAGGTCGTATTTGATGAAAGCTACGAAGGCAATCCGCTCGTCAATGCAATGTGTGTCGGACTGATTGACCATGATAAAATCCAGCGTGGTGTTGCTAAAGGGGTCGGTAACCCGGTGTTCTACGTGGGACCGCCGACAGGTCGAGATGGGATTCACGGAGCGACATTCGCATCGGTTGAGCTGACAGAGGAATCTGAAGCGAACCGGACTGCGGTTCAAGTAGGCGATCCTTTTATGGAGAAGCTGGTTATGGAATCATGTCTGGAACTGATCGACAGCGGTATTGTGCTGGGTATTCAGGATATGGGTGCCGCAGGACTTACCTGCTCCAGCGCGGAGATGGCGAGTAAGGCTGGCAACGGCCTGGAGCTGTATCTGGATCAGGTACCGCAGCGTGAAGAGGGCATGACACCTTATGAAATGATGCTGTCCGAATCACAAGAACGGATGCTGTTCGTAGTAGAGCCTAAGGATGAAGCACAGGCACTGGAAATTTTCGAGCGCTGGGGTGTTATTTGTGCCAAGGTCGGTAAAGTGACGGATGACGGTCGTTTGCGTTTGTTCCATCACAATGAAGTGGTCGGAGATATGCCAGTGACCGCGCTGGTTGACGAGTGTCCGATTTATGACAAGCCTTCCGAAGTCCCTGCTTATTATGAGCAAAATGCTGCTATTGACACACTTCGTTATGCAGAAGTGACGGATTTGAACGGTGCGTTGAAAAAGGTGCTGTCATCACCAAGTGTAGCCAGTAAGAAATGGGTATACGAGCAGTATGACTACATGGTACGCACGAGTACAGCCGTTCGTCCGGGATCGGATGCAGCTGTTGTGACTGTACGCGGAACTCGTAAGGGACTTGCCATGACGACAGATTGTAACGGACGTTATGTATATCTTGATCCAGAGGTAGGCGGACGGATTGCAGTCAGCGAAGCAGCGCGTAACATTGTATGCTCCGGCGGCGAGCCGTTGGCAATTACGGATAACCTGAACTTCGGTAACCCTGAAAAGCCGGACATTTTCTGGCAAATGGAAAAAGCCGTGGACGGTATGGCAGAAGCTTGCCGTGTACTGGATACACCTGTCATCGGGGGCAATGTCAGCTTGTACAATGAAAATGCTAAAGGCTCCATCTACCCGACGCCTGTTGTCGGTATGGTAGGTCTGGTACATGATACAGATCATATTACGACACAAGGCTTCAAAGCCGAAGGCGATGTGATTTTTCTGGTAGGGGAAACGAAGGCTGAGCTGGGAGGAAGTGAGTTCCAAGCTGTCGTACACGGTGTATCCGAGGGACGCCCGCCTGAGCTGGATTTGAACGTAGAGAAAAAACTGCTGACTGCGGTACTGGGAGCGATTCAGGGCGGATTGGTACAATCTGCGCATGATTTGGCAGAGGGAGGATTGGCTGTAGCGCTTGCGGAATCTGGGATTAGCAGCGGATTGGGAGCACAGGTCAACGTAGAAACGACTTTGCGTCCTGACCATGCTTTGTTTAGCGAAAGCCAATCCCGTATTTTGTTATCTGCATCGCCGGATAAAGCGTCTGCTCTGGAAGCACATCTGCGTGGTTTGGAAGTGCCAGTTACTGTATTAGGAAAAGTTGAAGGATCACAATTGACAGTTGAGGTGAACGGACAACCTGCTTTGAACGAGGCAGTCGCCAGTTTGAAGCAAATCTGGGAGGATGTCATTCCATGTCTGATGAAATAACAGCACGGACGTTGTGGACTGGAGATTATTATAATGAAGGCTCTGGTAAAGAGGGGCTGTTTGATAAATTAAAAGAGGAATGCGGCGTGTTTGGAGTGTATAGGCACTCCGATGCGGCTTCCCTAGCATATTACGGATTGCATGCACTCCAGCATCGCGGGGAGGAAAGTGCAGGCATCTGTGTGAGCAGTGGCGACGAGTTCCATTATCATCGTGGAATGGGGCTTGTAAAAGAAGTATTCAATAAAGATTTGATGGCTTCGCTGACAGGCGATATTGCCATAGGACATGTGCGCTACTCGACAAGTGGAGACAGTAAGCTAACGAATGCACAGCCTTTGGTGTTCAAGTATCGTGATGGCGATCTAGCGGTAGCTACGAACGGGAATATTGTGAATGCTTTGCAAATCCGGCATGAGCTGGAGCAGGGCGGGTCTATTTTTCAAACGACCAGCGATACAGAAGTAGTGGCGCATTTGATCGCACGATCATCCAAGGATTTAGTGGAGGCCGCGAAAGATGCATTGAAGCGTATTGTCGGCGGATTTGCCTTTCTGATTATGACCAACGATAAACTGCTGGTCGCTTCTGATCCCAATGGCTTGCGTCCGTTGACGATGGGCAGATTAGGTGATGCATATTTGTTTGCTTCTGAAACCTGTGCTTTGGAAACGATTGGAGCAGAGCTATTGCGCGATATCGAGCCGGGTGAAATGTTGGTATTGGACAAAAATGGTCTGCATGAAGACCGTTACAGTGAAGGCAAGCATCGTAAAGCACTGTGCGCGATGGAATATATTTATTTTGCTCGTCCTGACAGTGATTTGAATGGTTCCAATCTTCATGCTGCGCGCAAAAGAATGGGTAGCCAGATGGCGCTGGAAGCTTTTGTCGATGCGGATCTGGTGACAGGAGTGCCGGATTCCAGTATTTCGGCTGCGATTGGTTATGCTGAGCAAACAGGTATTCCTTATGAGCTGGGTATGATTAAAAATAAATACACTGGACGTACCTTCATTCAGCCGAGTCAGGAGCTACGCGAGCAGGGTGTGAAAATGAAGCTGAGCGCTGTACGACGTGTTGTTGAAGGTAAACGAGTCATTATGATCGACGATTCTATCGTCCGGGGCACTACCTCCCGCCGAATCGTGAATATGCTGCGTGATGCGGGAGCGTTGGAGGTACATGTACGTATTACCTCGCCGCCTTTCAAAAACCCGTGCTTCTATGGTATTGATACGCCGGATCGCCGGGAGCTGATTGCTTCATCCAAAACCGTCGAGGAAATTCGTGAGGAAATTAACGCCGACTCGCTCTACTTTATGAGCGCCGAGGGGTTGATTGCCGCTGTAGGTGGATATAACGAACAGGATTACAAAGGCGGCTTGTGCCTAGCCTGTTTCGATAATGATTACCCGACTCAAGTAGATTTCAAAGGTGAAGAAAAGTTCGGATGTAGTTGTTGAGAAAAGGGAACAAAAGAGGTGCATGAGCAAGTGATGGTGGTTCTGAGGGGGCACTCCGCGTGTGGAAGGTTCTTCCGATCGCTGTTGCCGCTGGATTCCTGGATTGGAATAACCCCTTACAGGGTTGGAATCCAGCGGCAAAGGCGAACGCTTCGCTTCTCCAGAATCCTTCCACCCGCTCCGTTCCTCAGATGTGCAGCATTTTGCAGCAGTGCCTGTACCTCTTTGGTTCCCACCGGGAAGAGGATAGGTAAGGTCGTTAAAAACTCATGGCATAACTATTTCATGCCATGAGTTTTTAACGGAGCGGTGACTCATAAAAAGTCACCCTGCTCTTATAAGAAGGTTGAGCAAGCGAAGCGAAGCTCAAAAGCAGGCAAGGCGAAGCTGCCTGCCTCAAAGGGCAAAGAAGCGAGCCGCTCGTAGGCGCCGCTCACTTCTTTGCCCGGCACGTCCCCGCCTTTGCGAAGCAAACAGTCCGGGACGTGCCCCGCCGCCTCTATTCAAGGCGGCCACGCACTAAAGCGTGTCCTTTGTATCCGTGGGCATAGCCCACGAATACAAAGGACAACACGCGACTCACAGCACGAACCACCACCAAGCAGCACCCAACCTTACACATCTGACCGACTCTTGAGGGGTCCAGGGGGAGCAGCCCCATGGAATCCTCCCTGTTAGGGAGGACTTAGGAGGGTCAATCATTTGAAGGAGTGTTCATGAATGTCCGAAGCATACAAAAACGCAGGGGTAGATATCGCTGCCGGTAATGAAGCAGTAGAACGGATGAAAAAGCACGTTAAACGTACCTTCCGTCCCGAAGTGCTGACGGACTTGGGCGGATTCGGTGCATTGTTCGGCCTGAATAAGGATAAGTACGAGGAGCCTGTACTCGTTTCCGGTACCGATGGTGTCGGCACGAAGCTGAAGCTTGCTTTCGCAATGGATCGTCATGACACCATTGGTATTGACGCGGTTGCGATGTGTGTAAACGACATTGTCGTCGGGGGAGCGGAGCCACTTTTTTTTCTGGATTACCTCGCTTGTGACAAGGTTGTGCCCGAGAAAATTGAAGCTATAGTCGCTGGAATCGCAGAGGGATGCCATCAATCGGGCTGTGCGCTGGTCGGCGGTGAAACCGCAGAAATGCCAGGGATGTATAGCGAGGGTGAATATGATATTGCCGGATTCACGGTAGGGATTGTAGATAAAAGCAAAATTATCAACGGTAGCTCCATTGCTCCCGGAGACACAGTGATCGGTCTGGCCTCCAGTGGAGTTCACAGTAACGGCTTCTCACTGGTGCGCAAGCTGTTATTGGAACAGCAGGGTTATGATTTGCATGATGAAATCGAAGGCTTGAACGGCAAACTGGGCGATGTACTGCTGGAGCCGACGAAAATTTACGTGAAATCTGTTTTGGCATTGCTGGACAAGGTAAAAGTAAAAGGCATGGCGCATATCACAGGTGGCGGTTTTATTGAAAATATCCCTAGAGTGTTACCGGATCACGTCAATGTGGATATAGAATACGGCACTTGGCCGATTTTGCCAATCTTCCAGCTCATGCAGGAAAAAGGCGTAATCTCCAACAAAGACATGTTCACAACCTTTAATATGGGTATTGGGATGGTAATCGTTGTAGGCGAAGAGCATGCACAGACTGCACTGGAAGTTCTGAAGGAACAGGGCGAAGCCGCATATGTGATCGGAAAAGTAACGGAAGGCAGTTCTATCGTGACCTTTACGGGAGCAGAGGTGTAATGAACGAGTACCGGATTGCTGTTTTTGCATCAGGCGAAGGGACGAATTTTCAGTCATTGGTGGATGCGGCTGCGCGAGGAGAACTGGGTGGCGCCTCGGTAGAATTGCTCATCTGTGACAAGCCTGCGGCTCCTGCCGTAGCTAGAGCCCAGAAAGCTGGAATTGCGTGCCATACTTTTCGACCCAAGGAATATCCTTCTCGAGAAGACTATGAGCGTGAATTGGTGGCTTTACTGGAGCAGAAATCGATTGATCTCATCGTGTTAGCTGGCTACATGCGTTTGCTATCCAGCGTCATGGTCGATGCCTACGCAGGAAAAATTATTAATATTCATCCGTCACTACTTCCGGCATTTCCAGGGAAAGATGCTGTTGGACAGGCATTGACCTATGGGGTCAAGGTAAGTGGCGTTACCGTTCATTTTGTGGATGGGGGCATGGACACGGGAGCCATTATTGCCCAGCGTGTCGTGGAAGTTGACGACCATGATACAGCGGAATCCTTATCCGCAGCCATTCAATCCGTGGAACGCCAGCTATATCCAGAGGTAGTTGGCAAATTGGCCCAAGGTAAAATCCAATTAAATGGTCGCAAAGTGATTTCACTTCTCTAAGAATGATTGTAATTTGTCATATCATTGTCATATCAAGGATGCTGTACAGGCATTTTCCGATATTTCTCGGGAAATAAAATGATAAAAGAGAATTTTGCAAAATTCTGAAAGAGCTAAAGGAGGAGACAGGGTGAGTATTAAAAGAGCGCTCGTCAGCGTATCGGATAAGCGGGGGATCGTGGAATTTTGCCGCGAGTTGTCCAAATTGGGTGTGGAGATCGTTTCGACAGGGGGAACGAGCAGCTTGTTGTCGAAGGAGGGCATTCCCGTCATCGGCATTTCAGAGATAACGGGTTTTCCTGAAATTATGGATGGACGTGTAAAAACACTCCACCCTGCGGTACACAGCGGCTTGCTGGCTGTTCGGGATAATGAAGAGCATCAGCGTCAGATGAAAGAACTTGGATTGGGTTATATTGATCTGGTCGTTGTGAATCTGTATCCTTTTGCGGAAACGATCGCCAAACCCGGTGTAACTTATGAGGACGCGATTGAAAATATCGACATCGGCGGTCCAACGATGCTTCGTTCTGCGGCAAAAAATCATGCTTTTGTCAGTGTGGTAGTCGATGCTGATGACTATAGCACAGTGTTGGAGGAAATTCGTAAGGATGGCGATACGGAACTGAATACCCGTAAGCGTTTGGCCGCAAAAGTTTTCCGTCATACGGCGTCATACGACGCTTTGATATCCGATTATTTGTCGAATGTGACAGGCGAGCCGTTGCCTGAGCGTTACACTGTAACCTATGAAAAAATTCAGGATTTGCGTTATGGCGAAAATCCACATCAGCAGGCGGCATTTTACCGTGAGCCATTGGCGGCAAAGGGTACGCTGACAACAGCGAAACAACTTCACGGCAAAGAGCTGTCTTACAATAACATCAATGATGCTAATGCCGCTTTGCAAATCGTCAAAGAATTCAGCGAACCTACCGTAGTAGCAGTTAAGCATATGAATCCTTGTGGTGTGGGGATTGGCGGAAGTATTTATGAAGCGTACAGCAAGGCGTATGCAGCTGATCCAACCTCGATTTTCGGTGGCATCGTAGCGGCTAACCGGATTATTGATGGTGATACAGCGAATAAGCTGAGTGAGATCTTTTTGGAAATTGTACTGGCACCGGGCTTTACGAAAGAAGCATTGGAGACTTTAACGAAAAAGAAAAATATTCGTTTGCTTGATCTGGGTGAGCTTTCCCGGTCTGAACAGGCAGAGAGCCGTTTCGTCGTGACTTCCATTGAAGGTGGTATGGTAGTTCAGCAAAATGACATTCACGCTGTAGACTCGGATGCACTTACAGTTGTAACGGAGCGGGCACCATCCGAGGAAGAACTGAGACAGCTTTTGTTTAGCTGGAAAGTGGTTAAGCATGTGAAATCCAACGCCATCGTACTGGCGGCAGATAATATGACCATTGGCGTAGGCGCAGGACAAATGAACCGTGTCGGCGCGGCCAAGATTGCTATCGAGCAGGCCGGTGACAAAGCAAAAGGTGCCGTACTGGCATCCGATGCATTTTTTCCGATGGGCGATACGTTGGAGTTGGCAGCTAAAGCAGGCATCACAGCAGTTATTCAGCCGGGCGGCTCCATCAAAGACGAAGAGTCCATCAAGGTTGCAAACGAATACGGCATTGCCATGGTCTTTACAGGCGTACGTCATTTCAAGCACTAACTTGTATGAGTTGAGGATGCAGCAGCATTTTCACCTGAACAATCTTAATGGGAGCGGGAGGAAACACCTGAATGGATATTTTGGTTATCGGAGGGGGCGGCCGCGAACATGCAATTGTGTGGGCGCTGAAGAAAAGCCCCAAGGCCGGGCAAATCTATTGCGCACCAGGCAATGCTGGTATCGGACAGTTAGCGGAGTGCGTGCCGATTCCGGTGAGTGACTTTGACGCGCTGACAGAACTGGCGGAATCCAAAAAGGTAGGACTTGTCGTGGTTGGTCCCGATGATCCGCTGGCAGATGGTATTGTGGATGCTTTTGAAGCGAAAGGCATTCCAGTATTCGGACCGCGTAAAAATGCAGCGGAAATTGAAGGCAGCAAAATCTTCATGAAGGATTTGCTCCATAAATATCATATTCCGACAGCAACCTATCGCAAGTTTTATACTTACGAGGAAGCACATGCATACTTGAAGGAACAACCGATTCCGGTTGTCATTAAGGCAGACGGACTCGCGGCAGGCAAAGGGGTAACGGTCGCTTACTCAATGGAGGAAGCGGAAAAGGCTCTCTCTGACATTATGGTGACCAAGGTGTTTGGTGAAGCCGGGGCACAGGTCGTGATCGAGGAGTTTCTGGCTGGTCAGGAAATGTCGATTCTCTCCTTTGTCGACGGCGAAACGGTTCGTCCGATGGCCGCGGCCCAAGACCACAAGCCCATTTTTGATGGTGACAAAGGGCCGAATACAGGTGGCATGGGTACGTATTCTCCGTTGCCTCACATAGCCAATTCTATTATTGAGGAAGCAATTGAGACGATCATCAAGCCGACGGCCAAGGCCATGGTTGCTGAAGGGCGTCCATTCCGAGGTGTATTATTTGCCGGATTGATGATTTCGCCGGATGGCAAGCCAAAGACCATTGAGTTTAATGCACGTTTCGGTGATCCGGAAACTCAAGTGGTTCTGCCTCGTTTAAAATCCGATCTGCTCGATATTTTTCTTGCTGCTGTAAATGGCACGCTGGATCAGGTGGAGATCGAGTGGAAGGATGAAGCGGCGGTATGTGTGGTGCTGGCATCTGGAGGTTATCCTGGAGCTTACGCCAAAGGTGTACCTATCCACGGATTGGAACAGGTAGACGAAGCTATCGTGTTCCATGCTGGAACGGGCATCAACGAACAGGGTGAGTGGGTAACGAACGGCGGACGTGTATTAGGTGTGGTCGGCTTGGGACGTGATATTGCCGGGGCACGGAACAAAGCTTACGAACAGGCGGATCGTATTACCTTTGAAGGTAAACAAAACCGTACGGACATTGCGGCAAAAGCATTGCTGTAGCAGCGATATAAAGGATAAAGAGAATCTCTGTGGAGGTTCTCTTTTTGTTCAAAGGAAATAAAGTTGTAGACTGAGAAAATAAAGCGTTTTCTTAGTGCTTGGTTTACAGCAACAAGGAATTCACCCAAAAAAGGTTGTTTTAGTTCATTCAAATGATTAAACTAACGGTTAATAGTAGGTTCAAGTAATTGATGAGATGAAGAGGGGGAAACCGAAATGAAGACGATCAAGTGCATGATGGACCACCTGTACTGGGCGGACGGACGCATCTTGGACGCGCTCGAGGAGAGTGAGACGAAGAACAAGGAACTTCTGAAGCTGGTTCGGCACGTCGCGGTCGCGGAACGAGTCTGGCTGTCCCGATTGCAGGGCAAGGGTAGCGCGCAATATTCGTTGTGGGAGGAAGCAGAAGACCTGACGGCGATTCGGACGATATTCGAAGAAAACGCCGAACAATATCGCGTCTATATCGAAGGGCTCGAGGAATCCGAGTTGGACGAGATGATCGACTATGCGAACCAGAGCGGGGTTCCGTTCCGAACGTCCGTCCGGGACATCCTGTCGCAGGTCCTCTTACATGGTCAATATCACCGGGGACAGATCAACCGGTCGCTTCGGATCGAATCGGCAGAGCCTGCCCAAGTCGATTACATCACGTTCGCGAGGCTCTAACAGAGCCTAATAATCACCTTTACTCGGAATGGGATTGGCATGAACGACGGGTACGATAGCTCAACAAATTGCTTTTACCATATAAGAGCAACAAGCTAATGTATATTAGCAGACGATGGTGTTTTATAAGTGATAAGAACCTACACTGCCTTATTTAGGATCAAAGAGAGCCCATACCCTTATAAATTGGAAAATTAATTTGCTTCCAAATACGGTTATGGGCTTATTTACTTTTCATAAGCACTACATTAGACTGCCGGTACTTGTTTAAGCTAACGGGCAGGGGAGTTACAATATGTAGAATTGTAGGATAACCAACTCGATGGAAATATTATGTCATTCAAAAAGAGCATAACGATTCTTTACTGATCGTTCTCAATATGTTATATTAATTGAGGGAGGGAGATTGGAATGGCGAGAAGCAAGGAGTTTGAAGAGAAAGAAGTCTTGGATAAGGCGATGCGGCTCTTTTGGGAGCAGGGATACGAGAAAACGTCCATGACCGAGTTGGTTGAGCATATGGGTATTCATCGAAGAAGTTTGTATGATACTTTTGGAGATAAGCATAGTCTGTTCCTGAAAGCGATGGATTGGTTTGACGACAAAATCATCGCCGCACTTGCAGGAGGGGTTAAACGATCCAAGACCGCATCGGAGGCATTACAGTTTATTTTTAGCTTCATGATCGACGGGGATGAGGACTCGCCAGCCGGCTGCTTAATGGTGAATTCGGCCGTAGAATTGGCGGCGCGTGACGTCGAGGTGGACAACAAGTCCACGAAAGCATTCACGACAGCAGAGCAATTGCTCAGGGAGATTATTCTTTGGGGACAACGTGACGGTGAATTCACCTCCACATACAATGCTGAGGAATTGGCGGAATACCTGCATAATGTATGGATTGGGTTAAGGGTAATGGCAAGAACCTCGGCTTCCAGAGAAAAGCTTCACCGTATTACTCATATTTCGATGAAGTTCCTGGAAGAATAAGGGTAATTGTGGTAGTCAGTTCAGATGTGAAGTGTCCCTTCTGCTAATCCATGCTCTTTGCGATCGAGTTATCTTACGCCTATTTTAGAATGAACATTCTAAAAACGCCGAAAGAAGCTCTAAAGCATAGTTTACAATGAAGTTTATCAGCGCAGTTAAAACAACAAACAACACAACACATAAAAACAACAGAGTAAGGCACTCAGCATTTTTTTTAACGATTTTGAGAGTGACCGTTCTCGTTAGAAAACAAGTATCGAGTAAAACTCGCTTACCGTAATTACTACGTATCAAAACGCAGACCAAATAGCTTCAAGAAAACAATTTCATAAACAAAATACAATAAAAGGAGCACATGAAAATGAATATTTCTCAACAAGTTGCATTTGTCACTGGCGCGAACCGAGGTTTTGGTCGCCATCTTGCCCTTGAACTTCTATCCAGAGGGGCTAAGGTGTATGCCGGAGCAAGAAATCCGCAGTCCATTGACATTCCCGGTGCAATTCCTGTAAAGCTTGATATTACGAACCCTCAAGAGGTAGCGGCAGCTGCTATGGCCGCTCAAGATGTTACGCTTCTGATCAACAATGCAGGCTCGGCTACAGGAGCTACTTTGCTTGACGGTGATCTCGATCAAATACAGTTGGAATTTAATACGCACTTCTTTGGCACATTATCCATGATTCGCAATTTCGCACCTATTCTTATTAATAATGGTGGGGGATCCATACTGAATATCCTTTCCGCATTATCATGGTTCAGTAGTGGCGGGAGTGAAGGCGCTTATTCGGCTGCAAAGGCGGCTGCGTGGGCAATGACGAACGAGTTACGCTTAAATCTGTATCCTCAAAATGTGAGAGTAGCTGGCTTGCATGTGGGCTTTATGGATACAGACATGACGTCAGGCGTTGAAGCTCCGAAGTCCAACCCTGCTGATATTGCAAAAATTGCAATTGATGGAATAGAGTCCGATAGCTTTGAAATTCTTGCTGATGAACCGAGCCGTCAACTCCAGCGTGCTCTCGCTGGCGGTGTAGCTGCTATTTACCCACAGCTTAAATGATGAGCAAAACTGTACTAATTACCGGAGCGTCGGGCGGAATTGGAAAAGAGCTGGCGGATCGTTTCGCCAAAGACGGATACGATTTGGTGCTGGTCGCACGCAGCGAGGACAAGCTCGTGGATCTCGCGAGGGAATATCGGAAAAAGTACCGTGTCCAAACGACATACATCGCCAAAGATGTTGCATTACCTGGCGTGGCAGAGGAAATCTACAGGGAGCTTAAAGAAAAAGGGATCACCGTCGACTTTCTTGTTAATAATGCGGGCTTCGGCTTGTACGGGGAATTCTTGGAGACACAGTTGGAGCAAGAGATGAATATGATCGACATTAATATCAAGGCTCTGACTGTAATGACTAAGGTGTTCTTACCGGATATGGTCAAAAGGCAGCAAGGGGGCGTGCTAAATGTGGCTTCGTTGGTGGCTTTTTTTCCTGGACCACTGATGGCAGTTTACTATGCGACAAAAGCGTACGTAATATCGTTCACTGAGGCTTTGGAAAATGAGCTGCGGGGCACAGGCGTGACTGTGTCCGCACTCTGTCCGGGAGCGACAGCGACTGGCTTTGTCGATCGTGCTGGGCTAGCCACCTCAAAGCTGTTTAGAAGCGGCGTCATGGAGGTTGGGCAGGTGGCTGACATAGGATATCGCGAATTCTTGCGGGGCAAGACTTTAATCATAACAGGGGGGCGCAACAAGTTCATGGCGTTCTTGCCGCGGTTGCTGCCTCGCAAGCTCATGACAAATGCGGTCAGATCCGCACAGGCTAAAGTGGAGCGATAATCGAAAGACATTGGAGTTAATAAACTCAATTCAAAGAGGGGGTTTTAAAATGGAAAAACTGTGGAGCAAAACGAAAATTGGCAACCTGGAATTACCTCATCGGTTAGCGATGGCACCAATGACACGTAGTAGAGCGCAAGAGGATGGTACGCCGGGAGAGCTAACTTCCCATTATTATGCTCAAAGAGCATCGATGGGTTTAATTATTACTGAAGGCACACAACCTTCTGATGATGGTCAAGGTTACTTAAGGTCACCGGGCATCTATACGGAAAAGCATATTGAAGGTTGGAAAAAGGTTACGGATGCGGTACATGAAGAAGGTGGATTTATATTTATCCAATTAATGCATGTCGGTCGTGTGTCGCACCCCGACAATACACCACATCATCGTCAACCCGTTGCACCATCTGCGATCGCACCCGGTGTAGAAATGTTTACGGCTAAAGGGATGCAGGAAATACCCGTTCCAAGAGAGTTAAGTGAAGAAAATATCCAGACGACAATTGCAGACTTCCGGAAAGCAGCAGCGGCAGCTATTAAAGCAGGAGCCGACGGCGTTGAAATTCATGGAGCAAATGGTTATCTGATTAATCAATTTATTGGGGAGAATTCTAATATACGATCGGATAAATACGGTGGATCGATAGAGAACCGTGCTCGCTTTGCAATTGAAGTAACGAAAGCAATCGTTGAAGAAATTGGAGCAGAACGAACAGGCTTCCGTATTTCGCCGGGAACACCTCTTAACGGAATTGATGAGGGCGAACACAGTCTTGAAGTTTATCTTCACCTTGTAAAAGAATTAGCTCAATATAATTTAGCTTACCTCCATGTTATGCATTTAGGGAACGAAACACTGCTCCGTGAAATTCGCAACATCTGGCCAAATCCATTATTAGTCAATAGAGCTGGACGGGCTCTAGAAGATCTTAGTGTAGATATTGATAATGGCCTTGCTGATATGGCGCCAGTCGGGGTATGGTCATTAGCTAATCCGGACTTAGTTGAACGCCTTAAAGAAGGCTTTCCTTTGAATGAAGCAGATCGTAAAACATTGTACTCTGGTAACGGAAGCGAGGGTTACACAGATTATCCTACGATGAAAGAACTTCAATCTCAACATCAGTAAAGAATAACATGGATATTGCTTTATGATGGCGTACAAGTTAAAGTACGCCATCAATTTTTCCAATAAACGAATGTGGAATTAAGATAAATGAGAAAAGGAGAAGATGAAGAATTGAAAGCTGCGCAAATGCAAAAATATTCAAAACAAATCCAATTAGAAATAAACAATATAAAAATACCGGAAATCAATAACCATGAGGTTCTTATCAAAGTAAAAGCTGCAGGTGTAAATCCCTTAGACATTCTTATTTTAAATGGTAGTATTCGCATGATTGCCGATTATGACTTCCCTTTAACTTTAGGAAACGAACTATCCGGCGTTATTGAGGCTGTTGGAAAAGATGTTGTGAAATTCAAGGTTGGAGATCCCGTTTATACGAGGCTGCCAATAAATAAAATCGGAGCTTTTGCTGAGTATGCGGCAGTCCATGAGGATGCGATTTCCGTTATGCCTAAAAATCTTTCTTTTATTGAGGCCGCCGCGGTACCCCTCACGGCTTTGACTGCATATCAAGCCTTGCATGATGTACTTCATGTTCAACCCGATAAAAAACTATTTATTTCTGGAGGAACCGGCGGCTTTGGTACGATGGCTATCCCGATTGCCAAATCGATGGGGTTATATGTATTATTTTGATTTGCTATCTAATATCGATTATGTTATCGATACATTGGGGGCAAAAGAAATTAAAACGGAACTTGCTATTCTCAAACCCCAAGGGAAATTGGTATCATTGAAGGCTTTACCCAATTACCGCTTTGCTGCTGAAAATAACTTTCCAATATGGAAAAAGCTATTGTTTGGTTTAGTAGGTGCTCGTTTAGATCGATTAGCAGTTAAACAGAATAAAGAATATCGCTTCTTATTCGTGTCCGCTAATGGCAGGCAATTACAAAAACTGACGAAACTAGTTGAGGATGAAGATATTAAGCCCGCTATAGATTCAGTTTATAATTTTGATGACATTAACATGGCTTTAAATAAAGTTTCTACTGGCCACTCCGAAGGAAAAGTGATAGTAACCTTCTAAGGAGAGGATATATGAATTTTGGAAATACGCTCGAAAGGTGCCTTGGCATAACACCACATTCACGCTTCGTAGCATTTGGCTGATTACGCTAAAGGAGAACGTTAGTTTAATAAAACAGCAGTAGTCTAAGACTGCCGCTGTCTTTTTTGTTGGCGCCAGTCTAATACTTATTTTCTTCTGACACTTTTTTCTTTGACAAAAGTATACTTATCCTATAGGATTAAAAATACAAAACTGACTGACTGATCAATCGGGAGGAGGGAACCCATGCAGCCACGAAAGGCGAAGCAGTCCGAGACCGTCCCAAATGACCAACCTTCCGAGCACGCGGGGGAAGAAACAGACCGCAGAACACAGCTTCTTCACATTGCATTGAAGCGGTTCGCCGAGCAGGGTTACCATCAAACAAAGATTTCAGATATCGTGGTAGAGGCGGGAGTAGCCCAAGGCACGTTTTATTGGCATTTTAGAAGTAAAGAGGCACTGGCGCTGGAGATTATCGCTACCGGTCGTGAACAACTACTGTCAGCGATTGGACAGGGATATCGCCGTGATGCGGGAACGCTGGCTGATATGGTTAAGGCATCGGAGGCGCTGTTTGTTCGGTTATTTGATTTTGCATTGGAGAACCGCTATCTGATGGGTTTGCTGCTGATCGGCAGTGGTGTCGATGAACCGGTGCGCCAGAGTATCCGAGAGACAAGGGCCGCGATGGAGCTGGCATTCCGGCGCAATATGGAAAGAGCGATCGAGCTGAACATGTTGCCTGCTGAATTGGATGTCGAATTAAGGGCGGCACTACTCATGAGTATGATCGAAGGTGTCATTACACGCTGGCTATTCGGTTCAGAGGGAACATATGACCACATCACGCAGATAACTGCTAAAAGATTGGCAGCAGAGGCGGCTAATTTTGAGTTTTATGGACTATTAGGTCAAAGCTAGAGGGTCAACATCGCATGAATGGGTAGTTGGCAACAAATAATATAGCCAAATCACATATATGAACTCAATCATTTACATCCAGACAGGAGAGAAGGATACATGAAAATACGTAAAAAAGGGTTCTTGGTAACTACACTCATAGCTGTGGCATTGTTCAGCCTTGTGCTGAGCGCTTGCGGTACTAAGCCAGAAGCTTCTAATACTAGCAATGGAGCGGGTAGCAGTAATGTGGCAGCGAGTAACCAGCTCGAAGCAATCAAGAAGGCTGGTGTAATTAAGGTAGGCATGATGGGCACCTATCCGCCGTACAATTTCTTGAACGATAACAAGGAATTGGACGGATTTGATGTGGATATCGCCAAAGAATTGGCGAAGCGGATTGGAGTGAAACCAGAGTTCACGGCACAAGAATTCTCGGGACTGGTTCCAAGTTTGCAAAAGAAAAAATTCGATGCAGTGATTAGTCAGGTGACGATTACAGAGGATCGTAAGAAGGCTATTGACTTCACAGAGCCTTATATCACAAACAATGTAAACATTATCGTAAACAGCAAAACAAATGATATTACCAAGCTGGAGGACTTTAAAGGCAAAACCATTGGTGTCGGCTTGGGAACGAATGATGAATCTTATCTGCGGAATGAAGTACTGCCGAAGATAGGCGATTTTGAGATTAAAACGTATGATGATGTCATTACTTCCTTAAAGGATCTAAACTCTGGTCGTATTGACGCAACAATCAACAATCTGTATGCTCTCAAGCCCATTATCGATAAAAACGGGTTCCAAATTAAAGCCGTAGGCGAGCCGATTAAATCGGATCAAGCGGGTGTAGCCATTAACCAGAAAACTCCTGAGCTCAAAGAAGCCTTGAACAAGGCTTTGAAGGAAATGAAGGAAGACGGCACTTACAAAACAATTTTCAAAAAATGGTTTGGCGAGGAGCCAAAAGAATAACGTAAGCCTGTTAGAGGCGTCTGGCTCCAGTCTTGGCTTTCATGCTGACATGGAGCCACTCGTCTGAAAGAAGGGAATATAACCAATGCTTGAATTAATGTGGGAGAACGTCCCTTTTTTATTAAAGGGTGCTTATTATACGCTATATATTACGATTGTCTCTATGTTTTTTGGCCTAATCATTGGTTTGATTGTTGCTGTGGCCCGGTTGAAGGGGAATCGACCTGTTCGATGGCTGGCGCGCATGTATGTATCGATCATTCGAGGGACGCCGGTTTTGGTGCAGATTGCGGTCATTTATTATGGTCTGGATGATTATGGAATATCATTCGGATCGCTGACAGCTGCTTGTCTGGCACTTAGCATTAATACAGGGGCGTACTTATCGGAGACGTTCCGTGGAGCTATTTTAGCCGTACCCCAGGGACAGACCGAGGCAGCTTATGCAACGGGAATGTCGCCCGGTCAAACAATGTGGCGTATTATTCTTCCTCAGGCGGTACGGATCGCAATTGCACCGATGGGGAATACATTTGTAGGTATGCTTAAAGAAACGTCGCTGGTGTCGGTTATCGGGGTCAGTGAATTGATGCGGCAGGCACAGCTTTTACAGGCGCAGTATTTGCGTTACATGCCGTTTCTTCTCGAAATTGGCCTGATGTACTGGATTATGAGCATTGGATTCTCCGCTATACTGGAGCGGGTGGAAAAGCGTCTGGCTCGAGCTTATTAAGGTGGAGATGATAGATGATGATAACAACTAACGGATTAGGTAAACGATTCGGACAGGTAGAGGTTTTGAAAAGCATTGATTTTCAGGTTGCCGCTCGTGAAATCGTCGTATTACTCGGCCCGAGCGGTTCAGGTAAAAGTACCTTGCTGCGCTGCCTGAACGGTCTAGAAGAGCTGTCTTCCGGCAAGTTTGAGGTGAATGGGATTGAGGTCGATGCTACGGCTCCCGTTCGTGTCCGCCAAGCAGCCATTCGTGAGATTCGCAAACAGACAGGGATGGTGTTCCAGCAGTTCAATCTGTATCCGCACAAAACCGCAATCGGCAATGTCATTGAAGGACTGCTGACAGTAAAAAAAATGCCGCGCGACAAGGCTATTTCCATCGGACAACGGTTGTTGGAGCGGGTGGGGTTATCGGAAAAGCAGGATGTACATCCTTCACGTCTGTCCGGTGGACAACAGCAACGAGTAGCCATTGCGCGTGCGCTGGCGATGGACCCGGCGATTATGCTGTTCGACGAGCCGACATCGGCGCTTGATCCCGAGCTGGTAGGGGAAGTGCTGGGTGTTATGCGAGAGCTGGCTCAAGACGGAATGACGATGGTCGTCGTTACTCATGAGATGAAATTTGCTCGCGAGGTGGCGGACAAGGTCGTATTTATGGCAGATGGTATCATTTTGGAGGAGGCAGCGCCACAGGCGTTTTTTGACACTCCCCAGCATGAGAGAACACAGAAATTTTTACGCCAAATCAGTGAATTTTAAAGTAAGATCGAGGATGAATCATAGATTATTAAGATGGAAAGAAGGCCTTTGAACATGAAAGTATCTACAACTTGGCACGGCAAACGCGCGTTTACTTCGGAGGGTCCATCCGGTTATTCCGTTGGGATGGATGCTACGGCGGCTTATGGCGGTGATGGTAAAGGGATGACACCCATGGAACTGCTGTTGGCGGGTCTGGCGGGATGTATGGGCATTGATATTACGATGATTTTGGATCGTTTCTTGTCGGACATTACTCGCATCGATATTGACGCAGAAGGTACGCGCAAGGAAGAAATGCCGACAGGCTTTACAGCGATTGATCTGACATTCCACGTAGATGGAGATATTCCGGATTACCGCGTATGGAAAGCGATTCAGATGGGTAAGGAAAAATATTGTGCGGTATCCGATTCCTTAAAAGCAGAAATTCGGATGCACCTCATATTGAATGGAACCGAAGTACCCTATCCAGCATAAGTGTCGAAGGGTAGTGAAAGAGAGTCAGCCTGTGTTATATACAGGAGGCTCTCTTTTTTATGTTATTTGAAAATATGACACGTAATGAAACTTTTTGTACTCTATTTTCGTTTAAAATAGAAATTGAAATATAAAAATGGGAAAATAAACCTGTGTGTGAAGTGCATACGGGGGGAGGTAATAGTGAAACGAAAGCGCCTTATTGTGGTAGCAACTAGTTTGGCTACAGTGCTCATCGTTATGGGTGTAGCGGCAGGCTTACTATCTTTCATGCAGAATCAAGTGGCTAATCCCCCGAATACCGTCCGGCCCACAACTGCGATTGCAGCTGACGTTAAGGAAGAAACGAAGGAACAGGATGCTGCCCGCCGTTTACTTCATTTTGTGGAGGCGAATGCAGAAAAAGTTTCGATTACGATTCTAAGAGATGGAAAAAAGCTGGCAGGCCAAGAGGAAAACCGGATGATGCCTTTGGCGAGCACCGTCAAAACAATCATTGCGATCGAATATGCCAAGCAAGCGATGGTGGGTAAGATTAACCCGGAAGGGAGAGTGAAGCTGATCTCGCTGGAAAGGTTTTATTTGCCGGGTTTGGATGGGGGTGCTCATACGGCGTGGCTACAGAATATGGAGGCTAAAGGGCGGATACAGAATGAAACTGTATCTGTACGAGACGTCGCCAAGGGGATGATTCAATTCAGTTCCAACGCCAATGCGGAGTATTTAATGGACAAACTGGGGGTGGGTGCGATCAATCGGACGAGAGCCAAAATGGGGCTGAAAAATCATGATCCCATTTATCCGTTTGTATCCTCCATTTTGATTCCCTACGAATGGATGAGGGAGAGACAAGGTGAGAATTGGAATAATACAAAGAATAATATTTCTGCCAAAGAAGCCATTCAGGCGATGTCTGATACGGAATTTCGCCGATATGCCCGCGTGATTCATAACAAGCTGCGCCGTGATGTGAGTGGTTCTTACAAGAGAAACGCAGATATTACGACTTGGTATGATCAGGATTATGATCGTATCAATACGGATCGCTTTATAGCTTCAACGACAGCCGATTATGCCTCTTTAATGAGTAAGCTGAATCGTCGTCAAGGGTTCACAAAAGCTGAGCAAAAGTTATTGTCCGAGGTCTTGGAGGAACCATTTATGGTTATTCCTGAAAACCAGCAATTCCTGAAACATACTGGGCAAAAAGGTGGCTCCACGGCTTATGTTTTGACACTGGCCATGTATGCGACAGATAAGGAAGGGCATACGACAGAGCTAGCTGTCTTTTTTAACGATTTGGACCCAAGCACAAATGCCAGCTTTCCCGAAATGATAAATGATTTTAAAAAGAGGCTACTGCATGATGAATCGTTTAGAAAAGAAGTTAATCGGCGTATCGGTGTACAGGTAGCGCTGCTAAACGCTAGGGTATAGTACTGCGTTTAGCTGCGCTGCGCAACTTCTTATCCTCATCCTATCCGCTGTCTTTTTGTTTGCGTTCCCGCAGCAATAGATACAAAAAATAGGGCGCGCCAATGACGGCTGTCACGATGCCAGCGGGAATTTCGAGCGGCGGCTTCAGGCCTCGTCCCAGCGCGTCAGCGAGGACGAGAATCAGGGCGCCGATCATCGCCGAACCGGGCAATAGATAGCGGTGGCGATTGCCAAATAACCGCCGTGCCAGATGTGGTGCCAGCAGTCCAATAAATCCGATGGAGCCGATGGCAGCGACACAGGAGGCAGACAAGGCGACTGACACGGCTAGCAGTCCTGTACGCACATGCTTCACGCTAAGTCCCAGCCCAGCAGAGCTTTCCTCATCTAGGCTCATAATGTCCAGCTTGCGCTGTAGTGTATAGGCGAGAGGCAGCAACACGATTAACCACGGCAGTAGCCCATACACTTCGTCCCAGCCTTTGCCCCACAGACTTCCAGCTAGCCAAGTGAGCGTGTCGCTGGCTTCGAGTGGATACTTGACCAGTATATAATCGGTCGCAGCCTGAAAAATAGCGCCCACCGCCAGTCCGGTCAAGGCTAGCATATTGGGACGCATGCCTCCCTTCATCGAAAGCTGTACGAGCAACAGTGCAGCTAGCCCAGCCCCGACAAAGGCGGCTACAGGCAGCAGTGCCACTGGGGATGAGGGCAGTAGCACGATGACGAGAACCGCCGCAAAGCCGGCCCCCTTGGATACACCTACCACATCTGGCGAGGCTAGCGGGTTGCGGATCATGCCTTGCAGCAGAACACCGGCTACTGCCAGCCCAGCTCCGGCCATGATAGCCAGCAGGCCACGTGGCAGCCGATAATGATGAACGATGAACCAGGAAGTGGCACTCCGGTCCGTTAGAGCCTTGATCAGCTCAGAGGGCGTAATGTAGGTGCTGCCCACGCCTATAGCTATAAAAGCAACACCTAGCATGAGCGTGAGTAAAATCCACATTTTTTTCATCGTGAAGCCCTCCCGTTCTTATGCGCCAGATATAAAAAGAAGGGCGCACCCACCAGCGCGGTTACAATGCCAACGGGTGATTCATAAGGAAATGCAATAAATCGTCCAAGCACGTCTGCATATGTCAGCAGCAGAGCTCCGCAGATTGCAGACAGGGGAATGACCCGTTTGTAATTGTCGCCTGTAAACATCTTGATGATATTCGGTACCATCAGGCCCACAAAGCCGATGGACCCGGCTACCGCTATGGCAGAGCCTGCCAGCATAATCACTGAGGCCGAGGCCAGTAGACGGACAAGACGTACGTTTTGTCCCAATCCCTGTGCGACCTCCGTCCCGAGGCTCAGCACAGATAGCGAGGGGGCCAGCGCCAGCGCAAGAATCATACCCACGGCGAACCATGGTAGCACCAGACGCGTGTCGGCCCAAGTGGACCCGTCGATGGCTCCGGCGAGCCAATACAGCACATCAGATATTTGCTCGTTGAACACGAGCAGTCCTTGGGTGATGGAGGCCAGCAACAGATGCACGGCCATCCCGGCAAGGGCCAGCTTGACCGGCGTCATGCCCGCCGTTCCGGCCAGCGCGTATACGAAGGAGCCGCCTGCGATGGCCCCGGCAAAAGCAAAATAAATGCTGCCGGACGATCCGATATTCGGCAGCAGCACGACGGACAGCACGACAGCCAGCGAAGCGCCTGAGCTGACCCCGAATACCTGCGGCGAAGCCAGCGGGTTGCGTGTGATGGCCTGCATCAGGGCTCCAGCCACGGCAAGCCCGGCCCCGACGATTAGGCCAATAACGGCACGCGGTAGGCGTACCGTCAAGACAATGAGCTGATCCTTAGACGGATGCTCAGTGAACAGCGCAGTCAGCATGGTGGGGATGTCCATCCTGACTGGGCCAATCGCCACGCTAAGCAGCAATCCAGCCAGCAACGCAGCGATAAGTGCAAAGAAGACCGGCTTATTCAGCCGGTCGCGTGAGGCTTGTCCGATCAACGGGAGCCGTCTCCTTTACTTTGCGCGGGATACAGAAGCGAAATGGCTTGCTCCAGTATTTTTTCGGCTGAGCCGAGTCCACGGTACCGGGTCCACAGTGCCCGGTTTACTTCGTAAACTTCCCCTTTTTTGACGGCCGTAATGTTTTGCCAAAGCGGGTTTTTCTTCCATTCCGCAATCAGCTTCTCATCGGCTTCTACCAAAAAGATCACATCAGGATCCGATTGTGAAATTTGTTCCAGCGTCAGCTTGACGGTAGGCTCGCTTGTATTTTGAAGGGCATTGTGGATACCCGCTTGCTCCAGTAGTTGTCCATCAAAGGATGAAGCGCCGTGAGCCGATAGTGAATCAGAACGGAATACCCCTAGCAATACGCTGCGTGGCTCCCCAGCTTTGATGCCTTCTTTCAACTTTTCCATTGTAGCTTTATGCGTAGCGAGAATTTGCTCGCCTTTTTCCTTCTCACCCAACGCATCGGCGATGACACCGAAGGATGCCAAGTTTTGTTCATAGGAGGAATTGCGGCTCTTTAGAACAATGGTCGGAGCAATCTCACTAAGTTCTTTGTATATGCTTTTATGACGATTCAGATCAGCAATAATCAAATCCGGCTTCAAGGAGCTGATCGTTTCCAGGTTTGGCTGTTTGCGTGTGCCTACTGGTGTGAAGTCGATTTTCTTGCCGAGCAGCCCATCAATATCATCGTCATTTTCCTGAGCTATACCGACAGGAGTTACGCCCAGTTGGGTTGTGGCATCGACAAAAGAGAATTCCAGGGTTACGATTCTTTTGGGTGTACCTGTAACTTTGGTTTCTCCCATCTCATGTTTAATCATTCGAGTGTCGCCTGTTGCTTGAGGTGTTACTGCGCTGTTATCTTGTGACTGGCTTCCACATCCCGCCATAATGACCATCAGTAGTGCCAGGATCGCTGCAAGCAGCATACCTGTGCGCAGTGGTTGTTTCGGTGTTGCCATATGTTATCCCCCGTTCCAGTATGATTATCAGAGAAACTGATAATCATTATCAATCAACTAACTGTTGATCATTCTAGCAATCGGGAAGGAGAACGTAAATAATGTGGTTATTTAAACCGTTTTGACCGATTAAGTGAATTAAATTCAATAAAATTATGAATAGGAGGAGGGGAAGTACCAGGACATCAGAGTTGGACGGTTTATGCATCCCTCCGCTGTCGGCGATAGATACGCTCCGGTCTGCCGACGGTTCCGTACACCTGATCGTGGTGCGCGTCGCCACTTTCCACTAAATACTCCAGATACCTTCTGGCTGTAGAACGGCTCATACCCAGCTCGATTCCCACTGTACCTGTAGTCACCTCACCTCGTCGATTCAGGAGATCCAGCACTTTGTCGCAAGTTACTTTATCGATGCCTTTGGCCCATAGTTCTCCGACTCCGTTCCCCGCCATCCGACCGGTGCCCGCGCTTTGAAGCAAACTGTCAATTTCAGATTGCTCGACTGTGGATTGTTCCTCTTGCCATGTTGTGATTTGTCGCCGAAACCGGGCATATTCCTCCAAGGTCGCACGCAATCTCTCGAATATAAGCGGCTTTACGATAAAATCAAACACGCCTGCTCGAACGGCTTGTACCACTGTTTCAGCTTCTTTGGCGGCAGTCAGCATAATAACATCTGTACCCGGATAGTGTTGCTTGATGAACGATAGCAGGGTTAGACCATCCGTATCAGGAAAATAAACATCCAGCACGACTAGAGGAGGACGGAGCACGTCCAGTTGAAGTTTTGCCTCAAATTCGTTCGTCGCGATTGCACATACGGTGAACCCGTCCACCTTTTCAATAAATCGGCGGTTAATCTCCGCAATTCGCGGATCATCTTCAATAATAAGAACCTCAATGTCCGATACAACCCGCTCATTCATGCGTGTAATCTCCTTTTGCATCATTACTCGTATCTGTCCTAATTAAAGGAATGTATACCTCAAAAATACTTCCTCCACCAGGACGTTTGTGCACTTCTATAGAGCCGCCCATTCGTTCAGTGTACTCCAGCACGAGAGCAAGGCCATATCCATGTCCTGCTTCTGCTTTGGTCGAAGCTCCTCTGACAAACAACTTTTCTTGGATATCGTCCGAAATTCCCGATCCGTTATCCGCAACTTCGACGATGATGGCTTCAGTCGTTTCTTCAAGCCGGAACCAGACCTGCCCGTCAGAGATGGAGGACATCGCAACAGCTTCCATGGCATTGTCCAGCAGGTTTCCGGCTATGGAAGCGAGAAAGGACCACTCCAACGTAGGGGACTGGGTTGAGAATGCTCCTTTAATTTCAGAATGGAGTAAAACCCCTTTTTCCAGCGCCTGTTTCTTCTTACCGATCAGTAGGCTGGCGATGATTGAATCGGTGAGGAGAGCTGTGCCAATCGGCCTGTGTACACGATATTCCTCTGATTCCTGGGTGATAAAGTCCACCGCTTCGTCATAACACTCCAACTGAATCAGGCCGGATATGAGATACAGCCGATTGGCGTATTCGTGTGTTTGTGATCGCAGTACTTCCGCGTAATCTTTGACCTCTGTCAACTGTTGTGTCATGTGGAGCAGTTCAGTCTTGTCACGCAGACTGGCAACCGTGCCCATGATGCGACCGGAACGATCCTGGATCGGCACACGGCTGACGACTACAATTCGCTGCTGGACCTCAATTTCCTTATTCCATATGTACTGTCCCTGATCTGGCCCCATCGTTGAATGCTCTACTGTGTAATCGGCAACAAGCATATCAATCAGTAGATCCGGAACACCAGTCAAGTGACGAAGTTCGCATCCGTAGATAGAGGTTTCCGGAGGGAGTCCGATCAAGCGAGCTGCCTGTGGATTGGCAAGTGTGATTTGTCCGTTACTATTCACCGCGATAATTCCTTCGCCGATGGACTCAATAATAGCTTGCTTTTCCTGGTACAACCGTCCGATCTCCACTGGCTCCAGTCCATGCAGTGCGCGGCGTACCCGTTGCGCTATAACCAGGCTTCCCAATATGCCGATCATCAGCGCGCCCACCATAAACCAGAGCCATGCATATGTGTATGTACGAATATTTTGCTGCACATCTGTCATTAAAAAACCTACAGAGACGAGCCCGATGGCCTTACCTTGCGTATCATAAACGGCTGTTTTGGCGCGTATTGACGCTCCGAGAGAGCCCGTCGATTCAGTGATAAAGGACTGCCCTTGCAGTACCTTATCATTCATGGGGTCTATCATAGGCGTGCCGATGCGCTCCGGGTTTACATGCCACTGCCGGATGAGATGACGATCAGCAATAGTAATAAAATCAGCGCCGCTGCTGGCTTGGACAGGTTTTATAACCTCGTTGATACGCGAACGCAATTGCGTCGTCTCAGTCTGCTCCAGAGCGTCTCTGACCTGTGCATCTACGGCGAGGGTATTGGCGACGGTGAGCGCCCTTTCTCCGATTTCATCATATAGAGCGGAGGTGATCATATATCGAAAGGATAATCCCAACAGCCCGGTAACTACCAGTACTAAAAGGGATATAAATACCATTAGTTTTGTCTGAAAACGCACATGCCTTCACCGCCGTTAAACAAAATATAGGAGGAACGGATCTGCTGATCTTCTCCCCCATACGATCTATTTTACTGTATTACAGAAACGCTCGCACTTTTATTCTTTCGAAAGAATGGTCTATAATAGAAATAGTTACATAATACGAGGAGGAACATAATATGATTGTTATTCATGCCGATATGAAAGTTTTACCTGAAAAAAGAGAGGCTTTTCTGCAACAAACCCAAGGGCTGATCAGCGCATCCCAAGCTGAAGAAGGCAATGTACGCTACACGTTAATGCAGGATCTGAATGATCCCAACGCATTTACGATGGTTGAAGAATGGAAAGATGCTGCTGCTGTAGATTTCCATAATAATTCTGCCCATTTCCAGGCATTTGTTGCCGCGGCTAAAGAATTGTTGGCTGCTCCACTTCAAGTGAATGCTTTTCAGGACGCAACTAAACTGTAATCATCCCGTTGGATCATTCATAATCAGGAACAGGAGGAATAGACATGGGGAACATTGCGGATACAACTGTACTGAATAACGGAGTTCAGATGCCTTGGCTCGGTTTTGGTACTTACAAGGCGGAAGGCAATGAGGTCTACGAAGCGGTCAAAACAGCTATTGAGGTCGGTTACCGTCACATTGATACAGCGGCGATCTACGGTAACGAGGAACTGGTTGGACAAGCCATTCGTGATAGTGGGACGTCTAGAGAAAATCTGTTTGTAACCACCAAGCTATGGAATCAGGATCAGGGCTACGATTCAACACTGCGTGCCTTTGAGGAAAGCCGTAAGCGGCTGGGTCTGGATATCATTGATCTGTATCTCATTCATTGGCCTGGCAAGGATAAGTACAAGGAAACCTGGAAGGCATTCGAACGACTGTATGAAGAAGGAAGCGTACGCGCTATCGGAGTTAGTAACTTCCAAGTTCACCATCTCGAAGACCTCCTCAAAGACAGCAACATGGTTCCTGTCATCAACCAAGTGGAGCTTCACCCTCGTCTGACTCAACAAGAACTGCATCAATACTGCCGGGAGCACCAGATTCAGCTTGAATCGTGGAGTCCACTGATGAAAGGGAAATTAACCGAGCAAGCGGACATCGTTGAGATTGCTGCCAAATACGGTAAAACCTCTTCGCAGGTTATTTTGCGTTGGCATCTGGATCGGGGGATTGTGACGATTCCCAAATCTGTAACCCCGCATCGTATTCGCGAAAATGCTGATTTATTCGACTTTGAATTGACGGCTGAGGATATTGAACGAATCAATGGTCTTCATCTTGATGAGCGTGTAGGCACGCATCCCGATAAGCTGCTGTTCTAATATTAAAGATTAAATGTACAAAGAACCTCCTATTCTACGTTTATCGTGGATTGGGAGGTTCCTTTTTTAGGTTCAAGTTTGGCTTTGTCTGCTTACTGGTTTAGCTTACGATACAACAAGAAAGAATAGAGTACAGGAGAGATAACGGATATAACCAGCCCGGTGAGAAAAATGACCGCCCCAGCCACTCCATCCACCCATGCCGCTACCAAGCCCGAAGCACCACCGAGCATCATCATAGGTCCGCCGAAACGGTGCGTTTTACGCCACACCTCGGGGTTAGACAGAGTCCACGGCGTGCGGATACCGAAGGTATAGTTCGGCTGTACCTGAGTCAGAAAATTACCCATCACCATCAGCAGCAGGCCTATTATACCCAAAATTATAGTATTCATTTGCAGTCGTATGTTCAGGTTATACAGCAGCATTCCCCAACCAGCTATAGCGAGGATCAGAGAAGTACCTATACGCGTAACTTCATAGGCTTTTGAAAATTTCTCATAATTTGCTCTGTTGGGGTCCATATAGCGGGCTAATCGAATGACCAGCGGTACTAGACCCAACAGCACGAGCATGATAATAGAACCACCTTTGCTCATATACCCGTCTGCTGTATTGTCAAAGCTAAAATGAGAGGCCAGCACATCGGGAAGCCGGTTATACAGCAGTAAAGCGCCTATAGCAGGTGATAAGGCAATCAAAGTCGTCAAAACATCCGTCAAGCTCCAAGGTGTTCGCAATTTCATTTAGATTCCTCCCTATCCTTAATATGATTCACATTTTTCTTGGCAGGGATATCAGAGTGGGCGATACTGAACATCCAGCCGATGACATCCGCCACAACCGTTGTATGCAGGGTGTAGATAATGTTTTGCCCCTGTCGTTCATCCAGTACCAGCCCAGCCTGCTTCAGGATATTGAGATGGTGGGAGATGCTGGGCTTACTAATTTGAAAATGTTCAGCCACTTCGCCTGCGCTCATACTTTTCTCCTTTAAAAGCTGTAAGATTGTACGCCGGGTCGGATCAGCCAAAGCTTTGAAGGCATCGTTCAAAATACATTTCCTCCTTTAGATATTTAGATAATATTCTAAATATCTAATATCATATTAAAATAGAGCTATAATACATGTCAACGGAACAATACATCATTTTAGAAAAAAAAGATTTAAATCATACTCATTAGGTTTGTAAAAGGTAGCGAAGTTGGCTATAATTAATTTATACTAAAAATAAGAATCTTAATTTAAAGAAAACTGAGGAGGAAATATAAATGAAACACGTATTTCGTAAAGGAACTCATCCGCAAGCCCCGGTTATTTTGCTGTTGCATGGTACAGGCGGGAACGAACAAGACCTGATACCTTTGGCTGAGATGGTAGCACCGGGAGCTTCTGTGTTAGGCGTGAGAGGAAATGTGCTGGAAAATGGGATGCCGCGTTTCTTTCGCCGTTTGGCAGAAGGAGTGTTCGACATTGAGGATCTCGTATTTCGCACCAAAGAACTGAGCGAATTTGTGGATACAGCTGCAGAGCAATACGATTTTGACCGTAATAACGTGGTGGCTCTTGGCTATTCCAATGGAGCAAACATAGCGGCCAGTATGCTCTTTCACGATGCAAAAGCGCTGCGTGGAGCTATTCTGCATCATGCGATGGTGCCGCTGCGTGGGCTGAATTTGCCTGATTTAAACGGTATCCCTGTATTTCTGTCTTCCGGTGAAAATGACCCGATCGTTCCGGTCACGGAATCCCGTGAGCTGCAAGCTTTACTGGAAGGTGCTGGTGCGCAGGTGAATGCGTATTGGGAACGCAATGGTCATCAATTGACTCGGACTGAAGCCGAAGCCGCAGGAAAGTGGTTTGGGGAGCATTTTAATGCATAAAATGATTCGATAGCGATCAAGCTACGGATTAGCGCTCTACTGAGCGACCCATTATTAGGAGGCGACAAGCGAATGGCAAAACCAGATAATCGAGCCGACAATGTTGAACATTTGCAACAAAGTATTCAGAACACACAGCAGAACCTGCATGAAGCTGAAGGATATCTAAACGAATTTTCCTCTGAAATCAGCAACGAGGAGCGTAAGCAGATCGAAGAAAAAAATAATCGTCGTAAAGAAAGTATTAGATCATTTCGAGAAGAAGTGAAGGACGAAGCAGCACATTCGCAAGAATAATTTAAAAAGCGCGACCCAATTCCGAGTTTCAATTGGAATTGGGTCGTTTTTTTATGCAAAAATCATCATAACCTCATACAATTCATTTTCCCCCTATAATGCAAGGGGGACGCTAATCTGCATTGAAAATAAATATTTTATAAATAATGTTGTTGTAAACTAATTTGTATTGATGTTAAATAATAAAAGAAAGCGCAATCATTTACGAATTAGGATTTCATCATGCGAAGGGGGAAGGATATGCTACTGCAAAGAAAAAGCATGGCTTTGATGCTTATGGCGGTGGTTTTGATGGCTGGACTGCTGCAAGGCTGTTCTTTCAAGACCGATGAAAAGGATGGGCCGGGAACAGAACTTGTATTATGGACGTTCAATGAACTGCATGAGAAGTTTTTTCTGCAAATGGCTGACCAATGGAACCAACAGCACCCTGATGAACTGATTAATTTGAAAGCGAATACATTCCCCTATGATAACCATCACAGCAAGCTGTCGATTGCGTTGCAATCGGGGGTGGGAGCGCCGGATATCGCGGATATCGAGGTGAACAAGATCGGTAATTTTCTCAAAGGAATACCGCAGCTGGTTCCGCTCAATCCGGTGATTGACCCCGAGATCAAAAACATTGTGCCTTCCAGAGTACAGATTTACGGCAAAGACGGTAAGTATTACGGCATAGACTTCCACGTTGGGGCCGAAGTGATGTATTACAATAAAGAGATTATGGATCAGGCGGGGGTAAACCCGGATTCCATCGTCACCTGGGCAGACTATGCTGCTGCAGGCAAGCAAGTACTGGCGAAAACAGGCAAGCCGATGGCGACCTTAGAAACGAATGACCTGTGGAGCTATTGGCCGATGATCTCCCAGCAAAATTCAGATTTTCTGGATGACAAGGGCGAGTTAACGTTGGATAACGAAACCAATATTAAAACACTCGAGTTTCTTCAACAGATGATAAAAGACAAAATCGCTGTTCCCGCACCGGGCGGCGGGCATCACATGGAGGAATACTACGGATTTATGAACAAAGGTGGGGCCGCTTCGGTATGGATGCCGATGTGGTATATGGGACGTTTTACGGATTACATGCCTGACCTAAAAGGCAAAATTATCATCAGACCCATGCCAGCGTGGGAAAAAGGCGGTTTTCGCTCAGCGGGTATGGGCGGAACCGGAACAGTAGTCACGAACCAATCAGAGCACCAGGATCTGGCGATGCGCTTTCTAGCCTTTGCCAAGCTATCCAAGCAAGGGAATGTGGAGATCTGGAAGCAGCTTGGTTTTGATCCCATCCGCAGTGAAGTGTGGACCATGCCGGAAGCCAAAGCCAAGAATAAATTTACGGAGTATTTCGGAACGAATATTTTTGACACGCTCATCGAAGTCAAAGATGAAATCAATGCGGTGCATATCGGACCGAAAACACCTGATATTGCCAGTGCTGTGCGCAATAAAATACTTTATCGGACACTACAGAATGGCGAAGATCCAGCCACGGTGCTACATGAGCTGGCAGATGAACTGAGATAGACCCCAACAGGAAAGGGAGTGAGATTCATGGCAACGCCCGTTCATACGAACGCTAATGTACCGACAGGTCAGCCGCCACAACCTCAGCGTCCGACCAGAAGCCGATGGAGTCGCTTTATTCATTCCAGCCGTACGGCACCGTATGTGTTTGTCCTTCCATTTTTACTGTCCTTTGCGCTATTTTTTGCCTATCCAGTCATCTCGACGGTCATTATGAGCTTTCAGGAAGTCCTGCCAGGGATAACAACTTACGTTGGACTGGAAAATTATATGGACTTAATCAATCCTACGTTTGGAAAGGCGATATTGAATAGCGTCCTGTATACGCTGCTTACACTAGTCGTGCTGATTCCTCTGCCGCTGGTATTGGCAGTATTGCTGAATTCGCCTAAAATGCCGGGCAGAGGGTTGTTTCGCTCCGTGATGTTTATACCTGCACTAACCTCGGTGGTTGTAGCAGGAACGATCTTCCGACTCATGTTCGGTGAATTGGATGGTTCGCTGATGAACTCCCTGTTGGGGGTATTCGGTCTGGAACCTTACAAATGGCTAATGAATGCAAACACCGGCTTTTTAGCGTTGATTGTGCTGGCCTTGTGGAGATGGTTGGGCGTAAATATGTTGTACTACATGTCGGGACTCCAGAACATTCCTCCTGAGTTGTATGAGGCTGCGCAGATTGATGGAGCCAGTCGTTTCGATTCATTTTGGCGGATTACGATTCCTATGCTGAAACCAGTAACGATCTACGTATTTACGATTAGCATTTATGCGGGGTTGTCCATGTTCACGGAGAGCTACATGTTGTGGAACGGAAATAACTCCCCGAACGATATTGGTTTAACCATTGTTGGCTATCTCTATCGCCAAGGTCTAGAGCAGAACAGTATGGGCTTCGGAGCTGCGGTGGGCATTGTATTGCTCGTATTTACACTAGTGCTGAACCTGATCCAGCTCAAATTTTTCGGCATGTTCCGGAAGGAGGATTAAGCGATGGCTCAGAAACAAAAAGGCCCGTTATCCGCAGTGCTCGTTGTCCTGTTCATTCTATTTGCCGGATTTGCCCTGTTTCCGCTATTTGCTGTGACGCTTGCCTCGTTCAAGCCATCGACGGAGCTGTTGCGCTACGGATTGAATCTTAAGCTGGAATGGGACATCATGTCCCTGAAAAACTATGCGTTCATCTTTCAGGGGACAACGGATTATTTTCAATGGTACTGGAACAGTATCGTCATTACCGTCTTGTTTACGGTGTTATGTCTGATATTGTCCGCGATGGTGGGCTATGGTCTGGAGATGTACCGTTTTAGATTGAAAAATGTGATTTTCACACTGGTGCTGGTCGTGATGATGATCCCGGTAGAAATTATCATGCTGCCGCTCTACAAGCTAATGATCGGCATGAAGCTGATCAATACGGTATGGGGTGTAATTCTACCATTCGTCGTCGCGCCGATCCCGATCTTTTTCTTCCGTCAATATTTGAGTGGTGTTCCCAAGGACTTCATGGATGCTGCGCGGGTTGACGGCTGTTCAGAATATGGCATTTTCGTACGGATTATGATGCCTCTGATGGCGCCTGCATTTGCAGCAATGGCTATTTTGCAGGCGATGAACAGTTGGAATAACTTCCTCTGGCCGATGATTGTATTGCGTACCAACGACATGCTGACACTGCCAATTGGACTGTCCAGTCTGCTGACGCCATATGGCAACAATTATGATGTGCTGATCGCGGGGTCCGTTTTGGCTATTTTACCGATTCTCGTCGTGTTCCTGTTCTTCCAGCGTTACTTTATTGAAGGGATGACGGCAGGCGGAGTAAAAGGATAATCGGAAAGGTATTAAATAGAGCAATGGAGTACAAGAAATGTGCAGCGTCAGAAAAGGCTGATCGGGCATTGTCCCGGTCTGCCTTTTTTAGATTCGATTGATTTTCATTCTCATTTTCATGACGATCATCTGCACAAGCTATGGGTAAACGTGGTATGATATTTGAAAGATTTCAAATACAGAAAGAAATATTCAGGCGGAGCGTGGAGAACCTATGGAACCAACAGAAACCCAGAAAACTGACCCGGCCATGGCGTCAGCCGTTGGCATGGAGGATATTGTACGAGCGCATCATATGCTGCGTGAGGTGATTGTACGTACACCTTTACAGAGGGATGCGGTCCTATCGGCCAAATATAATTGTAATGTGTATCTGAAAAGAGAGGATCTCCAAGTCGTGCGGTCCTTTAAAATCCGTGGAGCTTACAACATGATCCGCAGCTTGACTCCTGAGCAAATGGAAAAAGGCATCGTGTGTGCGAGTGCGGGGAATCATGCGCAAGGTGTGGCTTTTTCATGTAACGCACTTGGTATCCACGGTAAAATATTTATGCCGAGTACAACGCCTAATCAGAAGGTGAAGCAGGTTCGTCGCTTTGGCGGTAACAGTGTAGAGGTCATTCTGACCGGAGACACGTTTGACGATGCTTATGATGAGGCCATGAAGGTGTGCAGCGAGCAGGCAATGACCTTCATCCATCCGTTCGATCAGCCGAAAATTATTGCGGGCAATGGTACGATTGCGATGGAAGTGATGGAGAGCCTAGATACACCTATGGACTATGTGTTCGTAACGATTGGCGGCGGCGGTTTGGCGGCAGGCGTAGGTACGTATGTTAAAACCGTGAGTCCGTCCACCAAGGTAATTGGCGTGGAGCCCCTCGGCGCAGCGTCGATGACGGAAGCGATGCGTCTGCACAAGGTGGTTACACTGGATCAAATAGACAAGTTTGTTGACGGAGCTGCAGTGAAGCGTGTGGGTCAGCTGACATACGATATTTGTAAACATACCTTGGACGATATTGTGAAGGTACCGGAAGGCAAAGCATGTACCGCGATTCTGGAGTTGTATAATGAAAATGCGATTGTTGTGGAGCCTGCGGGTTCACTGCCTGTTGCAGCACTTGATTTGTATCGCGAGCAGATTCAAGGCAAAACGGTTGTCTGTATCGTCAGCGGTGGTAACAACGATATAGATCGTATGCAGGAGATTAAGGAACGGTCCCTAATTTATGAAGGACTGAAGCATTATTTTATGGTGAATTTCCCGCAAAGAGCTGGGGCCCTGCGTGAGTTTCTACAGGATGTGCTTGGACCGGACGACGATATTACTAGGTTTGAATATACGAAAAAGAATGATAAGGAAAATGGACCAGCTCTGGTCGGCATTGAGCTGTTCCACAAGGAAGACTATCTTCCTTTAATTGAGCGAATGAACCGCAAGGGGCTTAAATATACGGAACTGAACAAAAACGAAAATTTATTTAATATGCTAATTTGAAGAGGAGCCTACGGGCTCCTTTTTATGTATAATGCATAGTTTATAAATTTCTTTTTATTTGAAATAAAGCGTTTACAAAGGTGAATGTGATAGGTTAATATATGGGTAACTTCATAAGTATAAACACTAATGTAATAGGTGTGTCACCTGAATTTCATTATAAGATACTCATTCGGAGGTGCGAAGGAATGTTGAAAGCATGGAAAAAATCAGTACAGAGTAAATTGACCCGAACGGCGTTTGCTGCTGTAACCTCGGCTGCTTTAATGCTGTCAGTGATGCCATCTGCATCCGCAGAGCATTGGGCGTTAACTGGCGATGTAGCAGTGCATGATCCGTCCATTACGAAGGAAGGCAACGCATGGTATATTTTCTCCACAGGGCAGGGGATACAGGTTCAAAGATCGGACGACGGACGCAATTTTTACAGATTGCCGCAAATATTCCTGTCGCCGCCATCATGGTGGAAATCGTATGTACCTAAGCAAAAGCCTAACGATGTATGGGCACCGGATGCTCAAAAGTATAATGGACGGGTATGGCTGTACTATTCCATTTCTACTTTTGGTGCCCGGACCTCGGCTATCGGACTAGCCTCCGCAACGAGTATTGGCGCGGGGAGCTGGAGAGATGATGGACTAGTGCTGCGTACGACGGATGCTAACGATTACAATGCTATTGACCCGAATCTCGTCATTGACGCTTCTGGTAACCCGTGGCTTTCCTTTGGTTCATGGAATTCAGGCTTGAAAGTGACTCGACTGGACAAAAATACGATGAAGCCTACGGGCCAGATCTATTCTATCGCCAAGCGTACGGCTGGTGGTTTGGAAGCGCCACATGTTACATACCGCGACGGCTATTATTATCTATTTGCTTCCATTGATAACTGCTGCAAAGGCGTGGACAGTAATTATAAGATTATTTACGGTCGCTCTACTAGTATTACCGGACCGTATGTGGACAAGAGCGGAAAAAGCTTGATGGATGGCGGTGGAACGATACTGGATGCGGGGAATGACCGTTGGAAGGGACCGGGTGGACAATCTGTCTATAACAACAGTGTGATTGCACGTCATGCCTATGATGCCACTGATGGTGGAAATCCAAAGCTTCTGATTAGTGATTTGAAATGGGATTCGGCAGGCTGGCCTACGTACTAAAGAGAGTACCGTTTGGAGTCACCTGTGTAGTAAATCATATAGATATATTCAAAAACTGTTCCTTCTAAGGGGAACAGTTTTTGGCTTGCAATGTCATAGAAACATGCTATTATGTATCAAGTTGATAATAATTATCATTATCGTTATGAGAGATGTGATGATTTTCAGGTACGGAGGGAGTGACCTCACCAAATGCAGTCTAAAGACAGCATGGACAAACATACAGATCTGACAGAGAGGGAAGTTCCTAAAGTAGTCATAACAGCACCTCCAGTTCTTCGAGCGGGTAGGATTCGGCAGGCGTTGTTGTTCACAGCTTCGGCTGTATTGTTGGCTTTGGCCATATTCGCCGCCATTTCTTTTGGAGCCAAGGACTTGACCGTAGGCACCGTGTGGTCGGCAGTATTTCACTATGATCGTTCGCTAATGACACATCAGATCATTCACGAGCTGAGATTACCGCGTGTACTGGGTGCAGCTGTTATTGGAGCTGCGCTGGCGGTGGCAGGCTCTCTGATTCAGGGTATTACACGCAACCCGCTGGGAGATACAGGTGTGCTGGGCATTAACGCAGGAGCGATGTTTGTAGTTGCTGTGAGTTTTGCCTTTTTCCCCAATCTACCTTATGGGACGTTAATTGTATTGTCGTTCCTGGGGGCGCTGATGAGTACCTTACTAGTATTTGGTCTGGGAGCATCTGCACCGGGAGGATTGACACCTATGAGATTGACGGTGTCTGGAGCTGTGACGGCTGCCTTGTTAGGTTCCATGACTTCGGGGATTGCGATTTATTTTGATCTAAGTCAGGATTTAGCCTTCTGGTATGCGGGTGGTGTAGCCGGGATTAAATGGTCGCAGCTTGAGATTCTTGCACCGATTTTACTTATGGTGATCGCCTGGTCTATGGGGCTGGCACGTTCCATTTCGCTGATTTCGATGGGCGATGAGGTGGCGTTAAACCTTGGGTTAAATCTCAGGCGTATCCGACTTTTGGGTCTGCTGACCGTGGTGGTACTGGCGGGACTGTCCGTATCGGCTGCCGGGGCCATCGGCTTTGTAGGTTTGGTTATCCCACATATTGCTCGCAAGCTGATCGGTGTGGATTATCGCCAGATTGTACCGTTGTCTGCGTTATTGGGAGCCGTGCTGCTGGTGCTGGCTGATTTGGGAGCGAGAATGGCGAATCCGCCGGAGGAGCTAGCTATCGGAATTATGGTGTCTTTTATCGGAGTGCCCTTTTTCCTCTTTCTCGCCCGTAAGGAAAGGAGGGATTTGTAGTGAGTCGCTCTTTAGGGACCGGGGATACAAGAACGACAAAGGCTTGGCTCGTCTGTTTGGTATTGGCGGGAATCAGCTTTGTTGTCATTGTTCTGGGTTTGAATACCGGAACCATTCGTATTCCACCGCTACGCGTGCTGGATACGTTGTTTGGCGGTGGCAGTGGACGTGATCATATTGTTCTGTTCGAGTATCGTTTGCCTCGTATCGTTGTAACGGTGCTGGCTGGAGCGGGACTAGGCGCAGCCGGGGCGGTCATGCAAGGCTTGTCACGGAACGCACTCGCTGATCCCGGAGTTCTGGGACTTCACGCAGGGGCAGCGTTGGGGCTGGTAATGTTCGTTAGCTTTTTTCGCGATCTGGACGGATCAGCCGCCGTTCTGATCCCCTTGTTTACCTTTGCAGGAGGTGTCATTGCGGCCGTGCTGATTGTTTTGTTGTCCTATAGCCGCAACAGAGGAATCGTGCCCGTGCGTCTGATTTTGTCCGGCATCGGTGTAGCCTCGGGTCTTAGCGCCATAACGCTGTATTGGTCGTTGCGGTTGGATGAGGATACGTACGCATTTACTGCACGTTGGTTGGCTGGCAGCGTTTGGGGCCGGGACTGGATACATGCAGCGGCTTTGCTGCCCTGGATAATCATTGTTTTACCCTACGTTCTGTCGCAGACGCGTAGTCTGAACAACCTGTCGTTGGGCGACGAGACCGCAGCTGGAATCGGCACAAGTGTGAAGCGCCAGCGCCTATTACTGCTGGGCGTAGCCGTGGCTCTATCGAGTGCCAGCGTATCCATGGCCGGGGGCATCGGTTTTATTGGGCTGATTGCACCTCATCTGGCTCGCCGTCTGGTTGGGCCGATGTACCAGCATTTGCTGCCAGTAGCTTGTTTGGTCGGGGTCGTCATTCTGGTCACCGCTGACACGATTGGGCGTTCGGTGTTTCAGCCGAATGCGATTCCCGCAGGTGTGGTGGTTGCTGTGGTAGGAGCTCCGTATTTTTTATTCCTGCTGTCCCGAACAAAATGACAGAAGGAATAGGTACATATGAAATCATATGGTACAAATGATACAACCCGCTGAAATTAATAACTAAGTAGAAGCCTTCTATATTGATCATTATAATGTAGAGTTTCTGTGGCATAGGAGAGAGTAATCATGAGAAAGCACAAATTTGAGGGTTCAGGTTTTAAACGTTCATGGATAGTCACAACTCTTGTTGTATGCATGATCATGTTGTCCGCTTGCGGACAAGCAGCCGACAAGCAGGCTACCGATACGAAAGCGGCTGGCAATGCGCAGACAACCATTAGTGCGGATTCGCGTATTGCTTCGATGTCTATTCATTTGACGAACAACCTGCTGGCATTGGGCATTACTCCGGCTGGTTCGGTTATTGGCGGAGATGTGAAGGATTTTCTGCCCCATGTAAAAGATCGTCTTCAAAATACCCGTAAGCTAGGTGTTGTCACAGACCCGGATATGGAAGCGGTACTGGAGCTTCAACCTGATCATATTTTCTTGGACAAAAAATATTCGGGAACCGATGTGGCCAAATTTGAAAAAATTGCGCCGACCGAAGTTTTTGATCTGGATGAAGGCACATGGAAGGATCAATTAAAAAAAATAGCCGTTATGGTCAAACATGAAGCACAGGCAGACGCATTTCTAAAAGACTATGATACACAGAAGGAACGAGTCAAAAAGCTGATTCATTCAAAAATTGGGGACGGAACGGTTATGGCTGTACGTGTGACGGCGAAAGAGGTCCGTGTTATGGGGATGAAGCGTCCGGTGGGACCGCTGTTGTATCAGGACTTGGGCTTGAAGCCAGCCAAAGGTGTAGAAAAGATCAGCAAGGCTTATCAGGTTGTTTCCCAAGAGGTTTTACCGGATTATGATGCTGATGCGATCCTTGTTATCATCAGTAAAGGCGCGGATGCCCAAAAGGTATACAAGCAGCTGGAAGGAAATACAGTATGGCAAGGTCTCAAGGCGGTGAAGCAAGGGCATGTCTACATGTTGGACGGACAGCCTTGGCTGGACTATTCCGCGACGGGACATAAAATTGCTCTGGATAATGCAGAACAACTATTTTCCAAATAAGTTCTAAAGTATATCAAGCCGTATTCCCCCATGCAGCTTCTTGCAGGCCAGGAATACGGCTTTTTGGCGCACACCCATGCTGTAAGTCGGTTGCCTGATCGAAATGAAAAGGAGCTGCTGCGATCCAAAATGAGGCAGCTCCATATAATGAGAATTGCGGGCTATGAACGTTTTTTACGGAGAAAAATCGGTTTGAGTCCAATAAATCCAATGGCGGCGAGAATTAAATTCACCCAAGGTGAGATTCTGAATACTGGCAGTACACTGCGCAGCGCCAGTCCGGCGACAAGAATCACGACAACTAACACAACATACATCAAGATGGATTTAAGATTCATCTGGGGCTTTGCAGGGGCAGGGTCTGGCTGTTGTGTCTCCTCGCCTTCTTCGGGACGGTCCATAAAATTCATCAGAGCTTCAACGAGTAGAATGGCTCCTGCAGCGATGATGATAAGGGTGGATAGGCTGATTTTTTCAAAGGGTTTGATATCCCCACCTGTAAAGGTGACAAACCATCCGATAATTGCCTGTGTCAAGAAAAACATAGACAAGGCAATCCATGCAATAAGCGTATAATTTTTTGCTTTATTCATTTCTTCCTCCTGCTTTATGAGCGTATCCCAGGCTGATGGAACCGCCATTTCGTAACAAAGACAGTATACGTGAGGAAGCGTCGGATGGCAAAAGACTTTATCTATAAAATGTATATTACCGCTGCATTCTCCTCAAACTGGATACAGGGTGAGCACATAGAGCAACCTGAATATAAACGTTAAGAGGGTGTGGCATCATGAAACTGGAGAACCAGGCAGATTATTCAGTCCAAAAACGACTGGCAAACGCTTCGAACGGGAATAGCGGGGTGGCCTCGTCTACAAATGTGAGTCACCGGAGCGTTCAAGGATCATCTCCAACGTACCGTATACTGGAGGATATCGAAGTGGCTGAGGATACAGAATTTGCGGGTGAACTAGGTGCACAGAACTACCGCAGCCTGTGGCATGAGGATGAACATAACGGCGCCTCTTGTAAGCTGGAGTGGGAGGGACGAACGGAGACCCACCAAATGTTTAGGAACAGCTACGAATAACGAATGTCTACTTTAATGTAGTGGATTCACTCTAATAAGTGTAGTATAGCGTTCTCCGTAATCGCATCGGGGAGCGCTATTTGTTTACTTTTTTAACGATGTGAACTGACCGGTTGACAAGGAAGCAGGGCGATGATAGACTGACTTTACTATAAAATCTTATTAAACTTATCGGAATTAAAGTGAATGAATATCCTGAATGGATATTCCACGTTACGATATGAGTTTGAATTCATAAATGTGTAGTGAAGCTTGAAACAGGGGGAATCAGGATGGAACGGCAAATTGGAATTCGCTTTGAACATGAAGAACTGGCAGCAACAATTCATTATCCAAACCGTACAAATGAGGGAGATCGTCAGAGAAGGGTTCCTCTCGTTGTTATATGTCACGGTTTTGTAGGCAATCGTATCGGAGTAGATCGATTATTCGTCAAGACTGCGCGTGAACTGGCGGAAGGGGGATACTTTGTCCTGCGCTTTGATTTTGCCGGTTGTGGAGAAAGCACGGGGGAATATGGCAAGCAGGGGTTAGAGTCCATGATTAATCAGACACGTACCGTGTTGGATTACGCCGTCAATTGCGCGGACATTGACCCGACCAAGGTGACGCTGATTGGTCACAGTCTGGGGGGCGCGGTAGCCCTTCTCACAGCCGTACGGGACAAGAGAGTACAAAATCTGGTTCTTTGGTCCGCAGTGGGCTATCCGTTCAACGACATCGTCAAAATTACGGAGCGAAGCGTGTACGATGAGTCTGTTAAAACCGGTCATGCCGACTATTTGGGCTATAAGTTTACGCCTGCTTATTTTGAGTCGTTAGCTCAATTTCAGCCGTTCCAGGAGGCCGTTAAATTTAACGGAGATGTGCTCGTTGTTCATGGCACCTCGGATGATATTATTCCTGTGGATTATGCATTTCTGTTTCAAAAGATATTCTGGATGCGTCCAGAGGGGCGCTGTGATAAAGAGATTATTTTCCAGGGAGATCACACTTTCTCGTCAGGTAAAGAGCGGCAACGGCTGATTGATCGAACACTTGAATGGCTGGATGAACAGGAAAATATTCAACGGGATTGGCAGCACTGGATGATCTGATTTCAGTGTGTAACGGATTGTATTGGAAATTGCGCCTCCGCCGGAGTAAAATGGAAGAGTAACACTATACTGGCGTGTGGAGGTTGGCAGCGATGACATTACCCTCAATTTTTGTTGCGCATGGTTCACCGACACTGGCTGTAGAAAATAACGCATATACCAGCTTTCTTGCAAAGCTGGGCGCGAGCCTGCCCCGACCCAATGGAATTGTCATTTTTTCCGCGCATTGGGATAGCCCCGATCAATGTATTGGCGCGGATGATCAGCATGCAGCGTTGCACGATTTCTATGGCTTTCCCGAAGAAATGTACTCAATTGATTACCCTGCACCAGGCGATCCAAAGCTGTATGAGGAGATAGAGCATCTGTTCAGTCAGCATAACCTGTTCCACCAGCCGGTTCGGAACCGAGGACTGGATCATGGAGCATGGGTGGTTTTGCGGCATATATATCCTGATGCAGACATACCGGTCGTACCCTTATCCATTGATTCTCGGCGCGCTCCCCAGGAGCAATACGAGATTGGGCGGATGCTGGCGCCGTTGCGAGAACAAGGGATTTTGATTATCGGTAGCGGTGGATTGGTCCACAACTTGCGGACACTCAAGCAGACGAGTGAGCCAGCCGATTGGGCCGTTCAATATGATGACTGGATTGCACAGCAGCTTCAAGACTGGAATTTGCGTCACCTATTCCAATATGACAAGAAGGCTCCATATGCCAAACAGGCGGTACCTTCTTATGGAATAGAGCATTTTTCACCTTTGTTTTATGCGATGGGGGCTGCGGATCATGAGCGCTCCGCGCGTAAGCTTTTTCAATCGTATGTCCTTGGCTCGTTAAGTCTCAATTGTTGGGCTTTTGGTCAAGAAAGTGATACGTAAATGTAAAAAAAGAACTTCCGAATCCACATGGTGTGTGGGAATGGAAGTTCTTTTGTGTATTTTCGTCTTCGATTAATTAGAAGGCACGTGTATCGTGAGCATAACAGCGCAAAAAAATAACCATTATCCCGGAGGATAACGGTTATTTTGGGGATGTTTAAGCTATTTTTCGACTAGGGTCCACTGGAAAGGTATCTTTATTTTTACGAAACAGTCCACGCAGGAAGGGCAATACCCAACGGTCAAAGCCAATTCTTCCGGCATTTGCACCAGCAACTACAAGGAAGATTTCAAACAGCAGGTAGATTGCATTGGTGCTTACTGTACCCGAGAACAGGAACGAGAAGTTCATAACCATAGCCATCAAAGCAGCCAGCGTAGTCAATGTACCGAGAAGCAGGCCAACCCCGACCAAGAACTCACCCAATGGGATCAGGACGTTGAACAAACCTACATTCGGCAGGGCAAAGGCTTCCAGGAACGATCCCCACCAGCCTTGTACAGCGGGATGGTCTCCACCTGTTTTAGCAATGGCCCCCGAGATAAATCCGCCTGCATCGAATCCACCTGTCAGCTTTTCAAGTCCGTGGGTCATCCATTCATAACCTAGATAAACCCGTACTACAGTCAGCAACCACATTGCGACTTTGTTTTCACGTAACCAGCTGTTAAACATTCAAACCACTCCTCTTTCTTAATCTATAATGTTGGTTGTATTTCATTTTGTTGGGATGATCATCTTTGCTACACCTTTATTGTAGTAGGTTCAGTTACAGTTATTTGTGATAAAAATCACAAAGTCTGAATATTTTTTAAATTTTAATGTCTTTAGATAAGTATTCTATGAGTGGTTACGCTTCAATCAAGACAAAAACAGGAAATAAAGCTTATAATGAGAAAAATAACTAAGTGGAGGGATGAACTTGTCCGGGCCCATTTCCCAACGAAATCATTGGTTGCGTGTGATGGCCTCAGCTCTGTTATGCATGACGCTGATGTCTTGTACTGCTATGTCCAATACGGGTGAATCTGAATCCGTTCCCCAACCGACCAAGCAAGTAACAGAGAAGGAGGCACTTGAACCGCCGAAGGAGCAGTCTATTCCGGCATTTACAGCTCCGCTTACCGGTCTTCCGGTGGAGCAGCCTGTTTTGGAGCGGCCGCTCGCTGTCATGATTAACAATGCTCCGGCTGCACGTCCACAGGCAGGACTTAGCCAGGCAGACATGGTATATGAAGTTCTTGCAGAAGGCGGGATTACCCGTCTGGTCGCTTTTTTCCAAAGTCATGGTGGAGATGTAAAGATCGGGCCGGTCCGTAGCATTCGACCGTATTTGATTGAGCTGGGCGAAACCTATGGTGCGTTGCCGATACACGCAGGGGGAAGCACAGATGCCTATGCGATTTTACAGCAGCAGCGGAAGGAACATCTGGATGAGATTTCAAATGGAGGGGCTTACTTCTGGCGAAGCAAAGATCGTCGTCCTCCACATAATTTATACACAGACGTGAACAGACTGCGCAAAGGAAGCGATAGTAAAGGGTATGCCAAGCAGACGGACGTTCCAGTATATTCTTACCTTAAATCCGGTGAAACCCCAGTTATGGTGGACGAGACTGCAGCATCTTTGCAAATTCGGTTTTTGCTTAAAAGCTATCGGGTATCTTATACCTATGATCCAGCGAATCAACAATATAAGCGTTTTGTGAACGAAAAGTCACATGTGGATCAAAATAATAACCAACAGCTCTCAGCAGCCAATGTTATTGTAATGAGCGCTAGACATCAAACGTTGGATGATGTAGGCAGATTAAGTGTTGAGCTCGACGGCAGTGGAGAGGCCATGGTGTTTCAACAAGGACAGTTAATACAGGCTGAGTGGCGGCATACACCAGGCGATGCGATTCGTTTTATGAAAAATGGGGTTGAAATCCCGTTAACGCCAGGTACATCCTATATACATGTGGTACCTGCAGATACTTCACTGAAGGAACATGTAACCATAGCAGCAAATTAGAAAACGAAATACACCTTTTTAGGAAGAAATTGTCGGATAATGACCTTCCATGTCGGGCACTGTATACGTATGTCATGAAATTTGCTTTTACAAACATTACAAAAACATTGATGAGTGTGATAAGATAGCAAAGGTTGTCTATTGCAGTCGAAACAGGTTGCGGATATTTTCGTAAAGGGGTAATCGTTATGAGATTGAAGAAAAAGGATATATTCTTCGAGACGTTGGAAAATATGGCAGATACGATCGTGCAAGCAGCCGATTATTTTGCCCAACATACTTCAAATCTTCAGGATGTGACTTTGTTTACAAATGAAATGAAGAAGTATGAAAATAAGTGTGATGATTACACACACACGATTATTACTGAGCTGAACAAGACCTTCATTACGCCGTTGGAACGCGATGACATCATGGAACTGACAACAACCATGGATGATGTGTTGGACGGTCTTGAAGCGACGGCTTCTCGTTTTTATATGTACAACATTACGGAGCCGGACGAGTATATTGTGCAGTTCGCTGATATTTTGCGTCAATCAGCTTACGAAATTCAGAAAGCTGTACATTTGCTTTCACAGAAAAAATTGCTGGCCATTCGTGAATACACTATTCGCCTGAATGATTTGGAAAATCAGGGGGATGAATTATTGCGTATTTGCATCAAAAACCTGTTTGCAACTGTAACTGACCCTATTGAACTGATTAAACGCAAAGAATTGTACGAACGCCTTGAAACGACAACGGATTCATGCGAGGATGTTGCAAATATGCTGGAATCCATCATTATGCGTAACTCGTAAGGGAGTCCTTTTACATGGATACAAGTTTACTGGTATTGGGTATTGTTATTTTTCTTGCTCTGGCATTTGATTTTATTAATGGTTTTCATGATACGGCGAACGCGATTGCAACTTCGGTATCGACCCGTGCATTGACCCCGCGACGTGCGATTATTATGGCTGCGGTCATGAACTTTCTCGGGGCAATATTGTTTACAGGCGTTGCGAAGACCATTGGTGGAAGTGTCGCTGATCCAACCAAGCTTACGAATGGAATTGATATCGTCATTGCGACGCTGATCGCTGCGATTATCTGGAACCTCTTAACCTGGTGGTTCGGTATTCCTTCATCTTCTTCTCATGCACTAATTGGTGCATTGGCTGGAGCGGTGTATGTAGGTGCGGGATCGGATAAATTGAACTGGAGCGGCTTCATCGGGATTGTCGAAGGACTTATTTTCTCCCCGTTGATTGCTTTTGTTGTCGGTTACATCGTGATGATAATTTTAAAATACATCTTCGCTCGTCGTAGTCCGCATACGGTAAACAAAGGGTTTCGTACAATGCAGGTCATTACGGCAGCGCTTCAGTCGTTCACGCATGGTACGAATGATGCTCAAAAGGCGATGGGGATTATTACATTCGCACTCGTTTCGGCGGGGTATCAGGACCATTTGGAAGTACCCATGTGGGTAAAAATTTCAGCCGCAACAGCTATGGCGCTGGGTACATCTATCGGGGGCTGGAAAATCATCAAGACGATGGGAACCAAGATTTTTAAAATCGAGCCAATTAACGGATTCGCAGCCGACATTTCGGGAGCCTCTGTTATTTTCACAGCTACATTGCTTCATTTGCCCGTAAGTACCACTCATGCCATTACTTCGGCTATTTTGGGTGTGGGTTCTGCGAAGCGTTTTTCCGCTGTGCGTTGGTCGCTGGCCGGTCGAATTATTATTACTTGGGTTATAACGATACCGATTGCTGCGCTGTTATCTGGATTGATTTTCAAAATTCTTTTCTAGTTCATTATTATTTCTTGAAAAATAGGTACACACTATAGAATACACAATAAGCTTCCGTCCGCTTTTTGCGGCAGGGGCTTATTGGCATTCTGGGGCAAAACTTTCTTCAAAGTTTACACATCCAGATAGTTCCATGAAACGTTTTTCAAAAATACCTGACATCAAAGTAGTCAATTTTTAATAACTCCTGTAGAATAAACAGAAAACTTTGAACCGTTCAACTGACTGGAGGAAATTATGCAAAAATCTAGAAAACTAATAGCACTCATGATTTGTTTGTTTTTTGTGGTTGCCCTGGCCGGTAATTTCGGTGTAGTGGCACATGCAGAAAATAAAACAAAGTATGATATCGGCACGGATACAACGTTCGCGCCTTTTGAGTTTGAAGATGTAAATGGTAAATTTGTCGGAATCGACATGGATTTGCTGGCAGCTATTGCCAAGGATCAGAATTTTGAATATACGATTAAGCCTCTTGGCTTTAACGCGGCAGTGCAGGCCCTTGAAACGAATCAAGTGGATGGTGTCATTGCCGGGATGAGTATTACCGATGAACGTAAGCGGAAATTTGATTTTTCCGAGCCTTATTTTGATTCAGGCGTCGTCATGGCGGTCCGCAAGGATAATGATACGGTTAAACGCTATGAGGACTTGAAAGGACAGCGTGTCGCTGTCAAAACAGGAACGGAAGGTTACACATTCGCAGAATCGATTAAGGCCAAATACGGCTTTACTACAGTTCCGTTCGATGATTCTTCTCAAATGTATGATGAAGTTAAAACAGGTAATTCGGTTGCCTGCTTTGATGACTATCCGGTACTGGCATACGGTGTAAACCAAAATAACGGCCTTAAGTTGGTAACAGATAAGGAAAAAGGTGCTTCTTACGGGTTTGCTGTTAACCAAGGCAAGAACCAGGAGTTGCTGGAGAAATTTAATGCAGGGCTTGTTAATCTGCGCAATAGCGGGGAATACGATAAAATTTTGGCCAAATATCTTGGCGAATCGGGCAAAGGTGTGGCGCCTGTAGAGACCAGCCGCTGGGGACTGATTTCCGCTTCGCTGCCTTCGCTGATTAAGGGTATGGGAAATACGTTGCTGTACACACTTGTATCTTTACTCGTAGCCTTTATCCTAGGGTTGGTGTTTGGCTTTATGAAAGTAAGCCATAACAAGGTGTTCCGTGGTATTGCAACTGTATTCGTCGATATATTCCGCGGTATTCCGCTGATCGTGCTTGCTTTCTTTATTTACTTTGGTATTCCACAGGCACTGGATTTCAAAATGCCGCTTTTTGTCGCGGCTGTACTGACATTATCCCTGAATGCGGGTGCGTATGTAACTGAGATTATCCGTGGTGGTATTCAGTCCATTGATCCGGGACAAATGGAAGCAGCTCGTTCGCTTGGTCTACCCTATCGGACGGCTATGCTTAAAATCATTTTGCCACAAGCTGTGAAAATCATGATCCCGTCGTTTATCAATCAGTTGGTTATTACGTTGAAGGATACGTCCATTTTGTCTGTTATCGGTCTGGTCGAGTTGACCCAATCGGGTAAGATCATTATTGCGCGGACATTCCAATCCTTTGATATTTGGCTGGTAGTAGCGGTGATGTATCTTATCGTCATTACAGTTCTGACCAAAATTTCCAACCGTCTCGAAGGGAGAGTTCGCCGTGGGTAAAATTATCGTTAAAAACCTGAAAAAAAGCTATGGTAGTAATCAAGTATTAAAGGGCATCGATATGCAAGTACGTGAAGGCGAGGTTGTGTGTGTCATTGGCCCCTCTGGTTCGGGGAAAAGTACGTTTTTGCGTTGTATGAACATGCTTGAAGAAATTACCGCAGGTGAGGTCATTGTCGATGACTACAACTTGAGTGACAAAAACGTGGACATTAACAAAGTCCGTGAAAATATAGGTATGGTATTTCAACACTTTAATCTGTTTCCGCATATGACCGTGCTCAAGAACATTATGTTCGCGCCGACTGAACTGGGGAAACAGTCCAAGGCAGAGGCCCGGGAAACGGCTATGAAGCTGCTGGATCGTGTAGGTTTGGCCGATAAGGCAAATGCACTGCCAGGACAGCTTTCCGGCGGTCAGAAGCAGCGTGTGGCGATTGCACGTGCGCTGGCAATGAACCCAGACATTATGCTGTTCGACGAGCCTACCTCGGCGCTCGATCCTGAAATGGTAGGCGAAGTGCTGGGCGTAATGAAAGATCTGGCGCGTGAAGGCATGACGATGATGATCGTAACGCATGAGATGGGTTTTGCACGCGAAGTAAGCGACCGTGTTGTGTTTATGGACGGTGGTTACATCGTAGAAGAAGGAACGCCACAAGAGGTATTTGGTAATCCAAAAAACGAGCGGACTATTAGTTTCTTGGAGAAGGTATTGTAAGAGGATTAAAAGTGAGGCAGGGTTTGTGTTTGTAGGCGGGGATCTCGTTGTAAGACGCTCCGCGATCCATTTGATCTTTCGATCGCTGTTGCCCCTGAATTTTTGGATTGTATAGGACCTTATAAGGTGAAAATTCAGAGGCAAAGGCGAACGCTGCCGCTTCTACAGATTCAAATGGACCGCTACGCTACTGCTCGCTGAGTAGTCCCTTTTCGTGCAAAGAGCCTGCCTCACTTTTGAATGAGTGGGTGCAGGGGAAGAGGGCGCGAGTGATTTTTCATTTTTGATGTTTCTTTTCATAAGTGGAGGGATTGCTTTGAAGATAAGGACTGCTCATCATGAGGATATTCCGGCTTTGGCTTATCTGATGGAGGAGCTTGGTTATCCTACGACTGTAGAAGATATGAAGATGAGATATGATCGTATCGCTTCTGACCCTAACTACCATACTCTGGTGGCTGAAGATGAAGGGGAAGTCGTTGGGATGGTTGGACTACATGCTGATATCTTTTATGAAAGAAATGAAGATTACGCGCGTATCGTCGTTTTTGTGATGGATTCAAAACATCGTAATAAAGGCATCGGGAAGGCGTTAAATGAGGAAGCGGAAGCTTGGGCTAAAGAGAACGGGTTGGTTGCCATTGCTTTGAACAGTGGTAATCGAAGTGAGCGACAGGATGCTCATCATTTTTATCGCCGATTAGGATATGAAGCGACAAGCACAGGATTTGTAAAAAAGATTTAATTTATAATGAATTGATTATTTTATAAGGATATCTTGGGAGGTATGTTGGCCCGGAGATATCCTTTTCTTTATTAAAAGGAATACAGGACTTGAGATTGGTATAATGTTAATTGGCTTATATAAAATATAAATAACATAACAGACGCGAAGTGTAAGCGAGGGGGACGTACGGTGATACGTACATTGACTATAGGTCATGATCATCAGGTAACAGTGGGAAAACCATTGGATCAGATCGTCATGGAGGATTACATATGGATGTGGGTAGATTTTAGCGAGCCTACAGATCGAGAGACGGAGCTGCTGACGAGTTATTTTCATTTTCACCCATTGGCTGTGGAGGATTGTATGCATGTTCTGCAACGTCCCAAATTGGATTATTACGAGGATGTGCAGTTTCTGGTCGTGCATGCGCTTGATGTAGATACGTTAGCTGCGGAAGAAGTGGATATGTTTATTAGCAGTCGTTTTTTGGTTACATATCACCATCATGAGTTAGAGGAGCTGGATCAAGCCTGGGAGCGGATTGTCCAGCATGCGAATGAACGTAAAATATGGTCGCGAGGGCCGCTGTCTGCAGCCTACACGGTGATGGACAAGCTGGTAGATAACTATTTTCCCAGCCTTTTTATGATTGAGGATGAATTGGCCGAGCTGGAGGGCTTGGGCGGTCGCGAATCCGTAGAGGAATTAATGAAGCAGGTGTTTGACCTGCGTGGCAGGCTGCTCAAGCTACGCCGTACCATCGTGCCTATGCGTGATCTGATGTACCGAGTTTTGAATTCGCAGCATGTGCAGGGCCAAGGAGATCATATGGCTTATTTTACCGATATATATGATCATTTATTGAAGCTGACAGACATGCTGGAGGCCGACCGCGAGATGACAGCCGACCTGAGGGACAGTTATATATCGCTCAATTCCAATCGCATGAATTCAATTATGAAGACGCTGACCGTAATTACGACCGTCTTTATGCCCTTGACGCTGATTGCAGGAATTTATGGTATGAATTTTTCGAATATGCCCGAGTTGACCTGGAAATATGGATATTTTGGCGTACTGTTCTTCATGTTTTTGTTGAGTGTTGCAATGGTGGTCTGGTTTATGCGCCGAGGCTGGTTCAAATAGTATAATCTACTTTCTTTTGCGCTTGCGCGGACGTCTGCGCGGGGTAGTGGTGCTTTTGCGCTGCGTCTTTTTCCGGCGTGGGCGTGGTGGTGTGTATTCATCCAATTCCTCGGTGATATCGGTGGCAGAATTTTTGCTCGCGGATTTGCCGAATGCTGGGAGCGAGCCCATAATCAGCTTCGCCATTGGAGCAAATTGCTGCACACTAGACATAACCTTTTGCACCTTGCCGACCGTAGCAACAATTCCATCAATGCCACCCATACGGTCAATGAAGCCTTTGATTTCGTTGAGATTACCGAGGTTGCCAAGCCCCCCAAGCAGTCCTCCTTTGGCTGGAACCGGGTCTGGTGTGACCACGGCAGAATCCGTAATACTCGCTGGCGCCTCGTAAGGAACCAGCCCGGAAGAACCGGCTTGCGGAACCTCGTTGTATGGATCGAGTCCGGGATAAGGAGATGAACTATACGGATCGGAAAGGGAACGCTGTAGCGGCCTCCGATGATAGTAGTGTCCAGGCATGAGATCACATTCCTTTGCAGGTTGATACTCTACTGTATGTTACAAACGCACAGTGGGTTTAGGCGCGTGTCCCGAAATCAGGTATAAAAGCGGATTTGGGCATTCGTACGGTACGTTTCTATGGTCATAATGTTGTTCTGTAATGCGTGAAACCGTTAATGCTTGAAAAACCGACTATTCCTCGGGTACAATGAGGAGAGATCGTAACCTTGGGAGATGATAATCCATGCAGCTTAAAAAGCTTAATGATAAAAGTATTGATCAATTGTTCGAAGCTATTTTAACTCTTAAAAATTTGGAAGAGTGCTATGTATTTTTTGATGATCTGTGCACGATTAATGAAATTCAATCCCTCTCCCAACGTCTAGAGGTTGCCCGTATGCTAGGCAAAGGCAGCACATATAATCAGATTGAAGCAGAGACGGGGGCCAGTACAGCTACCATTTCACGTGTTAAACGTTGTCTGAACTATGGTAATGACGGGTACAAAATGACTCTGGAACGTCTGGGACGCTAATGCGGAGCCCTGGGATACTGGTAATCAGCCATGGCTCTAGGGAGCCATATTGGGTGGAACAGGTGGATCAGGCAGTTGCGAAGCTTCATTTGTCGGAAGAAACGCCGATAGAGGTTTCATTTTTGGAAACGGTTAAAGGAAGATTGATTCAAAATGGTATTGACCGTCTGGAAGCCTTGGGTGTAACAGATATATTGGTTATACCTCTGTTTGTGTCATCAGGCAGTACGCATGTAGATGAGATTAGCTATGCGCTGGGTGTCAAAGATGCGCCGGACAAAGAGACAGATTTGAAGCCATTTCGAATGAAGGCGCGAGTGCATTTTGGCAGCCCACTGGATGACGGAGAAGATGTTGCTCGCATGGTGTGGGACAAGGTTTGCCCGCTATCTTCCGACCCTGCGAGAGAGGTTATTTTACTCGTAGGTCACGGCAGTGTGCACAACGGCTTTTTTCAGCGGTGGGAGCAGGGGATTTCTTCGTTGGCCCGTACGGTGCAAAGCGTGAGCGGTATCATCACGGACCACGCTTTGCTAAATCCCGAGAGTGTGTACGACAAGGCAGCGTATTGGAATCAAGAGCGGGGTCATGATGTTATTGTGGCACCGCTATTTTTGAGTTCGGGATATTTTACAAGTCGTATGATTCCTAAACGCTTGCAGGGACTCGAATACCGTTATTCAGGAGACCCTTTATTACCGCATCCTTTGCTCACAAGCTGGATGGATAGACAAATTCGTGAATTATTGCAAAGTGTGCAGAAGCAAGCAAGGTAAAGTCATAGGTAGTCTGGTTCGGCTATAGCGTCATCTTAGCCTTAAATTTCCTTATTTGGGCAAAGTCTGGCTTCTTTTATTGTAAAAGAGGTCTTTTTCCAGTATGATGATATTTTGTACAGACTGAATGTGATGAACTGCTATGTGAATATAAATATCATTAAATATACGGGTGGCGTAACGGAATGAAAAGAGCTAGATTAATCTACAATCCGACCTCTGGGCGTGAGGAAATGAAGCGTCGTCTTGCGGATGTTTTGCAGCGCCTGGATGAAGGGGGTATTGAAGCCTCTTGCCATGCAACTACGGGTGAAGGAGACGCAACGCGTGCCGCAATAGAGGCCATTGAGCGTGGGTATGACATGATTATCGCCGCTGGTGGCGACGGTACATTGTATGAGGTCATTAACGGGATGGCTGAAAGAGAAAACCGCCCGCCCCTAGGTGTGTTTCCTCTGGGGACGACGAATGATTTCGCCAGAGCACTGGGCATCCCCAAGCACTGGGAGGATTATTGCGACCTCGTTATTCGTCAAAATCCGAAGCCGCTGGATATCGGAAAAGCGAACGACCGCTACTTTATCAACATTGCAGGCGGGGGAACTTTAACCGAGCTTACGTATGAGGTTCCGAGCAAGCTAAAAACGATGATTGGCCAGTTGGCGTATTATTTTAAAGGTATGGAGAAGATGGTCAGCCTTGCCCCACAGGAGCTGATCATCAAGGCATCGGGTCAGGAAGTGATTCACGACGAGTTTATGCTTTTCCTGATTGCGAATACGAATTCGGTGGGCGGGTTTGAAAAGCTTGCTCCTGGGGCGACAATAGATGATGGACTGCTCGACGTCATCGCTGTACGGAAATGCAATCTGGCGGAAATGATCCGATTGGTAACCCTTGCGCTGCGTGGTGAGCATTTGCAGGATAAGAAGATTGTTTATTTTAAAACAGATTACATGGAAGTGACCTCACCCGGCTATGTCCAGCTTAATCTGGATGGCGAACTGGGGGGCACTTTGCCAGCGACTTTCCGGAATTTACCGCATCATTTGAATGTTTTCCGGTGAGGAATGATGAGGAAATATTTCCGCTTCCGGGCGGCAATGCAATATAGTATATGGAATGCAGAGTAGGTAGTTGTTTTTTGTGTGAACATATTGGTTCTTGCCGTTCTCCGTGGGGAGTAACGGCATTTTCGAGTTGATGTTTGTATGTTTAGATGAACGTTCAAATTAGACGTCCGAAAGAAAATACCGCATAAAAAGAAGATCAGAAAGAAGTGACAATCATGACGAATAACCGTAGCGGACGTGGAAAAAGCCGCCGGAATGCAGCAACAGCAACTCCATCCAATCGTATTCGATCCAGTGCAGAGCGTACCGATCTGCCTGTACAAAAGAACGATGAGGCCGTGATAGACATCATCGGCATGAACCACGATGGCGAGGGTGTAGGACGTGTTGAGGGTTTTACGCTTTTCGTTCCGGGTGCGTTACCGGGGGAAAAGGTACGAGTAAAGGTGTTGAAAACGAAAAAGCAGTACGGCTATGCCAAGCTGCTGGATATTGCGCAGGCTAGCCCCGACCGGATTGCAGCTCCGTGCGCCATCTACGATCAATGCGGCGGTTGTCAGATCCAGCATATGAGCTACGAAGCGCAGCTCAGCTGGAAACGCCAGCATGTGGTGGATGTGCTGGAGCGTATCGGGAAGCTGAGTGTGGTTACGGAGTCCAGTGAGCATACTGGACAGGTTTTGGCTGCATCTGCGGATGGAAATGCAGACCGCATGTCGCGTGTACAAGGTGTAGTCGTGCATCCTACACTCGGTATGAGTGAGCCGTGGCGGTATCGCAACAAAGCCCAGGTGCCGATTGGTGTCACCGAAGGTGGGCTTGTCGGCGGCTTCTACGCACGTGGCAGCCATCGCATTGTGGATATGAACACCTGTCTCATTCAGGATGAACGCAATGACGAAGTTGTCGCACGTGTGAAAGAGATTGGCCGAATGCTCGGCATCAGCGCATATAATGAAGAAACCGGACGTGGGCTGCTGCGCCATGTTGTGGTGAAGACTGCTTTTCGCACAGGTGAAATGATGCTGGTGCTCGTGACGAATGGGCGAGATATCCCGCATGCAGATGCGTGGATCGGCAGTATCCGTGAGCATATCCCACACGTGGCAAGCATATGCCAGAACGTGAATACGAAGCGAACGAACGTTATTTTTGGCGACGAGACTCGTGTACTGTGGGGATGTGACGTGATCTACGATTACATTGGAAACGTCCAGTTTGCGATTTCCGCGAGATCCTTTTATCAGGTGAATCCGGTTCAAACGGAAGTGCTGTATAGCAAAACCGTCGAATATGCCGGGCTCACGGGCAAAGAAACGGTAATTGATGCGTATTGCGGCATCGGCACGATTTCTTTGTTCCTCGCTCAGCATGCGGATCAGGTGTATGGGGTTGAGATCGTCAAAGAAGCCATCGATGATGCACGGAGTAATGCGCTGTTGAACGAAATGCGCAATGTGAAATTTGAGGTAGGCGCGTCCGAAGACGTCATTCCTGCATGGAAAGAGCAAGGCATCACCGCCGACGTTATCGTCGTCGATCCGCCCCGTAAGGGCTGTGATCCACGCCTGCTCGATACCATTCTGGAGATGAAGCCAGAGCGCGTGGTGTATGTATCCTGTAATCCAAGCACACTGGCACGGGATCTAAGGATATTGGAGGATGGCGGGTATAGTACTGTGGAAGTGCAGCCCGTAGATATGTTTCCGCATACGGTGCACGTGGAGTGCGTGGTAGTAATATATCGAGAGGAAAAGCATTGATGTACGAGGGATTGAGGGTAATTTGAATATGTTCCTGCATTCAAAAAAACGCTTTAGGGTTGAGTGCGGGAACAAATATTATTTACATATACGAGGCAAGTGGAGTGCTGTGTGTTGTTGGTTAGGGAGTAGTGATTGGAGCCACATTTACCTGCTTTAATAAATAGCTACTTTGCCCGAAGCTTCTAAAGTTCGGGCTATATTTGTTATAACCAAAATAATTAATTTAGCGCAGGGCATTTGATGAGGCTTCCGTTCGTCGGATGGAGAATAGTTTTATATAATCAATAGTAGAGTTGTTCGTCCGAACAATAGTAAGTTTTCCAGTTTATCAGGTATAGGTATATGGTGTTGGGGTACGAGATCAGATGAATATATTAATTGAATAAGGTCTATAGGACTAATTAAAAATGATGCTCCTGTCGCTTGCAGGAGTCTTTCTTATTGTTGAAAATGGGAAAAATTTCTGGAGTTTGAAACCTAAATGGTCTATGCTTATTGTAGTTATAGCACGTGTGTAAATGATAGAATGTCAAGCTGTTTCTTGAAATAAACCACAAAGAAATACAGAAGATTTCCCAGAATGAAATAAGTAAGGACATGTAAAAATCCCCCTACAACGTAGGAGGATGCGAGTTTGGATGGATCAAAGAAACCCTCGCCCCATCTGTCTCGTCGAATGCCGAGAGGCTATTTTATTACAAGGGAGTAGATAGTTTATGACGTTTCGTGAGAAAATCCAACAATTGCGTAAAGGTGCAAGCGAGGCTCAATCTGCAACAAAAATTATCGATAAGCTCAAGGCCCTTAAAGACAGCAATGGTCCAGATACATCGTATAGATGGATATGGGAGTTGATTCAAAACGCTAAGGATGTCGTGAATGCAAGTGGATTCGTTGATATCGAGATTAAATTTAGCGAAGTTAATAAAACTATTGAATTTAACCATAATGGTCGATTATTTACGACTGAAAACATAGTTTTTTTGATTGAGCAGGTTTCAACAAAAGAACGCTCATTGACCGCTGAGAACAAAAAGAAATCTACTGGTAAATTTGGAACGGGTTTCTTGACGACTCATTTGCTTTCTGAAAAAGTTCAGGTGCATGGATATCTACAAGATGATAATGAAAGCCCTCGTTCTTTCGAGACGTTATTAGACAGGACTGGACAAGACAAAACATCAATCATGAATGCCATAAGTGACAGTTGTGATATGCTGGACAACGGAACAGAATGTACTGTTAATGAGAGTCAAATGAATACAAAGTTTGTTTACGAATTGGATAGAGTAGGGATAGAAACAGCAAAGTCAGGCCTAAAAAATCTTCTGATTTCTATTCCATATGTATTTGCATTTGTGCCAGAGTTAAGTTCAATAACCGTTAGCATGGATAATTATGAAAGAGTGATTCGAAGAGGGGGAAGATTCACTGTAGACCTTGAATCTGCTAATGTTACCGAGGTGCAAATCGCAAAATCAAAAGGTGAAAATCCTACTTTTGAAAATAGGTATGTCTTTGTGCAGTCGAATGATGAGGTATCGATCGCTGTAGAAATTAAAAAAAACAGTACAAATGAAAAACATTTAATTGGTCTACATAAGGAATTGCCACGGATTTTTTGCGATTTCCCCTTACTAGGCACTCATGACTTCTCATTTCCAGTAGTTGTAAATAGTCCATTGTTTAATCCCACAGAGCCTCGTGACGGCATCCCCTTGATTCATTCCGAGCGTTCAGGTGGTGACTCAGAAGATAACAGAAACAGAATTATAAAAGCAATAAACCTATATAACGATATGCTTGACTATTTTGCAAAGGAAGGTTACAAAGACCTCTATAATATTGTTAAGATTTCTGAACAATCCGAAAAAAATTGGCTCGACTCAGATTGGGTTGAGAAGATTCTTATTCATCCAATCAAAGAGCATATAAAAACAACTACTTTCATTCATAATAGTTTGGATGAAATTTGTTCTCTTTATGATGTTTTGGGCACCTCAAGCATTTTGATTATGAAAGATGAAACTCCTGAATATAGAAGTAAAGTTTGGGAGTTGTCAAATATATTGATGCCTGCGAAGATGACCCGAAAAGATGAAATCGAAAACTGGTACAACTCATTGTGGGTGGAGTGCCGCAATTTTGGCATTGTTGATCTAATTAAAGAGGTTGAGGACTGCGGTAATTTGGTGACCCTGAGTACTCGTTTGGGTTGTGATTCGATAAGTGATTCGATAAAATGGCTTAACGATTTAATTATTCTTCTATATCATAATTCAAGTAAGTTCATTGCTGAATTAGGGCTAAATCCATCCATTCTTCCTAACCAATGCGGAGATTTTTTACCTTTGGATAGAATATATGCTGAAAAAAATATCGGTGAAGTATATAAGGATATAGCCTTAATTGCAGGTATTAATTTCAGAGCAAGATTGCTTGATAATAGGGTCTCAAAAGACTATCTGCAAGGGTTGCAAGAATTTAACTTGAATAATGTATTTAGTGAGCTTATTCAAACCCCAATTGATCAAGAAACAAAACTTGAATTTTATAAAGCAATCACCAATCTTCGTACAGGAAAAAATGATAAGCAAAACGAATTTGTGGATATTGCTAAATGCCTATATCCAAATTACTTTGATCAATACAGCAGAGTAAATTATCTTAATGATAAACTGCTCTCCGATGCATTAAAGTTTTGGAGGGAGAAGATTTGTATAGATTTAAGTGACTGTGCCTCTATTAGTAGTGTCCTTGAGCAATATGACTTTCAAAATGACAGAGAAGTAGCTGGATGGGTTTCGAAATTGGCAAACCATTTCAGAATATGTGAGGATGAAAACTTACTTGATAGATACGCTGTATTACCAAATCAAGTTGGGGATTTTATGTGTAAGAGTGAAATCTTTTTTGACGACGGAAGTCTTAATGAAATTCTAAAAGAGGCGGCTATGTATTCAGGCAATGACGTAAGGAAAAAAATGTTGTTTGAAGGCATTGCAATTGAGCTACCCTTAAACCGAACTATATCGCTTGAAACTATAGCTCCAACAATCACTGACTATGTTAGAAATAACAATAAATCAATAAGACTAAACGATTTCGAGCTTAGAGAAACATTTAGAAACACTTGCGCATGGATTAGGGACAATCGCAAAGATAGTAGAGTTAGTAAGTGTTTTAAAGAACTTATAGAAAACCTTCATTGGTTCTATGACGATGAAGAAATTGCTGAAAGTATGGCAAAGTCAGAACAGTATGATGAAATTTTAAAAAGATACAATGTAGCTGATATAAATGAATTGGCTAATATACTTGCATCTCAACCATCTGCCGGGAGCGAAACTATCAGCATTTCAAAAGAACTGCTTGCTCAGTGGGGCATATCATCAGAAGAAGAGCTTTACAAAGCACTGTCAAAAAATGTTTTTGGTTCTGCTCAAATCCACTATTCCAAAAGTGATCCTGAGGTTTTTAGTTACGTTAAAGATATTCTGAATCGCTCAAGAACTAATATTGTAAACTTTTTGCATGAACATGATGATTATGATTTTGATAAAAACAACCTTCAGCTTATAAAAAATACAGCGAATACGATTTTTAGAGTTCGTAAATTCGAACAAGAAATTTACATTATTGCTAGACCTTCAGATTTTGAACAAATAATCTTGTACTACGATACGGAAATAGATTTGCTAGATTTCGATAAAGACTGTGAGTTGTGGGTGGAGGATGGAGTTGATCCAATCCCCAAAAAGATCACTCTTGGCAGAATACTGAAATTGACAGGAGTAAATAAGATTCCATTAAGGAGTTTAAAGCATAATGATTGATAGACATACAATCAGTACGTTGTTAGGTTCAACATCTTTTAAGAACCTAGTCGGTGTAGGAATGGAATTAAAGCCGTATGAATTGGCTTTGCTTATGTTGCGTGCATTAGACAACTCCGAAGAATATGGGTATATCGTGATGGGTGTATCTAAGCTTATCAATAACTATGCGGTTGATGGGTTAAGTTTTGCGACTAAGGATTTAGCTAAAGAACCTATCGCGACTGCATTAAGCCTTATATCCTTTGAACTCGAAGTGGAATACGAAAATATAGAAATTTATGGGAAAAATGTATTTGTGATAAAAATAAAAAACAGCCACGAAGATCTTTCTATGAATTTTATAAGAAACCTCGATTCGCAAGAAGCCTTTGTCAAAAATCTAGTTGTAGCTTGTTTAACTTTACAAGCAAGAAAGCATTATTCTAATACAAATGAAGATCAGCGTAACGATTATATCGGTGACATACTTGGGGCTATCGGTTATACCATAAAAGACCAAACTAGGCGAGGAAGTTCTTCGTCGGGCAAAGATTCTGGTGAACTTGATATATTCGTGTCAAAAGATGGACTACCATTTACTGTTATTGAAGCAATGAATCTTAGTTCTTTAAGCACAAACTACATTAACGAACATTTGGATAAGATTTTTTCATACGATACTTCAGGCAATAAATTCAATGTATGCCTATCTTACGTCAAAATTGCGGACTTCAATTCGTTCTGGGAAAGATATTCTGCGCATGTGGCTAATTACGATTATACTGCACCTTTGCTTTCATCAGACACAAGTATTGATGATGAATATGGGTATTCTGAATTAAGATTAATGAAGACCAATCACAGTCGTTCGGGTAGAACGGTTAGCTTGTATCATATTTGTGTCAGAATTCATTGATTTATATTATTCTCAATACTTGCAAGCTCGGTATATGAGGTGTTGAAAAACATTCCGGGTAATTTCATCACTGCTTTCGATGCGAGTAATGTGAAGAGCGGTCAAGGGGTTGCTATCTTCTATTTCGATGAAGGGAAGAAAGAATGGGTGGAAGTGAAATGCAGTAAGACAAGTGGAAATTCGATCACAGTAGAGGTTGATCATTTTACGAAGTTCGCAGTACTTGTTGTAGACCAACAGACAGGGCTTCCTGTGTTAGAAGGAACAACGCCTGCTGTGCTAAGTAATATCGTAGGACACTGGGCTGAAGCAAGAATCAAGCAAGCAGTAAAAGATGGTATCAAACAGAGTTAATATTTCACAAAATTAAGTCATAAGACGAGGAGCGTGCTACATGAACGCAACCTTGTATCCATCTGAATTAAATCCTCATGTGCCGTTGTGGAAGTTGGAAATTGACGATACAACAATGGCGAAACTTGTCGAATTGTCACAATTTCATTGTAAGTTAGCGCTAGAACATATCCAATCTTAAACAAGCCTGGAACGCCGTAAGGCTATCAAGGATGAAATTACGGCGATCCGTGCTAGGCGTGATTTTTTTAATTGCTGGCTTGCAAAAAGTGGCTAGATCGGCATCTGGCAGTGCTACAGCGTATCTAGCTATGTGGTAGCGTAGTTCTTTATCCTAAAACATTTAATTTGCAGAATACCACCCACAGTTTACAAAGAAACCTGCCAAGAAAGGAGAAAAGGAATGCATTATCACGTAGCAGACTGGGCTAGACCATCTTTTGAAGCGCGATTGCAGGAGCATATTCGTGCCATCGATCAATTAGCAGATGTAAGTACAGCGCGGCTACAGCAGATTCAGATGCAAGGAGAACTGCAAGAGGCAATACCGCAGAGTAAACATTCATCTGGAGGAGGTAAATATTAGATGTGACTTAAAACCAACAAACACCTTTTGAATTCTACAGTTTCCTGGTGAGGCACAAAGCTCCAGTCTCAAATGAATGGTTCAATACATTATTTTTGGGCTTATCAAAATGTCCAAACAGATCAGTCTTGTGGATTCGATCAATCCCTTATGAAAAAATCCCAAATCTTGATATCTATATCAAAAAAGTGCGAAATAGATATTATCATTTCAACTTGTTCATCTACATTTTAGACAGCCGAGGGCATATCGTCCTCGGTTTTTCTGTTCTCTTTGAAGTCTTGTCCTCTATATAAATGATTCTCCAAATTCTCCTTGAAGTACAAACATATATCCGATACAATAAATACGAACGTTTGTTTCTGTTTGGCGCACAGAAACAAATTACCATCAAGAATGAACGTTCAAAATCTTATCATCCAAATCACTAAACAGGAGGTCAAAATTTGTCCAGTAATCCAACACGCAATCAATACCAAATCAAGCTATTCCGCTTCAATGAAATCACTCATGTAGGTGACCAACTTAACGCACCACAATTCAGCACTCGTCTCATCACCGTATCGAACAGTATCTATCTCGATCAACTCAAGCGAGTCATAGCAGAACGTGATCCTTCCATCGATGTTACCGAAGTCATCTTTATGCTCAAAGCTGATCAAATTGACGAAGACGATCCATCGCAACTTGCTTTGTTTGAACGGATGTTACGAGATGGAATCTATTATAATGGAAGGAAGTATGTCCGTTCGATTAAGTCACCTGCTATGGGACGTACACAGCGAACGGAATTTATCCAAGAAAAGTATGTTGCTGATCTGTATCGGCGCATTACACTAGGCAAAATGCCGCCACTCACCAACATCCATAAGTGGGAAGCAGCACTTGGTGTGAGTCGTTCAGCGGCACAATCAGTCCCTTATATCCCTCGTATTGTCGTCATTCCCGATTATGAAAAAGATACGATCATTGAGGATGTATGGAAAGTGGAAAAGTGTGCTGAAGATTTGGAGCAACAGAAGTTTATATTCGATGAAAAGACGAAGCAACGTGAATATTTCAAAGCCAAGAAAGAATTAAAATCAACCAAGGAAAAATTACATAAGTTAGAACGTATACCGAATAAAACGATCTCGTGGAATGGTCGTACAAAGTCTGATCCTGATCAAAATGAATATAAAACTTTCAACGGATGGAATAAACAGAATCGTCGAGTGAAGCTAGAAGCAATTTCTTTTCCTGCTCGTTCGGTTATGTATAATGACGAATTATACCCTTGCTATTCCATCGAGCAAACAGAAGAAATCCCAATCATAGCGATTAATGAAGAGTCCATCGGATTCAAGAGAGTAGAGTATCCAAGTTATAAAAATGAGAATGTCCAATTTTTCGATGGTCAAGGTTTAATGAGCTTCCAGTTTGCAGAGTGTATTGGACAACATCTGAACCTATCCTATTCACCTAATGCAGTTCAGGGAAGACTACCATATATCAAAGGTAACTTTATCCGTTTCGATCTGTTGAAATGGTTTAAGGAAAACAACGTGACAGAGATAAAGGATGTTTTTGGTGAATCACAACCCATCATCGACAAACAGGGTCGTCCTATTGATCTTATCCTCACCAAATCCTGCTTCAAAGCATGGCATCAATACAGCGAGGGAGAAGCTAAGCCTAAATGTTTGTTTGAAAATATAGCGGAATATGAAGCATTACTGAAAGTACATAATCATAATCACTTTTGGGTAGCGAACTATGCGAAACCAGCGTACCAGATGAACGCCTACACACCACTGACATACCAGTATATTCATGCGCTGAATCTTACACTGAACGATTTATATCAATTAGCTACGCCTCTAATGGATGTCATCAAACGTGTACTACATGGACAAAAGAATGACACCCATGGAAAGTGGCTTCTAGATATTGCGTACACAAAAGCGTTCCTACATATGCTAGTCCAAGAAGACGATGAACCCAAAGATGTAGATGATGAACCCGACGAACAGGAAGATGAAATAGAACGAGGTCAGAAGAAAGAGTTTATCAATGAAATCATCCAAGCTATCGATTTGAATGAATTGATGCTGTATGACGGTAATGTCCGTAAATTCATCGTGAAGCAAGCGATGCAGAAAGTTCAGGATATGTTGAAAGGTCGTATCCCGATTCGTGGCAGCTACTTTTATCTAACTAATGATCCGATTGCATTTATGGAGCATGCCAGTGGAAAACCAGTTATAGGCGTACTGAAGAAGAACCAGGCTTTTATGAATCGGAAACGTGGAATACATACGCTATTCCGTTCACCGTTAACGATATTTAATGAAGTCGGTAAGCTAGATTTTGTACAAGTACATAACCGATATATACGTCATTTAGATAATGTGATTGTTCTGAACTGTTGTGATTTAACACTGGCAAGACTTGGACTAGGAGATGTGGACGGAGATACGGCTCTCTGTACCAATGATCCCACCATATTCTCAGCCGTGATTGATGCCCCTACCATTATTAATGAAGAGGATAAAAAAGTAGCTGCTCCAGTACCGAATCATATAGACAGCATCGTTAAGATGGAGCTAAAAAGTCTACATAATCTAACTGGTAGATGCACGAATGTGAATACGTATTTTCAGAATCTGGCTTTGGAGGAAGGGAGCCTTCAAGCACGCGTCTTGGAAAACTCAGTTTTAAAATTTCTCCAAGGCCAAATTATTGATGCGACCAAAAATGGACTGGAAGTAGAGATTCCATATGTGCTGGATCGTCTGGCTATCCAGATGCCATATTTCTTTCGTTTTGTTAATGGTGGCAAGGCAGAGGATTATCAGCACTCGACGAAATCGCCGTTTAATCAATTTTGCGTCAAGGCAGAGAAGTACATAGATGACAAGTTCCAGATGGAAGATGGCAAACTGGATCAGTCTATTTTAGGCATAGAAAGTACGAGACAACTGATACAGGACATGAGTAAAGTTAGTCAGACCAAGTTTTTGAACTACCTAGCGCATATTGAGCCACTGTATAAAGAATACAATGAGAAGAAAAAAACAATTGATTATCGTCGAAAGCAATTTAATGAACTAAAAAAATGGGAACGGGATAATGATACCCGGAAAGCAATTAGCGCAGAATACGCCAAGTTAAGAGAGGAATACAAAACTCAGTGTGAAGAGATCTGTCCTTATCCTTCGGTACTTGCCAGTGCTGCTGTCGAGATCGCATATCAGTCCTACAGAACCTACTCCTTTGCATGGCTATTTGTAGATGGGCTACTGGAAAATCTAAAGCTGCATGAAAATATTTTGAAGAGAGAAGTACAAAAGGTGAATCGGCTCGCGAATCGTAATGTAGAAGGTAAAGAGCTTACCGTTCAAGCTGGCATCGCTGCCATAGATAATGTAGAGTTTCCATTGCATGTGCCGGATGGTGTGTATTCGTTATTTGAAATTATGGGACAATTTTTTATTGGGCATGAAGCTGAGAGGGAAACCGTAGTACAAACTAGTAATACGCCTTCTATGTTGGACGAAAAAAGTACAAGACGAATATTGAGAAATTATCCGCTTGGCTTCAGTACATTGAAAAAATCTCAGGAAGAATCACAGTCGATAGCTGACCAGGTGTTAGGCAAGACATGGCGGATTCAAATAGTCAAATACCAATATGTTCATATTGTAGATGAGCAGGGGAAAGTGAAGTGTATCATTCCTAGAGATCAGGTCATTCGTCGAGATGAGGGGTTATCGTTCTTTGATTTTGATACTGCAGCAATTGAATTTATCAGTATTGAAAAAGTAACGAAATCAAGCTTTAAGGCGATAGTCCATATCGAATAAATTAAATCATAGTGTGTCATGATCTGGCGCCTGTTAACACGGGCGCTTGGGTGACAGCTAGAACGTTATATACGAATCCAAACATAAGGGAGATATCATCATTTGAACATCACATTAAAATTAAGCCAGATCGTTACCAACCCGAATCAGCCACGCAAGCATTTTAACGAGGAGTCTTTGCAGGAACTGGCAGCATCCATTATAAGCGATGGATTACAGGAAGCTATATTGGTCAGACCACAGGGAAATCAATATGAAATTGTTCAAGGGGAGCGCAGATATCGAGCAGGTCAAATGGCTGGACTGGATACGATTGCAGTGAAAGTAAAGGAATTAAACGATGAGGAAGCTTTTCATCTATCTGTCATCGAAAATATCCAGCGGGAGCAAATGAATCCTATTGAAGAAGCTCATGCATTTTATGAGTATGTACAAAGAGGATACACGCATGATCAAATTGCTAAAAAAGTGAGTAAAAACAGAGCTTTTGTTACAAGCCGCCTAAGATTACTGAAACTATTACCTTTTATTCATGACTGGATTGCAGAAGGATATATTTCGGACGGTCATGCCAAGCAACTATTGAAAATGGAATCGTTTTTGAATAGATTGCTAAAAAATAAACCGACATTAAAATTTATTCATGAAGACGGTTCACAGAGAGAAGAAAGTCATTTTGAAAACTATCAATGGAAATTTCATAGTTCCTTTTGGGAGAAACATGACATAAAAAAAGAAAAACTAACCGTAAACGAGGTCAAAAGCTGGGTGGATGGTTGGCATTATGATTAATCATCTCGCCTATTTTGAATTATATGGGACTTGGCTCTGTGGTTGTTTCTAAAAATCGAGGATTCGCTTTAACCGCTCAAATGGATTGTATTGTCAATCATCTTCATATCTCCAACATCACAGAAGAAGATATTGATTTTGCAGTTGTTTATGATTTGGAAAAAAATAAAGATGATTTTGATTCCGAATTCAGGCCGTGGATGGTTGAGAAGTTTTGGGATGAGATGCGAAATGAACTTTTTTACTCTGATACCAACATCGAAGAAAAATGGAATGTACATAGCTTTTAAGATGAATTGAAAAGATGTAAAAATTATAGCGATGCTTTAGATGGAAAATCATTGGAGATGTTAACGGAAGAAATCAAATTTTATAAGCAACAATTAGATCATATTGCCAAAGAGAATCATGTTTCAATGGATGACATACTTGATGAATTGCTGACCATGGAGTAAATGGTGTCACGTGACACATATAGCGCCTGTTAACACGGGCGCTTGGGTGACATCTAGTATATGGATGCGATCCACAAATGAGAGGAGTGAATCTGAGTGAGCTATTTTTATTGTTACGATGGTCAGATGATGCGGAAATTGCAGGGTAAAAATATCCGCTACATTACTCGCGCTTTGACGATTGATAAGCATCAAAAGTTTTGGCTGTATGCTATTAATGAAGAATTTCAACAGGCTTTAGAGGAAATTAAACAACTGAAAATATAAGGAGTGAATCTGATTTGGCAGTGAATCGGGATTGTGAAATTGAGCAAATGTATAATTATTTAACTGAAGAACATAAACAAAATGTACATAAGGAAGCATTTCAGGATATTGCAAACGTATTTCTAGATTTATATGACGAGTACACCAAACAGTATCATCAATATGTAGAATTCAAAAATAATAAACGGATAGAAAAGCCTGATTCAGCTGTAAAATGGCTCTGCAACGCGAGTATGGGGCATGGTAAAACAACCGTACTAATTTGTTTCTTGAAGTGGCTTGTATCTGAAACTTATTTGAAGAAGAAGGTTCCAATCTTATTAGTCATACGGGAGAATGGGATGGCTGAAGAAGTATTCAATGAGTTGAAGAAATTTGATGAGCATTGTATTGTCAGTGTAAGAGCTGCTAATAAAGAAGATATTGAACCATATGTTTGTTATCATCAAATTGTCATTATTACTCATAGTAGACTCGATAATCTGGCTCTTGGATATGGAAATGCTCAAATATATAAGAGTTGGAAGCAGTATCGCATGAATGGGTTCAGTAGCTACGATGCTCTTGATACTCCCAATTATGTATGCACCCGACAACGATTATTGATCGTTGATGAGAAACCTTCCTTTGTCAACGCATCGATTTTTGGAATTGACAGTTGGGATAATGCATTAGATTGGTTTAATACGTTGTCGTTTGTTTTAAAAATGCAGCCTTTTCAAGCTCAGGTTTTAAAAACGTATATTCTTCATTTAATTGCAAACCAACTCGTCGAAAACACCTCAGATGTAACAACCGCTCTTATGACGAAAACCAAAGATGACAAAATGAAAAGTATTCTAAATGCCATTCAATCTATAAAGGCTAATGCTGAATCCAAAAGTAAAATTGAAGCGTACAAAAAAATGATTCACTTTGAAAAGTTATGTAAGAGATCCAGACTTGGAAGAATTGACGACTATGAGCAAAATGGTTTGACAGGTAGAAAAATTATCGTTTCAGAACGTATCCACTATGGCAAACTGAAGTTAAATATGCTTGTCCTAGATGGAACTGCTAAAATGAACAGTAGACAATACATAGGTTTTAAAGCAAAGATTATTCAGAATTATAATCAATACGCTCGGCTAAACATGTGCCAAGATGTAATTAATACTTCAAAAAATAGTCGTTTGAAGAAGGGCCATACTACTCAAAAAGCAATTACGGAACGGATACTTGAGTTAAAGCAGAAGCATTTAGATTTATTCATATTGCCAACGAAATTTGACATCCCAATCTACAAGAAATTAGGAGCCATTGGAACAGAGCAGCAGGATTCCTTTGAAGAAAAAGTAAGTGATCATACTCGGCCTATTAACTTAATGAACACAACAGGGAAAAATCAGCTTAAAGATAAGACAGCGATGTATTTGACCAGTCTGCCTCGAATGAATCCCGACTACTATAAAATCATAGCAATATCACTTTATGGAGACAAGGTTTCACTAAAAATGAGTGAAGAAGATGATTTGAATTGGTTTGAAGATGAAAAGTTAGAGATGGTGTATCGAGGAGAATTGTACGCTGAGTTTTTGCAAATTGTGCATCGGACAGCGTTAAGAAAAATTAATGAAGATACGCCCATTCACATATATGTTGCATTTGACCAAAATGAAAAAAACGTAGCTGCAGTTCAACCGATGTTTTGGGAGATTAACAGTTGGTATATGCAAGGAAAAATGAACTATACCTATCACTACATCAATGATGAATCCTTATATGGTCGGGGAGATACCATCCGAAACTTTGCTGAGGATATACATCATTGGATTTGGGAGAATTCTACCTATTTTAATCAGTTGCCGATGCCGGTCAGTAATATTCAAAAGGGTGCAGATAGTATTGGGGAGAAATTTAGGAAATGGCTGTCCAAAAATAACAATTGGATAAACAAGAAAGAGATGATCAATAAAGTATTTGCACAATACGGATATATTATTTATGAGCAAAAAGACAGATATAGCTCAAACACCAAGTACATCTCAACGATTAACAAACATTACGAATATCAGATATTTGGTTCGTAATAGACGTGACCCCACTTCTCTATATATAGGGGAAACTGGGGTCAGTTCATTAAATTTAGCTTTAGTTTGGGGAATGGGGTTATGTTGTTCTTTAAAAGGAAGGTTTCCAGTTGAGTACCTCCATATCCAAGATGGTTTTCCTTGGATTGGGGGGACAAGCAAGCAACAGGTCCATCGTTGCGCGGTAGGCACTTGAACTCAGAATTTTAGATAGGGCTTACAAAGTGTTTGAGATGTGTCACGTGACACAATGTTGAAAATGTAAAAGTATATATTATACACGGGAACTCTGGCTATGAGCTAGGGTTCCTTTTCATTTTGGAGAGGAGCAACAAGATTGCTATTAATGTTACAAGCAATAATCATAGAAATATTACGATTTATTACTGTAGTTGGTGTGTTTTTCACCTGGATGTGGATTGCAGCCTTTTTAAAAATGAAGGTAGAAAGGGGGATCAAGTGGATTGGAAATCAAATTCGTAAGCGTAGAAATGCTCGTACCTTACATAAAAAACGCCAGAAATAATGAGAAAGCTGTAGAAATAAAGGAGCAAATTCTATAAATGAAATGGATGAAATTGAAGATCGATCAACTGGTACATGCCGAATATAATCCAAGGAAGGATTTAAAAGCGGGTGATCCTGAGTTTGAAAAGATTAGGAATAGTGTTATCGAATTCGGTTATTGTGAACCGATTATTTGTAATAGTGATTATACCATCGTGGGAGGCCACCAACGTGCCAAAGTGTTGAAGGCACTCGGATACGATGAAGTCGATTGTGTCATAGTGGATGTAAATAAGTCGAAAGAGAAAGCTCTGAACATAGCGCTCAATAAAATTACAGGGGAGTGGGACTTTGAAGCACTGGCTACATTATTAGATGAGTTAAAAGAAGCAGAATATAATATTGAGTTAACAGGATTTGATTGGTCTGAAGCAGAGAAATTGCTGGATACATTGCACGAAGATACAGTAGATGAGGATAATTTTAATGTAGAAAAAGCTTTGCCTGAACATCCGATCACTCGTAAAGGTGACATTTGGCTACTTGGGAAGCATAGGCTCATATGTGGTGACTCGACTAATCCGCAGGATATCGCAATGTTGATGGATGGTAAGAAAGCACAGCTCATTGTAACTGACCCGCCCTACAACGTGGACTATACAGGCAAGACCAAGGATGCACTGAAAATTGAGAACGATAAGATGGATAACGACCAATTTTATAATTTCCTATTGGCTGCCTATACTCGAATGTATGAAGTTGCTGATGATGGAGCAAGTATTTATGTGTTCCATGCGGATAGTGAAGGTTTGAATTTTAGGAAGGCATTTACCCAAGCTGGGTTCAAACTGGCCCAGTGTTGCATATGGGCTAAACAAGCAATGGTTATGGGTAGACAAGATTATCACTGGATGCATGAACCCGTATTATATGGTTGGAAACCGACAGGTGGACACTACTGGAACAGTGATCGTAAGCAAACAACCTTATGGCAATTTGATCGCCCCTTCCGCAATGAATATCATCCCACGATGAAGCCGATTCCCTTGATTAGCTATCCAATTAAAAACTCAAGCAAACTTGGTGATATTGTATTTGATCCATTTGGTGGTTCAGGTTCAACGTTGATTGCTAGTGAGGAAACGGATCGGATTTGCTATACCAGTGAGCTTGATCCTAAGTATGTAGATGTGATTATGAAGCGATATATTGCCCATGTTGGCGATAATAGCGGCGTTTATCTGATTCGAGATGGTATGCAGTATAGCTACCAAGAAATCATTCAGCCTTGAAAACTAAGATTCCATGATATCTCCCTATAGTCTTCATAGCAAATGTTGTTCCTAATCTCCATCAATCAGTTTTTTCGAGGATCGTAATCTTGTTCCCTCCTGCTTATAATTGAGATATAAATAGCGGGGAGGAAATAATATGAAAAAGACTGCTGAACTTGACTCTACAGAACAGTATAGATATTTACTACGAAGGGAATGGGATGAGGATAAATCAAGTGCCTTGTGGATTATGCTCAATCCAAGTACAGCTGATCACCAAGATGATGATCCAACTGTTAAGGCATGTATTAGATTTACAAAAAAATGGGGATATGGCTCTTTTGAAGTAGTAAATCTTTTTGCTTATAGAGCAACGAATCCTTCAGATTTGAAAAAATTAGAGAAGGAAATTGCAATAGGAGCAGAAAATTTGAACTACATTGGTGAAGCATTGAAACGAGCAGATTTGATTATAGCGGCTTGGGGGTCTAACGGAAAAACTCATAGGAGAAATCAAGATAATGAGTTAATTTCATTACTTGGAAATTACAAGTTAAAATGTTTAGCAATTTTAGCTGATGGTGACCCTCGTCATCCTTTATATATTAGTATAGATAGTCCTCTTCAGGATTTCGAATTAAGGAAGAAAATTAGGATTAGATCAACAGTTTAAGTATAAAGACATTAATGAATTTTACAACGTCTTTTGAATATTTAGTGAAGAGAAATTATCTTGGTCTCTTCCGGTAATCTTGTAAACAGGTCTGTGTAATTTTGCACGGACTTCTTTTTTTGGAGGTGAACAGAATGAGCAAGAACAATAATAATCCCAAAAGAAATAAACCGAAGATACTGACAAAGTACGATCAATTCGTTGTGCCAAGACTGAAGGATATTCCCGTTTGGGTACGTGAAGGAGCCACAGATGAGGAGATTGCGAAACGGCTAAATATTCATATTTGGACACTAGGCGACTATCGCAGGAAACATCCGAAATTTGCTGAAGCATTGGAACGTCCAACTAAATGGGAAACACATGTATACCCTAGATTAGCGGAGATTCAGCAATGGTTCGAAGAAGGCGTGAATGCGGAGGACATTATCAGGAAACTCGACATTGGTAAAACGACTTGGTACGAGTATATAGATAAACATCCGATGCTGGCTGAACTAGTCAAATGGAGCAAATCTGTCCCTATATCCCACGTAGAAAATTCACTTTTGAAAGCTGCTACTGGGTATGAATATGAAGAAATTAAAACAATAATTGAAGAGGACAAAAATGGAAAAAAGAAGACTCGTATTGAGAAAGTGAAACGATATCAGCCTCCCAATCCGACAGCGATGATTTTCTACTTAAAGAACCGTGCACCTAACGAGTGGAATGATCGACGTGAGCTGGTGGTCAATACGAAGGCATTGGAACAGGAACGTAAGCAGCTATTTCTGGATATGATCGAAGCCGATGTAGTGGATGCCGACTATGAAGCCATTGAGGAATCGGTCGAGATTGAGGAAGGATATATGGAGTCGGATGATTCGCAGCCATAACGTTATGCCGTCAGTATTTGTATAGATAAATGCCTATTTCAGCCTTGAATTAGCCTGTAAATTGCCCAAAATCAGTGCATAAGATAAGTTATGCAAACGGTGGACTTTGCCCCGCATCAACGGTATGATGTGACACACAAAGCGAAGGGTGGGGGCTAATATGGAGTATATTCAAGGGTTTGAAGCACATTTACGGAGCAAGGATCGGAGCGAGAACACGGTTTCGTGCTACATTCGGGACGTATTGCAGTTCATAGTCTGGTATCAAAGGAAAACGGAATATGGACTGGACAAGTGGATTGAGTTGGATGGCGTAGAATACAAGAAATATCTGCAAAGCACCAACCAAGCGATACTGACCATTAATCGTAAGATTGCCAGTATCAATGTATTCGCACAATGGATGCACCAACAAGGCTATATTAAGGAAGAGATACATATCGAAGCAGTTAGAAACAAGGTTGTCCGGCAATACAAAGGATTAGCGGAAAAGGATTTGTGGAAGCTGCGGAATGAAATTCACCGTATGGGCAATCGAATGCATATCTGTATGATTGAATTGCTGCTGGGAACAGGGATACGGGTAAGCGAATTGGTTGGCACCAAGTTGAAGGATATTGAAATAAGCGAACGAAAAGGTTTATTGGAGGTATTCGGCAAAGGAAACTCCTTCCGCACTATTCCATTAAATAAGGAAGTACGAAAAGCCATTACCCGATATCTTGAAGTCAGACCACAAGTAGAATCAGAATATCTATGTATTGGCCAGCGTGGAGCATTGGAACGAAATGCGATCAACCTGATTTTGAACAAATATGGGGATCGGGTCAACGTAAAGGTCACACCCCATATGCTCAGACATACGCTTGGCTATAAGCTGGTGAAAACGACTCCATTGACAACCATCCAGCAAATCCTTGGACATGATCATGTAGCAACGACCAATATCTATACCTTAACAACACAGCAGGATATGGCTGAAGCTTTAGTAAATATCGAGTGGTGAGCAGCCACTCTTTTTGTCGTGGATGGAGGGGTTCTTCTATGTAGATAAACCAAGCCGCCAGCAAAGAGGGCAGAAATTTTTGTGATGATTTTATAGTGAATTTGAGAAAGGAGTTATACCCATTGAAGAGATAAAGCTAGAAGAGCAGCGTCAAGCTGAGCTACTTAAGCAGTATATGGAGAAGCATTTTAAACCACCGAAAATGAAACAACTGATCGAAACGTTCTCTTTTTCTGAACTACGTAAGCTTATTGGGGAGATGGATATTGAGTTTTTCGCTTTAGCCTATTTTCCTAAATACTTTGATCGAGCATTTGGCAAGTTTCACAAAGAGTTATTTTCAGAGTTAAAGCATATGCTTGCAAATAGAGGACTGATTACGGCTTTTGGACTCCCAAGGGAGCATGGAAAGTCAACGATCAGTTCTTTTCTATTTCCACTGTATGCGACTTTATATGATAAGTCACAGTTTACATTAATCATATCAGCGACAGAGCAAATTGCTCTTCCGTTCCTCGATATGATTAAAGATGAGCTAGAAACGAATACGATGCTGATTGAGGATCTTGGGATTCGAAAAGGGAGCCGCTGGAACAACAATGAAATATGGCTCAAGAGTAAAGGTGGACTGGACTCCTGCATTATGATTCGTGGGATTGACGGTAGCTTGAGAGGAATTCACTATAAGCATCATCGTCCTACCTTAGTTCTAATGGATGATTTGCTCAAGGAGGATACGGCTCGATCCGAAGCCAAACGAGAACAAATTAAAAATACGTTTACGGATGTCATTCTGCCTATTGGCACAAGGGATACAAATATTCTGATCTGTGGAACCATTTTGAACGAAGAGGATATTATGGCCGATCTGCTCAAGGGTAAAATCCCTGGTGTGCGAAGTGTCCGTAAAGCAGCCGTGCTTCAATTTTCAGAGCGTGATGATCTATGGTCAGAGTGGGAGCGACAATATAATAATCTACAAGACGAGGATAGGATCAATACTGCCTTGTCTTTTTTTATGGCGAATGAGGAGGAAATGCTGGAGGGTACGAAAATCCTATGGAACGAGTATTTGGACTATTATTATTTGATGTGTAAGAAGCAAGCGATGGGTGAAAAGAGTTTCTATAAAGAGCTACAAAATGATCCGCGCTCAACAGACGAGTACATATTTCAGAATCTGATGTATTGGGACAGATTGCCTGAGCTTGAGGACATGGAACTTGCCATGTACATTGATCCAGCTATCAAAGCCGGGAAGAAAAATGACTATTCGGCCATTTCGATTATTGGGCAGCACCGAAGGACGAAGCAAATGTATGTGATAGATGGAAATATCTACAAACTTCTGCCGGATGATTTATTCCAAGTGGCTATTGAGAAGTTGAAGCTTTACCCTGTAGATAAGCTTGGTTTTGAGGTGAATCAGGCACAGAGTTATATGAAGCAAAAGTTTGAAGAAGAGCTATGGAAGGCGAATATACATACACCCGTGGAAAGTGTGCATTCCAAGGGGCAGAAGCATGAACGTATTATTAGCTTGGAGCCAGAAGTGAAGAAAGGTCATATTCTGTTCAATGCAGCGAATATTCGATATAATAACCAGATAAAGGATTATAACCGAAACTGCCAATATGATGATGCGCCAGATAGTTTATATGGGGCTGTTCAATTAATTCAGTCTGTGAAAAGTCTGAAATTTTATGATCGTAGTTTGCTATTTTGAGATTTATGCTAAATTAGATGTTTATATATATTAATAGAAAGGAATTATAGAATGGAAAGATCAGTAATCATCAGCTTAATTGGAGTGTTTACATATATTGAGGACTATACGGCACTCGAGGCAAACGAAGGAAAAATACATTGGAGGTTAGATATAAAAAATGGATCTGTTGATGTATCCGAAATGATTAAAAGAGCAGAAGAACTTTTTTTATGTTTAGCAGACTTTGATAGAAAAGCAAGAGAAGCCATAGCGGAAGAATTGATTGAATACAAAAATGATTTTTGGCCCGAGTATGATGAAAATGACGAAAATTTAAATTGGGATGCTGTGGATGCAGGTGAATATAATACAACGAACGAAAAATTTCAAGAATCAATAACTTTATATGATATCGAACTTAATACAAATGAAATATACTGTGAGTATGATGATGGAGATTTATTTGGTGGACATAGGATACATGCTTACTTCGATAAAAATTTCAAGTTGTTAAGGGCTGATGTGTAAGTCAACACAAATAAACGCACTTAAGAAGCGCAGAGCTTGAAGTTACGTTAACGAAAAACGTTAGTTCAACAAGGAACTACCTTAGTAAAGGTGGTTCTTTTATTCATTTAAGCAACAATTACATAGCCCATTTTGAAAGGAAGTATATATTTGCAAATTACCGAACAAATCATATTAGATTGTCTAAATGAACTCCAATTGACTGTAATAGCCAAACAGAAATACTCAGACTACTACAATGGTCAGCATGCTATTCTTAAGAACTATGCGATGCAAGAAAGCCGAAGCAATCAAAAGCTTATTTTTAATTTCCCTCGTAAGTTTGTAGATAATGAAGTCGGTTATCTGCTTGGAAAGCCAGTAAACTATGTGTCCAAGTCAGATCAGGATGAAGCTATACATAACATAGATGTACATATGAACCATTGGGACAAGGAGCATAATCTACAGCTCCGGAAACAATCCGAAATCTTCGGTGAAAGTATTGAATTGAATTATATCGACTCCGATGGTCAGTTTTCAGCCACGGTGCTATCCCCTTTGAATGCGTATGTGTTGGAAGACGGAACAGCAGAACGAAATGTATTACTAGGACTACATAAATTTACTCGTCGATTTGATAAGCAAGTATATTTGGATGTGTATACCGACCATGAAATTCTACATTATACAATCGGCAACGATGATAAGCACAATCAGAGTAAGCAAAACCAAGCACCTGAATTAAAATATATCGGCAAACATAATCACATCTTTGGAAGAGTCCCGCTTATCTCCTGTCCAGCTAATACAGAGAGAAAAAGTGGCTTCCAGGATGTGATTTCTTTGTTTGATGCCTATAATGCTTTGAACTCTGATTTAGTCAATGAAATTGCAGATCATCGCAACGCCTATCTTGTGATCGAGAATGCCAAGCTGGAAGCGGAAGACTTGTTGAATATGAAGAAGATGGGCATTATTCAGGTTCCAGCTGGAGGAAAGGTAAGTTGGCTTACGAAGGAGATTAATGATTCTTTTGTAAAGAACGAGCTGGATAATATTGAACGCAAAATCTTCGACATGATGGATCAGGTTAATTTTAATGAGAATTGGGCCAGTAATACGTCCTCCTTGGCGTTGCGAAATAAGCTGCTGAATTTGGAGAATCGAGTGGCAATGCGTGAAGCGTTGATGGAAAAGGCAATCAAGCAGCGTTTACGGAATTTCTTCACGTTCCTGCACATTAAAGAAGGTGTGCAATATGATTACCGTGATATCGCCGTAAAGTTCACAAGAAACTTGCCAACAGATTTGGTTGGGATGGCAGATGTGATTGTGAAACTGAAAGAAGTGGTCTCACAGGAAACGTTGCTCACGTTGCTTCCATTTGTTGAGAATCCGAAGCTGGAATTCAATAAATTTCATGCAGAGCAGCAACGATTAATTGCTACGGATAAGGAGGTCTCAAATGCAGAATAAAAATAGCATCAAGCGGTTGGTTAAGAATAATTGTGCATCCTATCTCGGAACGAAACATGGTATTCAAAACTATTGCTGCTCACAGGATGGCCCATGTGTATTCTTTAGTCAAAATGATACTCTGCCCCGTTGTATATATTTTGAAAAAGGAGTTTTATCCGTAGACGAGAAGCTGGAACGAGAATATAAGTCTGAGCGGAATGTGAAGACTGAGTTTAAAACAGCGCAACCGAGGGTGAACTGTCAGAAATGTGGGACTGCATTTTCAGCTCATTCGAATCGGCAAAAATACTGTGAGAAATGTAGAGATAAGAATGCAAACGAAAAGTCGAAATTACGGATGCGCCAGATGAGAAAAAGCAGGCTCGATGTTACGCTTTAGGCTATCCAAAAGCCATATAAACTAAGGGTGAAAAACAACCGTAAATGGTGAGGGAGTATGTTAGTACCTATTTCTCATTTTTGCGGCTTCTAATGCGTAACATCATTGTATCGGATATGACGTTAAACGAATTCAACATACATATGCGTGTTCGAAAGCTCGAACCTATACAGACTTACGGTGTTACGCTTTAGGCTATCAAAAATCCAAATGAAATAAGGGTTAAAAATACCCAAAAGTGGGGAGTCGGTATGTTTGTACCTTTTCCTCGTTTTTGTGATTTCAAAAGCGTAACATCCCTGTCCTGAGCATGACATTAAACGGCTCAATTAATACATACATATGTGTGTTTGGTTCTGTGGAGTCGAATGGGCAATGAAGGAGATTAATCGAAAATGAATTTAGAACAAGTGAAGCAATTAATTGAGGAAAACCAAACAAACGAGGAATGGCAATCGTATCTTCGGGGATTGAATCCGTATAGCGTAGAAGGGATAGAGCAATACATTCAATCTAATCATGATGTAAGAAGTTGGTTCGATAGCACCGTGGACAAACGATCAGCCAAATCGTTGGAAACGTGGAAGACCAATCATCTGGAAAGTGCAGTGGACGCTGAGATCAAGAAGCGATTTCCGGCGAAGGATGAGAAAGAAATCGAGGTCGAGAAGCTACGTGCCGAAGTCGAAAATATGAAGTTAGAGAAGCAGCGTGAACGGTTAACCAGTCAAGCGATCAAAATTGCATCCGAAAAGAAACTTCCACTCCCGTTAGTGGATTTTTTTATTGGTACAGATGAAGAAGGGACGACAGCGAATTTAGCTATGTTGGAACAATCGCTGCAAGTGGCTGTACAGCAGCAAATTGAGCAACGACTCAAAGGAGATGGCTATACTCCTCCGGCTGGTTCAACAGGTAACACATTCACATTGGATACGATTAAAAGAATGTCCCCAAACGAGATTAATCAGCATTGGGATCAAGTCAAACAAGCATTACAAAACAAACAATAATGAACGAAAAGGACAAGGTGATTAAATATGACAGTACAACATTTTATTCCTACCATTTGGAGCGCACGTTTAAATGAGAGTCTGAAAAAGAATCTCGTATACGGTAATGTGGTCAACACTGATTATGAAGGTGAGATTAGAGGTCAAGGTTCCACCGTGAAAATCAATTCCATTGGGGCAGTAACGATTGGCAATTATGATAAAGATGCTGGAATTGGCAATCCGCAGGAACTAGACGCTACGCAAAAAACGTTGGTGATCGATCAGGCGAAGTATTTCAATTTTCAAGTGGATGATGTCAATGCCGCTCAAGCGAATGTAAATCTACTGGATGGTGGAATCGTGGAAGCTTCGTATGGACTCGCCAATGTAGTGGATCAGTATCTTGCTGGATTCTACACAGAGGTTAAAGCTGAGAATACAATTGGTAACGATACAACGCCTATAATTCCAACCAAAGATACAGCCTATGATTTACTGATTGATTTAGGTGTGCTACTGGATGAGAACAATGTGCCTGAAAGCGAGCGTTTTGTAGTGGTTCCTGCATGGTACTATGGCTTGCTGCTGAAAGATGCTCGTTTCACCAAAGACCCAAATATTATCCGCACAGGTTATGTAGGGGAGATTGATGGCATGACCGTTTATAAATCCAATAATGTGCCGAATACCACAGGAGCCAAGTATAAAATTATTGCAGGTCATAAGAGTGCCATTTCGTTTGCCGGGCAAGTGGATTCGGTGGAAGCCTTCAGACCAGAGAAACAATTTTCAGATGCAGTAAAAGGATTGCAAGTGTTTGGAGCCAAATGTATCAAGCCGGAAGCTCTCGCTGTACTCACAGCCAATAAGTCTTAATTGAAATTAGGATGATATGAGACACATTATAATAGAAGAAACACGTTCGGGGTATCCGTTTTGGATGCCCTATTTTCAATTTAGGAGGGACAAAAAGATGTGGTTTTTGAATAAAGAAACAGGCTGCACATGGGAAGTCACAGATCAGGAGTTAATGCTGCGGTTACAGGCTAGTGGGCATTATGAGCAAGTAGAGGAACCTCAACCAGATGAGACTGAACAAGGTGTAGCCCAAACGAAAGCTCAAGTTGTCAAGAATATGAAACGTACCGAGAAGGCACAGGTAAAGGAGGAACAGGAGCCAGTACATGAGTGAGCTAATGGATTTGATGAAACGATTATTGAGCATGGAGCCAACAGACATATCCAAGGATGATATCCTGATTCACTACTTAAACAAAGCCAAGGGTAATATTCTGGGCTATTGCAATGTAAATGTACTTCCTACGGAATACGATGATGTCATGGTCGATTATGCGGTGTATTTATATAAAAATAGGGATTCGGTTGGACTCATAAATAAGCAGGAAGGTGAACGCTCAGCTACCTATGAATCAGGCATTCCAGCAAGTATTCGACTTGCTCTTCCTTTACCTAAAATCAAGGTCGGAACAGATTAATGTTTTACGATACGAAGCTGGAGATTTTAGATGATACTCATTTCAACCCTGTTCTGTCAGTGATGGCAGATGTACAACCTTATCGTAAAAATTTTTCATTCGAAGATGGTTACATACTAGAGATGACACATCGAGCTTTCTGTCCATTGGAATCCTCATTGCAATTAAACGGCTATGTTCAAATCTACACGAGTATCTTTATTATTTTGGACATCAAGGAATGGAGTGATTATATGGAATTGTATCTATTTCGCTGCAAGCCAGATTTTGCACTGGAGGTGAAGGAGTGACACGAAGCTTAGAACCCATGCTGGATTTCTTTCTGCGAGAGAAGGGAGAGCTTGTGCATATCAATGGTATGCGACAGCTTGCTCTGATTCGAGATGCGGCAAATAATATTCAAAGCACCGATGAAAAAATTATTCGAGCAGCAACACCTTTACATACAGGAGATATCGTGGATTATCGTGATGAATGTTATCTGATCACCAGTCAGGTGGATCAAAATGAACAATCTTGTCGAGGCAGGATGCGAAAATGTAATCAACGGCTGGCTTTAAACTGGAATGGACAGGTAAAATGGTTTGATGCTGTGGTGGAAGCCAGAACATTTTCAACGGAAACAGGTAAAGTTATTTCCATGCCAGAGGGCAACATTCTGGTTAGTCTACAGGACAATGCAGACACGCGAAACATCGCATTGAACCAACGATTCTACATTACCCATCAGCCATTTAAAATAGTTGGAATTGACCGCACGATGAATGGCATCATCCAATTGAGTTGTCTAATGGATAGCATAAATACAGCTTATGATGACGTGGAACATAACATTTCTGACCGATGGAAGTACGAGATTGCTCATACCTACGCATTACATATCAATCACGGAACGATAACCTATGTACGGCTCAACGAAATAATACCGTTGAATGTGACCGCTACGGATAATGGGAATGAGATAGCCAATCCGACGATTACCTATACATCCAGTGATCCGAGTGTAATTAGCGTAGACCAGCAAGGACAGGTTATGGGCATTGCTTTGGGACAAGCAAGAATCACTGCGAAATTAACGTATCACCCAGCAGTACAAAGTAGCATTGAAATGAGAGTCGTCGAAACAGGAACGCATATCTATTCGATAACCATAACCGGCAGTCCTACGCTTAAAACAGGCCAAAGCGCCTCATACGTCAGTCATATCTATGATCATGGAACAGAAGTGTTTGGCCAGTCTGTAGAGTGGAGCCTACGGAATCAGGATCATTCCACTCCGGTTATGGGGAGCATAACAGCCAGCACAGGAAATAGTGTGACGGTGAAAGCCGGAAGCAGTAGTGGGGCGAACAATAAAGCCCTTGTGTTGACGGCCACCTTAGTAAGCGATTCTAGCATGACCATAGAAAAGACCATTAGCCTTAAGAATTTATTCTAAGCTTTATAGCCTATCGGCTTGCCTTTGTGGTGAGCCATTTTTATTTCAAAGGAGCACATACATATGCAACGAAAATCTATTGATTATTTGCTCAGTCTGAGTCTATTGAAGCAATTGAGATCACAAAATGTCATTACAGAAGAAGAATTTATAGCGATTGATGAGCTTAATAAAAAATCTTTCAAGTAGCTATAACATGGGCAGAAATGGACTTGATGATGTTCCGCAAGCATTATACCATGTGACCGTATAAAGAAGATATCGAAGGGAGAAACACCTATGGCCCAAGCCACAACCGCAAAAAAAGTCGTCGTCGTACCCATTAAAACGATGGACATCGTAGAGGGAATTCAATCTATTCAAAAGAAGAAAGTCGCTGCCTATTGCCGGGTTAGTACCGATTCTGAGGAGCAAAAGGAAAGCTATACCAATCAGGTCAATTACTATACCCAATACATTCAAAACAACTTGGAATGGGAAATGGCTGATATTTACGCAGATGAAGGGATCACTGGAACCAGTACCAAAAATAGAACGCACTTTAATCGAATGATACAGGATGCCCGAAACGGTAAACTAGATCTGATTCTGGTCAAGTCGATTTCGAGATTTGCAAGGAATACACTGGATTTATTGAAATATGTACGGGAACTTAAAAGTCTCGGAGTGGCTGTATTTTTTGAACGAGAGAATATTAATACGCTCGATACAACAGGTGAAGTATTACTGACCATCCTGAGTTCTCTTGCCCAAGATGAGAGTCGAAACATTTCTGAAAACAGCCGATGGGGAATACTACGTGGCTTCCAAAACGGTAAAGTCTTCTGCAACACGAATCGCTTCCTTGGCTATGACAAGGATGAACATGGTGAATTGGTGATTAACGAGCCAGAAGCAGAGATTGTACGCAGAATATACGAGGAGTATTTGGATGGCAAAAGCTATCAGGCGATAGCCAGAGGTTTGATGCGAGATCACATTAAAACAGTCACGGGTGGCGATACTTGGTGGGATTCCTCGATTACCTTAATTCTGACCAATGAGAAATATTACGGAGCTTTGCTTCAGCAAAAGACGGTGACGGTAGATTTTCTAACCCACAAACGAATAAGGAATAAAGGACAGGAGCAGCAATATTTAATTGAGGACAACCATGAACCGATTGTATCCAAGGAACTATTTGAAGCGGTGCAAAAGGAAAAGGAACGGAGGGCCAAGCTGAAAGGGAGTGTGATGGGAGAGAGTAAAAGATACTCCAGTAAATACGCACTGAGCAGTAAAGTGTATTGTGGATGCTGCGGAGCTATTTTCAAACGCCGAACCTGGAACAGCAATAATCCATCCAAAAAAGTGGTATGGCAATGCAAAACGTATGTCAATGAAGGTAGAGCAGCGTGTGATGCCAAGTCGGTCGATGAACCAATTTTACATTCCGCGTTTGTACGATTGTTCAACCGGATGTATAAGAATAAGAAAAGATTCATACGAACGCTAAAAGCCAATATAGAATCGGTGCTTTCCAGCAAAGTAGGGCAAGAACCGCTATTGGACATCGAAGGACAGATGCAACAATTGAAATCGGATTTGAAGGAACTGGTGAACCTCAAGCTACGGAATCAGATTGACGAGAGCGTATATGATGAAGAAACGAACAGACTTTCCAGCGAGCTCAACGAGCTACGGCAACAGATGCTGATATTAGAGGAGGAGCATGAGCAGCAAGCGAAAATCAAGGAACGTGTCGATGAAATTATCCAAGTACTAAGCACACAGCAGGATATACTGGAACAATTTGATGATAACCTATTTAATGCGTTGGTGGAGAAGATAACCATTCTCTCACCAGCGCATTTTGTTTTTACCTTGAAAAGTGGAATGAGCATAGACGAAATACTGGACTAAAAAAATCATAGACTAAAGTGATCAAAAGCTAACGAATAGCTGTGGGTTGTATGACGGGAAGGATCAATCGAATCCCGTCTTTAACTCCTTCCATATACATGGATTGTTTATCTTGACTTAGCTGATAGCCTATGGCTTCTTCCCATTCGGATAGCAGGCGTTGAATATCCTCGTTTTGATTCATTTTGAATTGATCCATTTGGGTGAATAGATTTTTGTCCTTTGTTGAACATGAAACCTGTTGTTCACTGGCAAGTTCTAATTGATAAAACCGCTGGCATAATGCTTCTTGAAACCAATCAGGCCAATCTGACATAGTGCATTTCCCTCCCGTTGTTGAAGTGTGTGTATGTTAACTCTGATGGGGAGGGATGGCAAGTCATTGTTTTTATAGTGTGGCTAACCTTTGTATCAGATATTTACCAAATACATATAATAATTCCATTTGTTACTCGTCAGGTCCTTTAATAATAGTTATAGTAGTCTCTTTTTCAACAAATACAAGTTCATCATTAACATCCTGATAATATATATCTTTAAAATTAATATTTAACATATTTTTTATTATTCGAAAATTGTGCAGTTCATTTATATACAAATATAGCTTATTAATAATTAAACGTTGAGCATCAATGTGCATTTCTATCTTAGTTAAATCATCTGTTAATCGTTCAATATTACGCAAGTTCCATACTTTTATACCTTTTTGCTCCACCTCTTCTATTTTTACCATGCCAAACAAACTAGCCAGTTCTTGGTAATTAGGATTTCCTTCTCGAAAAATTTCTATTATCTCCTTTACTAATTCATCCAATGAATCTTCCCTAAATTTTTTCCTGAGTAAATCTGGTGAATCATCAAAAAGCCAAGAACCTATATCGTTAAAACTATCATTTCCTGAATCCAATACCCCAATTATACTAGGTTTAGTATAAAGAAATTTCTTATTCAATTTTTATCGCCTTCCCTTTTATTGTCGTTTATACTCTCCACCAATTTTTTCTGCTACCTTATCATAAAACATATCCCATGCTTCATCCATTCGCCCCTCTTTATATAACTTATTGAAATTAATATCCGATCTTAATTCCTCTTGGACTAATCGATACACCATTCGAACAGACTGACCATCAACTTTCCATCCGTCAATTCCTCTAGTCATATTGAACGATTTTCCATTGGGAGTTATTGCTCTCATCTCTAGCATATCAAAGTCCACGGCTACCATTATATCTTCTAAACTAAATGGACCATTGCTAGGATGATTATGTGTAAACACGGCATCTTTTCCTGCGTGCCTATAATCACTAATATCTATTGCCTTCTCAGTACCGACAACTGTGTCCCCAATTAAATTACCATCCTTGTCAAAAAACTGCCCATGCTCTTTAGATTCATGTCTGATTCGCTCTTCTACTTCTGTAATTTTAGTATAGTCGTACTTAATTTTTCCCGTCCCCTTATTCCCTTTACCCGTGTACTCTCCTGATTCTAACGCATCAATCTGTTTTTGTCTCTCAGGAGAAACTTTCGAACCTGCACCTTTGGAATGCGGAACATCAGGACCAGGATCATGAAACCGATAATGACCTCCAGCAGTTTCGAAAATGGGTAACCTTTTAGTTATACGGATGTTCATCTTTCGGGCTACACTTTGCAAGTAATTCCCCAAGGATTCGAAATTGGTTGGAAAACGGAGGGCATTCGTTTTGAATTTTCCATCTCCAACCTTGGCTAGAGCAGAGTCGGCCTTTACTGAATCTCCGAATAACCCCGGTGTTCCTCCTTTACCGGCTTTCTTTTCTTCAGCTTCTTTGAGTCCTTTAGATAAAGAGGCTTCTTCTTTGCCTAGCTTTCCTAAATTCTTAGTGAGTTTGGCTCCTCCCTTGACGATTGTAAATACATCCACTCCACGCTCCACAGCTTTTATGCTGTCATACCCTGCATCATAACTTTCTTGCTTCGTGTCTGTCAGCGGGTTTGGAATAAAATTGTTCCACTTTTTCACAAGAGGTTCTGTAAAACCATCCCAAGCCTTTTTCCCGTCATTCAGAAGTTCGTTTCCTGATTTTTGAAAAGTGACCGTTTCCGCAATATATCCTCCTGCATGCTTAATGCCTTCAAGGGTCTCATTACGATCGAGGAAACCTTTCCCGGTGACGTTACCGGGCATGACGAAAGGAGTAGCCACCATGACTCCCATATCCACGATATCGACAGCGGAGTTCCATACCCCGCTTAAAAAATCCAAACCCGCATCCCATTCTCCCTTGAGGGTAGAGGTGACATTGTCTTTCACGCGTGCTCCCATTACACTTTGGATTCCCTTTTCAGCGACTTGCTTTTCAAAGTCAGACAAAAGCGGCTCAGGGTAGTACTGATGGAGGGAAGCTATAAGCTGAATTTCCGAACTCACACTGTTGACTTCCTGCTCCAAATCCAATGTATCGGTTGTTGTATTCAAGTGTAAGCCGTTGGTTCCTTTCAGCAGAATGCTTCCTGCTGAAAGACTAAGGCTGCCGGTAGCTTGAATCTGAACATGCTGAGTACTGCTCAGGCTGACACCATGATGGGTATTCATGGAGATGTACAGCGATCCTTCCTGCGCACTCATCGACAGTTCGGAGTTGCCCAAGGATATTTCTTTGCCCTGCGGATTCGCAAAGGATTTGACACCAGGATCGGCTGTTTTACGCTGGTGGCGTTCTGCAGGTGATTCGATCACGGCACCTTGAGCTGCGTGAGATGGAGGGGCAGCAACGCTAGATGGTTTCGTTCGTACCGACTGTATGACCATCGCATCATCTTCGTCTGCACTCGGAAAATACAGCTTCACCTGCGCCCCTTTTTCCGGCATCAGATACCAGACCTGATTGCCCTCGGCAGAGTAGGGGAACCACTGAGCATCCTTGGGATTTTGCTGATTATCCATATCCAAATGTAATCGAACCTGATTGCGGCTGACATCTAATATTTTCCCTTCAATAGCGGCGCCAATGATCGTTCGATTATATATTTTGGGAACCTTCAAGCCCGCCGACAGGGCGCATTCATACGACCAAGTCATCAAGCCACGAATCAATTGGCCTTCACGTTTGGTGATGACGTACGTTTCATGATTGCGCTCGACTTCATCTCCCAGTTGCAACATTTGATCCCACTCAAAGGTATAGCGGGTGTAATCTCCAATCGTGGCAGATTTCCAGCCGTTAGCCTCTTGATCCAAAAAGGGAGCAATCTTGCGCTGCAATGTAAAAGGAATCTCTTTCAATTGAATATGCTGCCTGCCCTGTGGAACACCGATCCAAATTTGCGTATGGTGCGATACGATATTTGGAACGAGAAGAGCTCCTACATGGGAAGCCAGCCGCTTTAAAAAAGTCCAATCCGTCTCCTGATATTGCATGATGAACTGGTTTGTCGCTTTTTTCTCAAAAGCTTCATCGATCTTGTCTGAGCCTTTATAATCGGCCAGTACCGCATCTACAATCTCCACATACTTTTGATGGATGTGTTGAAAAGAACGGTTTTTGAGCTGCGTATCCAGTTTAAAACTATGAGAAATGACGTCGAGATTAACCACGATCTCTTGATGCATGTGCTGTACATCTACGCAGTACAGTTGTCCCATGAATAAGGGATGCTTCTGGTCTTTGGCATCGGAATACCAGAGTTCGACTTTGTCGTCGCTGCTTGCTTTGGTAATGATTGTATCTGCCTGATCGGATTCTAAGCTGCCCGTGATCATCAGTCTGGCATGTTCCCCCAACTCGTGACTCATATGGACGTGACTAAGACGCAGCTTGCCATAGGGCCAAGTGACATGTAAGTGCTGATAGGTAAAGCGGTCTTTTGCTGCGATGTTCATCCCTTACTCTCCTTGCTTGATAAAATCAACTATCCTGTCCGTCATCAATAATGGAGATGATACCTCCACCACCTGATCCTGTGCTGTCTGCACCAAAAAAGGAGGATATCGCCTCTTGTACACCTTGACAGCTACACATTAAGGTCGAATTGTTGAGTAGGGCGGGTGCCCCCTCAATCAATACGTCTTCTTTTCCGCCTGTCCACTTGGACCCAAACGCAATCTCCGGTTCACAAGGAAGACCCTGCTTCAATTTACACAGACCAAAAGCATTGATTTTGCTAATATTGGCTCCACAAATGGCATCGTCCACGTTTAGAACGGGTTTATCTTTAATGAAGACACCGTGGCTGTACATCATATTAAGTACACCAGGGTCTGTACCTTGACTGCACTGTAACTTGGCTCCTCTGACCACATAGGAATGCTCTCCGCTGAGCGCCCCTTGGGCCAGTGCCTTGATAAGTAGGGGTAAAAACATATAAGCACCTCCTTGGATAAAAGGTAAACAATCAGGAAAGCTCCGACCATGTCGCGGTGTGCAGCATGGCATAAGTTAAGGGAACCCATAGGGGAGCATCCTCCAGTTTAAATTGGCAACTCCCGATCACAGCTTTGCCGCGCCAGGAACGTACAAAGACAATCTGATAATAGGGAGAGGGGGAAACTAGAAAAATAGCTTCATAGCAGCCAATGATGGTATCTTGAATAGAAAGAGCCTTTTCATCCACGAGCTTCATACTTGGTTGTGCGCGACTCGTTTGCTCAATCATTTGTTGTTGATAGATTTCTATTTGCGTGGGGTCCAGTTCTTGCCTGCTTTGGTGCAGACCGAACAGAATTCCACCCAGCTTGTCCTGAACAACGAAGCTTTTCGACGGATCTACCGTCTGCCCAGCCCGAACTTCTGGAATAAGAGAGTCCGGCAGGGAAATGGTGAGTTGATTTTCAAAGACAGGAAGGGTTTGAAACCGGATCTCCTGTTCATTCGGTAGGGTTAGCGAGCCTTTCGAAATTCCCTCCATCGCTTCTTCAATAGACACCATCATCCAGCTTTCATCGTTTTCCGCTGTGCTTAGTTGCTCCTTTAATGTTTGTTGATGATGCAGTTTCAGAAAAAATTCATCCCAATGCTCCGTCAAGATTGAACCTCCTTATACGAGTTCTAGCTTTTGTAGCCGAAAACCACTCAAACTCCGCCGAAGCAAGCTTTCAGCAGCCTCCAAGCTAACGATAAAATAAGGTTCCCTCACGTTGGAGAGTCGGAAAAAATGATGTCCATTCACTTTATGGCTATCCAGCACAAGTCGCTTTAGGGTTTGATCATGCGGATAAAATTCAGTTTGTTCTGAAATACCATCCACAGAGGGAACAGATGAAATCCAATATAATTCCTGACGGCTAGGTTCCCGGCTCACGATATACACCTGTTTAAAACGGGCTTGTGTATTGTATAGTTGTAGAATCCGTTTCATCGGATCGGAAAATAGCGGTTGTGAGGTTGAAAACGGTAGCCAGTCCGTGTACTCGGCATCTTCTGTCGCATGAACATTTAAAACCTGAGCCGGAGGCATGCCAACAAATGGCGTTTTAAAAGAGTCTAAATTCATCGGTTTTATGTTTCGGGAAATACGATGATCATCGACCAGCACATAATAATGGCGCATACACATTCCTCCTTATTCCGTCCACACAATAGATTGACGCTGTGCTTCGCTTAGTTTCCAATGCTGTTGGTACTTTCGCGGGACAAGAGTTCCTTGCATCGTAGCCCCCTCAAAATATGCATGTTCAAACGAATGTACATCTGTAAAATCAGCCCCATCCAGGTTGGCGTGTTCAAAACGAAGTCCACATAACCCCGGCACCCGAACTCCATGTTCCCGATACGGCTGTCCACTGGCACTGCTAAAGTTAGCACCTCTCAAGTCGCTATATCTAAAATCCGTGTCGGTCAGTAAGCATCCCTGAAAGCTGCCTCCTGCCAGATTCGCTCGCTGCCAGATGCTTCCGATCAATATGCAGGTGTGAAACTGGCTTTCCCGTAAGTCACTGTGGCTAAAATCGTTATAGCGCAAATCCTTTTGCATCAGGTGAAGGTGGGGAAGAGAGAGCCGCTTTAGGTTTTCGTAAACATAGGGTTCTTCTTCACTGGATTGCAGTAGTTGCTCTTTCACATCATCTGCAATGAGTGCCACCTGATCTTCCACATAAAGATTCTCACTGATATCCTTGTACTCGCCCGTTCGGATGGCTAAACGATCAGCTTTATCAATGGCGAGATACTCAGGCATTTGAACCACTTCTGCCATGCTTAAGCGCAGGAGGGAGTTCACAAACTGATGGAAAAAAGGAGCAGATTCCAGCATCAGTCGTTCAACGTCCACAGAAGTGATCGTCCCCATATATATTTTTCGTTCCTGCTCCAAGGTTTCCAACATGGTACTCATCGGTGCGTAAGCCCATGATGCGTCATAGGTTAGCTTGCAATCGGAATCATCTTCGTACCATTCAGCAGAATAAGCCTCGACCATATATAAGTAGGATTGCTCCAGCATCTGAGTGCGTAAGAAAGAATAGTGGATATAGCCAATCGGTTCTTTTTGACCTTGTTGCTGTATGCTCAAAATGTGTATACACAAATTCCTGAACGATTCTTTGAAGTCGGAGATCAGTTGAGCTTGGTAGCGATGAAACTTGGCTTCCAGCATGTCCAACTGAATGTCCAGCAAAGGTGTAAAATGATGCTCTTTAAAATGGTGTAACGCTGCTTGTTTATCCATCTGCTAGTTCTCACCTCCCGTTAGTTCATCTTAATTTCCGTGCCGGAGAAGGTGGTTTTGTCATCCAGCGTAATCGTGTTGCCTTTACCGGATAGCTCGATTTTTCCGGCGGAAAGCTGGATGTTACCGGAACTCATAACGATATCGGAGGTCGCGCTAATACTCACATTTTTTCCGCTTACAATATCAATGCCCGTTTTATCGTTAATGACAATGGACATGCCGTTGCCGGAGATGACGATTTGATCCGGGGCGAGCATGATTTCTTTGCCGTATTTGGTTCGTAGTGTCTTAATTGCAGGGTCAGCCATTCGATCTGGCGCAGGAGCTGCTGCGGACAATGCTGAAGAAGACTTTGATCCGGCAGACGAAGCAGAAGCAGTCCCATGTCCAGAAGCGGCAGAAGATTTTCCCGCGGAAGGCTGCGGTTCTCTTTTAACTGAACTGATCGCGTACCCTTCTTCTTCCTTATAACTAGGAAAATAGATACGAATGCTGTCCCCGTCCTCAGGCATACAATACCAGCCCGTGTTATCCGCAGATGCATAAATGGTAGAGTAGGGAAACCAGTAATCGGTATTGGGGTCCTGCTGGTCGTCCATATCAAGCTGGGCGCGAATTTTGTCTCGACGGACACTCAGCACCTTGCCATGAATGGAAGCGCCGATAATGGAACGATTATAATCTTTAATGGGACGTAGGCCGCTTCGTGGTGACAGCTTGGCGGTATGTGTCAACACCCCGTCTTTCATCTCCGTCAGCACCTCAGCGACCAGCAAAAGGTGGCCTTTAAAGGTCACTTCATAGCCAGGCTCTAGCAACTTTTCCGTTTCAACTTCATACTGGATAAAATCCGCATCACGCACACCGGGGATATGGTTTTCAGAGGCCGTTTGAAAATCCGCGACCCGTTTGGTGACTTTATAATTGGTGGATTGTATTTCTCCCTTGCTCAGACCCATAGGCAGGCCAAAATAAAACTTCGGTACGCCATAGCCCACCGCAGGAATGAGTGGAGAGTAGAAGTGGGAAGCCATCCGTTTCAGAAATTGCCAATCGGTTTCATCATATTGCATGATAAATGTGCTGATGGGTTTCTTGTGGGACACGACATCCATGGCTTCTGCCTTAGGGTAGCTGGATACAATACTTTCGATCAGCCCCGTATAGGTGAGCTTGGGGTTCTGGAAAGAGCGTTGATGCCGCTTGATATCCAGTTCATAGGTATGAGATATGGCTTCAAAGGTCAGATAATGAACCCCGTGAACGACCTTCTCCTCGACATCTAAGGCAATACCTCGAAACAAGGGTTGTCGGTTTCCATTTTTATCCGTGACAAAAGCTTTGACCTGAGTTTCTTCATCCGAAGCACGTACATACAGCTCTCGCTTTTTCTCCGAGATGATACCTGTACAGATCATTCGGGCATGGTCATTGACTGTTTTTAAGATTTTAAGTTCATGAAGGCGAACGAATTCATAAGGCATAATTTCAATATGACCGTAAGTCACGGTGTTTTCCATGTGTTTCTCCTTCGTGTAGTTGTTTTTGGTAAATATTATTTTGAGATTTCCAGCTAGCATATAATGCTATGGCTAAATCCAGCATATGTATTTATCGGTTAAAAGAGAGATTTAGTTTACAGATTGACCCATTGGTTGGGGTATTTACTATGTGTATTTTTGGAAGCGGGTGATATGGGAGGGAAATGCAGAGTAGAAAAAAACATATAATAGATCAAAAAAATATAATAAAAAGAAATATATCCCTTCCATCGTCTCGACACATGTGGAGTGTGTGGTAGTAATATATTTGAAATAGGTTGGTGGCAATAGGTTAAATGGTTTTTAACTAAATATAGAAGTGTGTTTTATGTTCCCCCGGACGAATGGTTCGGGGGATTTTTTTGACCTCCGGGGTCTTACTTTTACGCAGAAAAGAGTGGCGAAGTGCGATAATATGAAATATAATCGTATTACATATTATCGTTTGACAAAACAAATTTGATGTGATTTAATGTGTAATATAGAATTATTTCAAAAAATGCAATCTGATGTTTGGGGGTGATTTATTTGGAGAAAAGAGGATTAAAAGAGTTCGTAACATTCGTTCCAGGTATAAATCCAACAAGGGCGCAAAAACAGTTTAGTACTCAAGTAATAAATTATTATGACCAGTCGTCTTTTGAAGCTGATTTTAATCATGAGGACGTAGTAGTTGAAGAAGAGTCAAAATCTTTATCTCAAAATAACCTGTCTTTAAATGAAGGCGATGTTGTTATCAGTAACTCATTACAGCTTGCAACAATGGTCGGTAAAAATAATGTTGGTAAAGTGTTGTCCCTTAACTTCACAAAAATCCAGTTTGATAGCGAACAACTTGATAAAAGATTTTTTCTTTACTTGTTTAATGCTTACAAAGAAGTGAGGCGACAAAAAGAAAGGGAGTTACAAGGGAGTGGCCCGATTCTAAGAATTCCACTTCGTGCCCTGGGGGAAATTGTCGTTCCTGTTGTTCCTCTTAAGGAACAGAAGAAAGTAGGCGCTATTTACGCAGAAACATTGAAGTTGCAAAGTAAGTTAAACAAGTACGCGGACTTGATTGAGCAGTTTACGGGCTCAATAATAGAAGAAACCTTAAAGGGGAAATAATCAAATGAAAAGTCAATCGGAATTAGCATTTGAAATTGAAGTTATCGATTATTTGACCAAAATCGGTGGAGTAAAACAATGGGAGTACAAAAAGGACATCAAAACAACCGAACAACTCTGGGATAACTTTAAAACGATCTTAGAACAAAATAATCGCGCTCGTTTGGATGAACCATTGTCTGTCACTGAATTTAACCAGGTGAAGAAAATCATCACTAGTATTGAATCACCTTACCAGGCTGGGCAATTTTTGTATGGTGTGAACGGTGTTTCTGAAATTGAAGTTGACCTTGACAATGGTAAGCATGTGTTTTTGACAGTTTTCGACCAAGCCCAAGTCGGCGGCGGGAACACTGTTTATCAAGTAGTAAATCAAATCAAACGGCCAAAAGTAATGGATGGTAAGCCGAATCGCAGGTTTGACGTGACGTTGCTTATTAATGGTTTGCCAATTATTCAAATCGAATTAAAGAAAGCACTTCACAGCACTACAGAATCCTTAAACCAGATGGAACAGTATATTGCTGAAAAACAATACAGCGGTATCTTTTCAACCTTGCAGATTTTAATCGCGATGACGCAGTTTGATATTCGTTACATGGCAAATACCCCACTCAAAAGCTTTAACCGAGCTTTTGCTTTCAACTGGCAAAACGCAGAAGATGCTCGCCCTATTCGTTCATGGAAGACGTTTGCGGATAAAGTGTTGTCCATTCCAATGGCTCATGATTTGGCAACACGCTACATGGTACTTGATGGTACAAAAAACAAAGAAAGTATCAAAGTCATGCGTCCTTATCAAGTCTATGCCACAAAGCGTGTGCTTGATAAAGTTAGAAAGTTTGACTTCAAATATGATGATGGTAAATTAGGATACATTTGGCACACGACAGGCTCAGGTAAAACAATCACAAGTTTTAAGACAGCGTGGCTTGCAAGCCGTCTATCTAATGTAGATAAAGTTGTCTTCTTGGTTGACCGAATAGCGCTTACCAACCAAACAGCTGATGCCTATAAAGCCTATGATCCAGTTGCAGGTTTTGAAGGGAAAACTGGTGTGGTGGGTGACACAGCCAATATCTCAGACCTTCATCGCAAACTAACGAAGAAAAGCGATAAGAACATCATTGTGACAAGTATCCAAAAGATGTCGCGTTATGTAGCGCGGGACAGCTTCAAGCCACTTAATGAAAATATTCTTTTTATCGTTGATGAAGCCCATCGTTCAACTGGTGACGGTACTGAAAATGAAGGTATGCTCGAAACAATCCGAAAAGCAATTCCTAATTCTGCTTGGGTTGGTTATACTGGGACACCAAAATTCCCCGAAACACGAGAAATCTTTGGTGAACTACTACATGCATATACCATTAAAGAAGCGATTGCGGATAAAAACGTCTTAGGGTTTAACGTTGAATTCAAGGAAACGATCGAGGCTCCCGAAGATCCCACCGAAGATGATATCGATGATAATGTTCGTGGTAGTGTTTACGACTATAGCCCAGAACATGTGAACTTAGTAGTAAAGGACATATTCGATAACTGGAAGAAACGTTCAAATGACCGTAAGTATAATGCCTTGTTTACAGTCCACGTTGGTGGTAATAAAGCAAGTACACCAAGAGCGATGGAATACTTCGATAAGTTTGCGGAAGAGAATGCGAATCGTCCAGCAGATAAACGACTAAAAGTTGCGGTGAGTTTCTCGGCAGATACATCCAATAGTATTCATCAACTGAAAACGAACGAAAACTTGCACAGAGCCATCAAAGCCTATAACGCAATGTTTGGCACAGCTTTTGATATGACGACGGTTAAAGCCTACACAGATGACTTAGCACGGCGGCTTAGCAAGACAGCTGATGATCGTAACTATTTAGATTTGGTAATCGTTGTGGATCAACTTTTGACCGGTTTTGATGCTCCTGAGATGAATACGCTCTATATTGACCGAACACTTAAGGGTGGGAACTTGATTCAGGCATACTCACGTACAAATCGAATGCATAACCTTGTCGATAAGCCTTGGGGAAATGTCGTGAACTATCGTTGGCCGGAGCAAAACGAGTATGAAATGAATAAGGCTTTTGCTATCTATTCAAATCGTGCATCTGCTGACGAACAGCTTTCCCTTGAAGATTTGAAAGAAGGCAACGAAGCGTCTGGTATTATTTCTAAACCATTTAGCAAGGTCCAAGCTGAGATGCAAGAAGTAATCAAGAAGCTTTCAACACTCACAGATGATTTTGTGCAATTACCACCAAGTGAAAAAGCACAGGACGAAGTCTTTGAGAATTTGAAAGAGTATAATCGCTTGCTTAGTCAGTTGAAACAATATACCGAAGATGACGACAAAAATCCCATTTCTGCCTATGATAATCCTGAAGAGTTCTATGAACGTTTAGGTATTACTGAAGAGCAGGAAGTCATTTTAACAACTGTAATCGCCGGTGAGTTGAAGGAACGACGTGCTAAGCGAGAAGACATTGATATTTCGCAAGTCAATCTCTCTATGGTTCATATTCATGATGTTACCATCAACTATGATTACTTGATTGATTTGATTGCTAGAATGGCTGACGAAGTTCACGCGAACGATATTGTGAAAGCGGAAAGCACACGTGATGAAATCCATCTTGAAATTGCTAAGTCTGACAATGAAAAAGAAAAATCTAAGATGCGTAACTTTGTATCTAAGATTTTTTCAAAGGAGTTTGAATTTGATAATTATCCAGCACCTCGAAGTGTTGAAAAAATGAACCAAGCTATGGATAAGGCACAAAAGGATACTAATATCCAACTTGTAACGAACTTCATCCGTATTTGGGGACTTGATAACAGCACAAAGCCTAAGGAACTTGAAAACTTGATTAAGAAACACCGATTAGGTCAAGAGGATATGGATAAACAAGGTGAGTTAACAGCAATCATGAATGACGCAAGAGCTGATTACAAAGAAATTGCAGCTGAAAAGATTGCAGAATTAACTTGGGTACGATATCGCATTGAATTCCGTAAGGCATTTTACGAAATGGCTGACGAAATTAAGAAGGGAGAATAGTCAAGTGATAAAATTAAGCAGACTACAAAAAGGAGAACAGAATGAATTTATACACAGAACGCCATGGATTAAGAAAACCAATTGCACGTACGAGTAAAATTTCAAAAGAAGTTTATACTTTGCTATTAAATACATGTCAAAAATATTATAAGAACCTAACACATATCTTCAAACTTCAGCAGCATTGTTCTTTTGTTAATCAGTATTATATTGAATTTAACCGTAGTCAATTTGAAAATAGAATGGTAATAAAAATTCCTAATATTCTCAGGGATGATTATGGTCATATAGCTGCCCCACAATATAATGATGATTATGACCAATATTCATTAATTGACCTTATAGAATATGTTGCTGAAAATATAAAGGATATTTCTGAAGGATGGAATAATGATCGTTACAAAAATTATTGGGATATTCGTTGTTTGGATACAACAAAAGTTTTTGATGATTATCGATATGAAATAAACGAAATATTTCAAGAGTCGGGGTTGTTGTTTACATTAACCCGAGGAAAACTTATTGAGCGTATAGTAGAAAACACCCCGCTTTCACCAGCAATAGAGACACAAGTACAGCAAATTGCTGAATATGGGACAAGAGAATTGATGAAAGATGCAATTGCATTATACAAAACACCAAATCCAGCTGCTCGCCAAGATTCAGTTGAGAAAATATGGGACGCCCTTGAGCGCCTGAAAACTTATTATACTAATCTTGACAAACGTGGCTCTGCAACCAAAGTGGTAAATGATATGAGCAACGGGAAGTCAGATTTTACTAAAATTTTTGATGCTGAATTTAGGGCACTAACGGACATTGGTAATAGTTTTAGAATCCGTCATCATGAGACAAATAAAATTGATATTACGGATAATCGCCACTATGATTACTTTTTTAACCGCTGTTTGTCGTTAATTGCTTTAGCAATTCAATATTTAAAATAAAAGGAGATTAGAAATGAGTGATAAAATAACAAAATCACCTCAAATCAGATTCGCAGGATTTACGGATGCTTGGGAACAGCGAAAGTTAAGCAAGGGTATGACTGAATATACAGAACGTGTGCTGATCGAAGATGATAAAGTATATAAGCAAGTATCAGTAAAAAATATAGGAGAAATCAAATTGCGTGGAGAACAAGAAGGTTCAAAAATTGGACGTAAACGTCAGGCAAAAATTAATCTGACAAAACATCCAAATACATTAATCTTCACTCGTCAGACGATTGAACAAGGTGGAATTGGATTTGCGCCAAAAGAAACTGATGGGGCTATTGTTACTGAAAATATGCCCACCATTAGTGTTGATACTAATGTCTTCGATAGAAACTACATCATAGCTTTAGTTAAAACTGTTCATTGGCGCAAAAAAGTAATCCTTTCAAACATAGAAGGTGGAACTGCTCAGATTGCAATCCATGAAGACGATATTTTAAAATCTGAAGTCCTGTTTCCCAAAATCAATGAACAACAAAAAATAGGGACTTTCTTCAAACAGCTAGAAGACACTATCAGTATTCATCAGCGTAAGTTGGAACTGCTGAAGGGTACGAAAAAGAGTCTGCTTCAAAAAATGTTTCCGAAAGACGGAGCCAATGTTCCTGAAATTCGCTTTGCAGGATTTACTGATGCTTGGGAACAGCGACGGTTAAACGAGTACCTAACAACTTCAAAAGTAAAGAACAAAGATGAACGGTTTGGAAAAGAAGATGTGTTATCAGTTTCTGGCGATTTTGGAATAGTTAATCAGATTGAATTTCAAGGGCGTTCATTTGCTGGTGAATCAGTTGCACCTTATGGGGTAGTTGAAACGGGTGACGTGGTATATACAAAGAGTCCGTTAAAATCTAACCCGTTTGGAATCATCAAAACTAATGAGGGACAAGCGGGTATCGTTTCAACGCTTTATGCCGTTTATAAACCAAATGATAATGTTGATAGCAAATTTGTCGAACGATATTTTGAAAATGACCAACGATTAAATCGTTACTTGAAGCCCTTAGTAAATAAGGGTGCTAAAAACGATATGAAAGTTAGCGATGATAACGCATTGATTGGTACAGTGGTTTTTCCAGTTGAAGTTGATGAACAACGAAAAATTTCCTCGTTTTTCAATCAATTAGACAACCTCATCACCCTTCATCAGAGTGAGTTAAATTCGCTTAAAAATTTGAAGAAATCACTGCTTCAACAAATGTTTATATAAGAAAAGGAGATTACACAAATGAGTAATGCAACAGATATTACATCAAAGCTATGGGAAATGGCTAACAAACTGCGTGGGACAATGGATGCAAGTGAGTACAAGAACTATATTTTACCATTTATGTTCTATCGCTACTTATCAGAAAATCAAGATGAATACTTAAAAGTCAATGATTTGGGAGAGTTCTACGAAGTGACAGATGACACTGAGAAAGAAGATTACCTTGAAGAAATCAGTAAAGGTCTCGGATATGCGATTGACCCAGCCTACACCTGGAACAAAATCGTATCAAAAATTGAAAATCACAAAATCAAAGCTAGTGATTTCCAAGATATGTTTGACTCGTTCAATACAAATGCCAAACGTAACGCAGTCGCAGAAGCGGACTTTGCTAATGTATTTTCAGATGTTAACCTTGGGGACACACGTCTAGGTTCAAGTACAAACGAACGTGCAAAGGCTTTGAATGATATCGTTTTGATGATTAACGAGTTTACTTTCAAAGACGATTCAGGCCGTGACATTTTGGGTGACGTTTACGAGTATTTGATTGGGCAATTTGCTGCCAATGCTGGTAAAAAAGGTGGGGAATTCTATACACCTCATGAAGTTAGTCAAATCCTAGCAAAAATTGTCACGATTGATGCAGCTGGTACTGGCGATCAATTCCGTGTATATGACCCTACAATGGGATCAGGTTCACTTCTTTTGACAGTTCAAAAAGAATTGCCAAATGGTAATGAAGAAGGAAGCGTTGAGTTTTACGGTCAAGAGTTGAATACTACAACTTATAACTTGGCTCGCATGAACTTGATGATGCATGGGGTAAATTATCGCAATATGGAGTTGAAACGCGCAGACACACTGGATGCTGACTGGCCATTTGCGGAAAAAGATGGCACACAAATTCCTTTGAAGTTCGACGCGGTCGTATCAAACCCCCCATATTCTCAGAATTGGGATACAAAAGGCGTTGATCGAGAAAAAGATACACGTTTCAAGGGTTATGGTGTAGCACCTGCATCTAAGGCAGATTATGCCTTTGTTCTTCATGGACTGTACCATTTAGATAAAGCTGGAACAATGGCTATCGTGTTACCGCATGGGGTACTCTTCCGTGGTGCGTCTGAAGGTAAAATCCGTAAAAATATCATCGACAACAATCTGTTAGATGCTGTTATTGGATTACCAACTAACTTGTTCTATGGCGCAAGCATCCAAACATGTGTGCTGGTGTTCAAAGGTCGTGAAGCTCGAAAGAGTAAAGATATTTTGTTTATTGATGCTTCAAATGAGTTTGTAAAAGGAAAGAACCAAAACAAACTCTCTTCTGAAAACATCGACAAAATTATCGAAACTTACAGTAACCGTAAATATGTTGAGAAATATGCTCATGTGGCATCTTTGGACGAAATCAAAGAAAATGATTACAATTTGAACATTCCACGTTACGTCAACACGTTTGAAGAAGAAGAAGTTATTCCACTTTCACAAGTGGCTCAAGAGTTGACAGAAGTAAAAGCGGATATTACGAATTCATATGACAAATTGTTTGAGCTTTTGAACGAGTTGAACGGGACAACCGATGAAGCCAAAGAAGAACTGAGTAAATTTATCAGTCTTTTAGGTAAATAATTGTGTTAGAAAAGAGCTAAGGAGGATTTTAAACCTTGGCTCTTTTCACAAACACTTGGGAACAGCGTAAGTTATTTTTGATGACCATTCACCAAAACAGGTGAAGTATGCTTTAGAAACTTTGATCAGACAAGCAGAATTAATGTATGGCATAAATTGTCCCCTCGCTTTTGAAATTATTCATTTATTCATCAACCTGAACCAATAACAGTCTATTCTTAAATCCCCCACGCTTTTCTTTCTTCTCCAGCCTTATCTGCTCAAACTCCTCTATGCTAATCCCCTGATTATCCAATATAGCATAAACGACCTCAACCAAATCCGCCAATTCTCCAACCTGGTCAGCAGTTTCAGCAGTAAGATATTCCTGAAGTTCCTCCTCTAACTTCATATCGAGCATGTCTGAGTAGTCATTGTCATCCAACACCATTATTGTTGCTTTCTTTCCTGAAGCTTCAATAATCTGTGGAATCTTATCACGGACTAGGGCGTGTCTTCAAACCTAAGCAAGCCATACGAGAATGGAAGCCAGCGTTAAAAAAGCCTGGAAAGTGCAGGCTAATTTATCATAGCGAGTAGCAAGTCGACGATATTTTTTCACCTTGTTAAAAAAGCATTCCACCAAATGACGCTCTTTGTAGAGATCGTGGTCGTATTTCGGTTTCACCCGCCGATTTTTCTTCCCTGGGATCACCGGGATCGCTTCATGCTCTTTCAAAAGAGATCGGATAGCGTTGGTGTCATACGCCCGGTCAGCTAAGACTTACTTCATGGTTAGTTCAATGGTTTGGAGTATTTCGTATCCCTGGACAGAATCATGGGCCTGTCCTCCCGTCAATTCGAAACGAAGTGGATTTCCCAACGCATCAACCACGGCATGAATTTTCGTGCTTAGTCCCCCTCGGGATCGTCCGATTGCTTGCTTGTCTTGCCCCCTTTTGCGCCTGATCCATGCTGATGGACCCGCACGATCGTGGCATCAATCATTATGCTTTCTTCGTCGAGATCAAGCGAAACATGCTCTAGAACCTTATCCCAAATCCCTGCTTTCTGCCAGCGCCGAAAGCGAGTATATACCGATTTCCAATGGGGAAAGGTGTCTGGTAGATCCCGCCATGGGGCACCCGAACGAGCGACCCAAAGCATGGCATTTAACATCCATCGATTGTCCACAGCGGGACGTCCTCCTTGTGGTTTACGTTCGGGTGGAAACAGCTTTTGAATTAGCCGCCATTGTTGATCTTGGATTTCGTATCGTGTACTCATCTACTTTATTTAACCTATTTAAGCTTTGTTAAGCAGTTTGAAGACACACCCTAGTCAATCGGAAGAATCTGTACGATCAGAATAAAGAAGCTATCGACAATTCAATATTCTCAAGAATCAAAGTGGAATTATATCAAACGATTGAAAATCAGCTTAACGAAGGGAAAGAGTACGATTTTTCTCCCTATAAATATATTGTGTGTGATGAGTCGCATTACTTTACTACGGACAGTGGATTTAATGATAATGCCGATGATTCCCTTCAAGCTATACTCGGTTTACAGTCTCAAATTAGAATTTTTATGTCCGCAACTGGTCATGTGTTATTCTCTTATATCAAGGATCAATATAGGCGTAAGCTCAAACAAAAAGGTAATAAAATATGGACGTACTCCATTCCAATAAAATTCAATCAGATTGCATCGTTATCCTTCTACACAGGCTTTTATGCAATAGAAAAATGGATTGAGCGCAAATTCAATAAAGCTAACGATAAAATTATATATTTTGAAGACACGATCCAAAAGGCTTTTGAGCTTCATATGAAGTATGACGATTCACTATTCGTATGTAGTAAGAGTAGCAAAAATAAAAAATATCTCAAATATGTAGATGATGATCAAGTGGAGTCCATGATCAAGCAAAATAGGTTTGACTGTAAATATCTATTCACCACGACGGTGCTTGATAATGGTTTTGATTTGAAGGATGAGCAAATTAGATTAATTGTGTGCGATATATTTGATGTGGATATGATGCTACAGTGTATTGGGCGAAAGAGATTCAAGAATGACCAGGATAAGGTACATGTAGTGTTACTGAATCGAAGCAATCGAGATTTGAATAATTACTTGAGATCAGTCCAGAAGAAACTGGATGAAGCAGATGCTTTTATTCATGGTGGGGTTGAAGAATGGAAAAAGCTAGTGGGTAAATTTTCGAGGCAATCTAATTACAAAGACAACGCAACAAGTGATGGCAAATATAAATCGAAGAAGACAGTTTCCAGAGTTAAATATCTTCAAGCTGTAGCAACGAGGAATCGGATTAAGGATATGCTGGATCGCAATAGGGAAACGAATGAGTATAGAGAAGAAACTGGAGGAAGAAAAGCAAGTGATGCTTATATGATGTACATTTCGAACTTATTACATAAAAATAAAATCACGTTGATTGAGAAACTATTTGAGAAAGAAGAATTATGTAGCTATTTAGAAACAATAGTAGGTAAAAGAATATATAAAGACGGTCAAAAACAAGTCATTGAAAAATTTGATATCAAGGATTATCGAGGTAGATTACAAAAGGATATTAGCCAATTACAGTCCTACCTCCAATCGAATCAATTTAAATATGCGATTGGTAGTTTTCCAGATAACCGAAAAAAGTTAGAAGATGGAAGCAACAATCCCCATAAAGGGAAGCGATATTGGTTAGTTAGTAAATTTAAGGGATAGTCGGTTGTAACAAAAAAATCAATTTTTTCTTATTTTCGATACTGTCAAAAAGGTAGTACATATAAGGATTTTTTTAATCTTGGACAGCATATTGTGGAGTAATGCTATATATAACATATATCCATGATTTGCCGTCCAGAGGATAGAAAAGGCAATGAAATCAACCGTTTTTTAGAGATAGGGAAAGATAGAAATTTGCGAACAAAGTATTTATAATATGCCGCAAAGGGGCTGGGTGTGGGAGGGGAAACGGAGGCAGGCGATACTACCGTTTACGAAGCGTAGCGAAGTGGTTTTATCGCGGTTTTAGTTTCCCCTATCCCACGTATAGATCATACATTGACTTGGTAGGATTCATGGACAATTCAGAGTCATATTATTAATTGGTTGTATTTATCGCTTTAAAATTTTCGTATTTCATATTGAATTTTACCTTGTTGAATACTGACTGCTATTTGCAAAATTTTAAACTACACGAATTGAGGACTTGAGTAAAATGTGTCACGTGACACAATGAGCAAATTTACAATTACAAATTAGATTACACGGAAATTCTGGCTATGAGCTAGGGTTTCTTTTTACATTTAGAGAGGAGCAACAAGATTGTTATTAATGCTACAAGCAATAACCATAGAAATATTACGATTTATTACTGCAATTGGTGTGTTTTACACATGGCTTTGGGTTGCAGCCTTTTTAAAAACGAGTTTAGAAAGGGGGATCAAGTGGATTGGAAATCAAATTCGTAAACGTAGAAATGTTAATTCCGTACATAAAAAATGCCAGAAATAATGAGAAAGCTGTAGATTATGTAGCAACCAGTATTCAGAGTTATGGATTTAAGAATCCGATTTTGATAGACAGTAATCATGAAATCATAGCAGGTCATACTCGTCTGTTAGCAGCTAAGAAGCTTGGGTTAAAGCAAGTTCCAACGATACTGGTGGATGATTTAACGCCTGAACAGGTCAAAGCCTTCAGAATCGCTGATAACAAAACTGCTGAGTATGCAGATTGGAATTTTGAATTGTTGGCGCAGGAAATGGAAGAATTAAAACTGGCTGATTATGATCTTTCTTTAACTGAATTTGATATGAGTGAGTGTGAGAAGTTGCTGGATACATTACATGAAGAAACATCCGATGATGAAGATAATTTTGATGTAGAAGATGCATTGTCTGAACATCCGATCACTCGTAAAGGTGACATCTGGTTACTTGGTAAGCATAGGCTCATATGCGGTGACTCGACTAATCCGCAGGATATCGCAACATTGATGGATGGCAAGAAGGCACAGCTTATTGTAACTGATCCACCTTATAATGTCGACTATACGGGCAAAACGAAGGATGCATTGAAAATTGAGAACGATAAGATGGACAATAACCAATTTTATGATTTTCTATTTGCTGCCTATACTCAAATGTTTGAGGTAGCAGATGACGGGGCAAGTATTTATGTGTTCCACGCAGATAGTGAAGGTTTGAATTTTAGAAAGGCATTTATTGAAGCTGGATTCAAGCTGGCACAATGCTGCATCTGGGCAAAGCAAGCGATGGTTATGGGTAGACAAGATTATCACTGGATGCACGAACCTGTATTGTACGGTTGGAAGCCGACAAGTGGACACTACTGGAACAGTGATCGGAAGCAAACAACATTATGGCAATTTGATCGTCCTTTCCGCAATGAGTATCATCCCACGATGAAGCCGATTCCCTTGATTAGCTATCCAATTAAAAATTCCAGTAAGTTTGGTGATATTGTGTTTGATCCATTTGGTGGTTCAGGTTCAACGTTGATTGCTTGTGAGGAAACGGATCGGATTTGTTATACGAGTGAGCTTGATCCTAAGTATGTAGATGTGATTGTAAGTCGATATATTTCTCATATTGGCAGCGATAACGGCGTTTATCTGATTCGGGATGGTAAGCAATATAGCTATCAAGAAGTAGTTGCTGAGCCAGAATTAGAGAATGCGTAGTTAACCTTTTCTCAATAAAAGTGTAGATATAAATACAATTGCAGCGAACAAGGAAACACTGAAGCTAACTATGGCATACGTTTTTCGATTTGTCTTAAACTCGGAGATGCCAGAAAATAAAAACATGAGGCTGAGAAAAAGCTGTGTAAATAAGGATGCGAGTCGGTTATTACCAGGATAAGCAAGTGAAAAAAGGGACGTGATAACAACGGCAGCAGCACACGCATATTTAAGAATTGGAAATATATTTATTCTTTTGAGCATAGGTCAGTTTCCCCTTTCTATATTGATTAGTATTTAATGAACCCCATTATACAATATTATACAACTATTTGGTTCGCTACGGTAATCAGTATGACTATCAAGAAGTTGTTGCTGAGTCGGCAAGGTCAGAGGTATCATGTGCTGACTAAACTGAAAGGGTGATTCAATTGGGTAAGACAAAAGTGAATATGGTCTAAAGGGCATGCAAGCTGAAAAGGTAAATGTGCTAAGGGGTGAGGAGGCTCAGGAGGACAACGAGTTGATTCAGAAGGTGATTGAGGATATTGAGTTATTTTACGAGGCTGAGTTAGAAGGGTAAGCTGATACATATGGGGAATGGCTGATAGTTGGCTGTTCCCTATTTTCGTGCTGGTCATATAGCTACTACTTATAGGGAAAAGAAGGAATTACATTCAAATTTGTTGAATTAACTCTGATAAGACAAATCAACATGTTCAACAGCATGAAAAGGGGAAGCTACATGATCTGGAATATAAGAAATCTTGTCGTATTTGTATTTGTCATTGTCATGTGGATGATTGTGGATCATTTACATATTAATAATGTGTTAGCTTTTATAATCATTTTTATCCTGATGTTTCTCGTACTATATGTTCCTATTCTTTTTACTGTATTATGGGATTCTAATTTGAAGAGAATAGAGAAGTTTTTAATGTCGCGTAAGAATAAACCAGAATACCATCTATTTTATGCTCTAGCCAATGAAATCGATGAAGAAGTAGAAGACTCAACTCGACTATTGCTCCAAAAGTATAAAGGAATTCACAAACAAGCGTTATATAAAACCGTTTTTGCTTTCTATAAAAAAGAAATTTTGACGGTTAAAGAAGAAATCGAATTGATCAAACCACTGGCATATAAAAATTACTATCGAGCTATCGTGTGTATGGAAGAAGAGAATAATATGAAAGCTCATAAAATCATTCACGACATTCCAACGTCTTGGATGAAAAGCGCGCTTCTTTCCGAATTGGAGTTGAAATCAAATCATCATACAGAAGCATTAAAACTGGCACAACAAGCCGTGCATCAGTCCAAAGGTTTGCAAAAGTATGTGTTATTTAAAACCTTTCAACGGAAATTCCCTGAGCTGCAGCCTGTTGAGGAAAGGTAACTTAAAAAACAGAAGTCTATGCACATTCGCATAGGCTTTTTTTCATGCTGGAGGTAAGCATAAGATGAGTAAATTTAATGAAAAACCAAAAAGAAACAAGCCTAAGATACTGACCAAGTATGATCAATTTGTTGTGCCAAGGCTGAAGGATATTCCCGTTTGGGTACGTGAAGGAGCCACAGATGAAGAGATTGCTAGGCGACTAAACATTCATATCTGGACATTAGGCGACTATCGCAGGAAGCATCCCAAATTTGCAGAAGTATTGGAACGCCCAACTAAGTGGGAAACCCATGTATATCCTCGGTTAGCGGAAATCCAGCAATGGTTCAAAGAAGGCGTGAATGCAGAGGACATTATCAAGAAACTCGATATAGGTAAAACGACTTGGTACGAGTATATAGATAAACATCCGATGCTGGCTGAACTAGTCAAATGGAGCAGATCTGTCCCTATATCTCACGTGGAAAATTCACTTTTGAAAGCTGCTACGGGGTATGAATATGAAGAAATAAAAACGATCATTGAAGAGGACAAAAATGGAAAAAAGAAGACGCGCATCGAAAAAGTGAAACGGTATCAGCCTCCCAATCCGACAGCGATGATCTTCTACTTAAAGAATCGCGCACCCAACGAGTGGAATGATCGCCGTGAGCTGGTGGTGAATACGAAAGCACTGGAACAGGAACGCAAGCAGCTATTTTTGGATATGATTGAAGCCGATGTAGTATATGCCGATTATGAAGCTATCGAAGAATCAGTAGAGATGGAGGATGGATACAAAGAGTCGGATAATTCGCAGCCATAACGTTATGCCGTCAGTATTTGTATAGATAAACGTCAGTTTCAGCCCTGAATGAGCCTGTAAATTACCCGAATTCAGTGCATAAGATAAGTTATGTATGGAGTGGACTTTGCCCCACATCAACGGTATGATGTGACACACAAAGCGAAGGGTGGGGGCGAATATGGAGTATATTCAAGGGTTTGAAGCGCATTTACGGAGCAAGGATCGGAGTGAAAATACGGTTTCCTGCTATATTCGGGACGTATTACAGTTCATAGCTTGGTATCGGGGCAAGACGGAGTATGGGCTGGACAAGTGGATTGAATTGGATGGGGTAGAGTATAAGAAGCATCTGCAAAGCACCAACCAAGCGATACTGACCATCAACCGTAAGATCGCCAGTATCAACGTATTTGCTCAGTGGATGCACCAGCAAGGCTATATTAGGGAAGAGATACATATCGAAGCAGTCAGGAACAAGGTGGTTCGGCAATACAAAGGGTTAGCGGAAAAGGATTTGTGGAAGTTGAGAAATGAAATTCATCGTATGGGCAATCGGATGCACATTTGTATGATTGAATTATTGATTGGGACTGGCATACGAGTAAGCGAATTGGTTGGTATCAAGCTGAAGGACATAGAAATAAGCGAACGCAAAGGATTATTGAAGGTGCTTGGTAAGGGGAATTCCATACGAAATATACCATTAAATAAGGATGTGCGGAAAGCCATTACTCGATATCTTGAAATTAGGCCAAAAGTGGAATCAGAATATCTATGTATGGGGCAGCGTGGAGCATTGGAACGAAATGCGATCAACCTGATTTTGAACAAATACGGGGATCGAGTCAACGTAAAGGTCACGCCCCATATGCTGAGACATACACTTGGCTATAAGCTGGTCAAAACGACTCCATTGACGACCATCCAGCAAATCTTTGGACATGATCACGTAGCCACAACCAATATTTATACCCTAACAACACAGCAGGATATGGCTGAAGCTTTGGCAAATATCGAGTGGTGAGAAGCCACTCTTTTTGTCGTGGATGGAGGGGTTCTTCTATGTAGATAAACGGAGTCGCCAGCAAAGGGCGCAGAAATTTTTGTGATGATTTTATAGTGAATATGAGAAAGGAGTTATACCCATTGAAACAATAAAGCAAGAAGAGCAGCGACAAGCTGAACTGCTTAAGCAGTATATGGAGAAGCATTTTAAACCACCGAAAATGAAACAACTGATCGAAATGTTCTCTTTCTCTGAACTGCGCAAGCTTATTGGTGAGATGGACATTGAATTTTTTGCATTGGCCTATTTTCCTAAATACTTTGATCGAGTATTCGGCAAGTTTCACAAAGAGCTATTCACGGAATTAAGACATATGCTTGCAAATACAGGACTGATTACGGCTTTCGGACTCCCAAGGGAGCATGGAAAGTCCACGATCAGTTCTTTTTTATTTCCGCTGTATGCCACACTATATGATAAATCGCAGTTTACATTGATTATATCTGCGACAGAACAAATTGCTCTTCCGTTCCTCGATATGATTAAAGATGAGCTAGAAACGAATACGATGCTGATTAAGGATTTTGGGATTCGAAAAGGGAGCCGCTGGAACAACAACGAAATATGGCTCAAGAGTAAAGGTGGACTGGACTCATGTATTATGATTCGTGGTATAGATGGTAGTTTGAGAGGTATTCACTATAAGCATCATCGTCCTACTTTGGTTCTAATGGATGATTTGCTCAAGGAGGATACGGCTCGCTCCGAAGCCAAGCGAGAACAAATTAAAAATACGTTTACGGATGTCATTCTGCCTATTGGCACAAGGGATACGAATATCCTGATCTGTGGAACCATTCTCAACGAAGAGGACATTATGGCTGATCTGCTCAAGGGTAAAATTCCAGGTGTGAGAAGTGTTCGTAAAGCAGCTGTACTACAGTTTTCAGAGCGTGATGATCTATGGTCAGAGTGGGAACGAATGTATAATAATTTGCCGGATGAGGATAGGATTAATACGGCCTTGTCCTTTTTTATGGCGAATGAGGAGGAAATGCTGGAGGGTACGGAAATCCTGTGGAGCGAGTATTTGGACTATTATTATTTGATGTGCAAGAAGCAAGCGATGGGCGAGAAAAGTTTCTATAAAGAATTACAAAACGATCCGCGTTCAACAGACGAATACATATTTCAGAATCTCAAGCATTGGGATAGGTTGCCTGAATTTGAGGACATGGAACTTGCCATGTATATTGATCCAGCCATCAAAGCAGGGAAGAAGAACGACTATTCTGCGGTTTCGATTATTGGGCAGCATCGGAAAACGAAGCAGATGTACGTGATCGATGGCAATATCTATAAACTGTTGCCGGATGATTTGTTTCAAGTAGCCATTGAAAAATTGAAGCTTTACCCTGTAGATAAACTGGGTTTTGAAGTGAATCAAGCACAAAGCTATATGAAGCAGAAATTTGAAGAAGAGTTATGGAAAGCGAAGATACATACACCTGTAGAAAGTGTGCATTCAAAAGGGCAGAAGCATGAACGTATTATTAGCTTGGAACCGGAAATCAAGAAGGGACATATTCTGTTCAATGCAGATAACCTCAGATACAATCATCAGGTGAAGGACTACAATCGCAATTGTACATATGATGACGCGCCAGACAGTTTATATGGGGCTGTCCAATTGATTCAGTCGGTCAAGAGTCTAAAATTTTATGATCGCAGCTTGTTATTTTGAAGCTTCTGCTAGATATTCATTCATTATTTTGATCCGACCTCGGTAAGCTAACGAGTAGGAAAACGCAACAAATTTTATCCAATAGCGTCTTAATATGGAGGGGAGTTACTGTGCAACAAATTTAACCAAAAAGGGAGCTATCATTTATGAAAAAAGCATTCTTTGGGTTTTTTCTTGTAATCTTTTTATTTATTTCATCGTCAACTACTTATGCAGCAGAAAGTCAAATCAAAGTTAATGGTGTTGCTATTGCATCCGATGTGAAGCCCGAAATTAAGAACAAACGTACAATGATACCTCTACGTGTCATTAGTGAAAATTTGGGAGCTAGGGTCGAATGGTCCAATTCAAAGGTTATTCTCACTAAAATCGATATGAAAGTAATGTTAACACTGAACAGTAGTACAGCGGTGAAGAACGGTAAAAAGATGCTGCTTGATGTAAAACCATACATGAAAAATAAGCGCATATTTGTTCCACTTCGTTTTATTGCAGAGACGTTTGGATGCAATGTCAATTACAGCAACTTTGCAGTAGCTGTTAATACTGAGCCATTGTTTATAGATGGTGTACAAGTAAAAGCATTACAACATGAATACCATATGACTTTGGGCGGCGTAGTTCAGCAGATTAATGGAAATGCATATAACAAAACGATCTATAATACTTTTGTAAAAAACAAAGGTAAAAAGGTCGAAGCACCTGCAGACTACTCTTGGAGAGGTACTAGTGACACACTTGGGTCCTATTATAAAAATGCACAATATGATTTTCTAGACCCAAAAGGGAACAGCTTAGTTCGTTTTGATGTTTATTCTTTATTTCGTTCTTTTCCATCTGAACCTTTAACAGGATACCCAGAGATTTTGATTCATGACGTATCCAAAGATGAGTGGTACTTATTTAGCGATACCGCAAATCGATCCATTGAAGAGTTAATTTATACCGCTGAAAAGAACGGTTTTCTGAAGGTTATAAGTAATACAGTTGTATAAAGTGATTTTTTCTTATTACACTAATTGGAAACGATAGTTGACGAGCTTGTAATAGTATATCGATGCCAATAGATGTTTGTTATAGTCCCCGTTTGGCTTAATCACGGGTATGTAAGGAGGTTAATATTCTATGGACGGCTGGAATGAGGAGAAGGCTCTGGAACAGAGTGATATTCATCAATTGAGTGGTGAGATCTATCAGATCCTACACGAGAGGATTGACAAGCTAGGTGTAGCATATGGCATCGTTAGTGAATTTAGTTATAACCCTGAGGAACCACCGTTCTGGACTATTACTATCGAGGACTATGAAACTGTGCTTACCTTGGCCATCTTGTTCCAATATAAGAAACAGCATAGAAATTTGAAGGATGCGTTAACTCATTTTATGCGCGATCACTTCCCATACTTCACTTAAGCAGAGTATCAACGGTGAAAGGAAATTCAACTAACGGGGACACGTTAATTCAACAAGGAACTACCCAGTAAAGGTGGTTCTTTTCTTTATTCAAGCAACAATTACTTAACCTATTTTGAAAGGAAGCATGTATTTGCAAATTACGGAACAAATCGTATTAGAGTGTCTAAATGAACTCCACTCGATTACATTAGTTAAACAGAAATATGCAGATTACTATAGTGGTCAGCATGCTATTCTCAAGAACTATGCGATGCAAGAAAGCCGAAGCAATCAAAAGCTCATTTTCAATTTCCCACGTAAGTTCGTGGATAATGAAGTTGGCTACCTGCTCGGTAAGCCAGTGAACTATGTGTCCAAGTCAGATCAGGATGAAGCCATACATAATATAGATGTACATATGAACCATTGGGACAAGGAGCATAATTTGCAACTTCGGAAACAATCCGAAATTTTTGGCGAGAGCTTTGAGTTGAACTACATTGATTCGGATGGCCAGTTTTCAGCCACGGTGCTATCTCCTTTGAATGCCTATGTACTGGAAGACGGAACAGCAGAACGAAATGTATTACTTGGCTTACATAAATTTACCCGTCGATTCGATAAGCAAGTGTATTTGGACGTGTATACCGACCATGAGATTCTACACTATACAATCGGCAGCGATAGTAAACCTAATCAGAGTAAGCAAAACCAAGCACCTGAATTAAAATATATCGGCAAACATAATCACATCTTTGGAAGAGTCCCACTTATCTCCTGTCCAGCCAATACGGAGAGGAAAAGCGGCTTCCATGATGTGATTTCTTTATTTGATGCCTATAATGCGCTGAATTCCGATTTGGTCAATGAAATTGCAGATCATCGCAACGCCTATCTTGTGATCGAGAATGCCAAGCTGGAAGCAGAAGACTTATTGAATATGAAGAAGATGGGGATTATTCAGGTTCCCGCTGGAGGAAAGGTAAGCTGGCTTACGAAGGAGATTAACGATTCTTTTGTGAAGAATGAATTGGACAATATTGAACGAAAAATCTTTGACATGATGGATCAGGTTAATTTTAATGAGAATTGGGCCAGCAATACATCTTCCTTAGCTCTGAGAAACAAGCTGCTGAATTTGGAGAATCGAGTAGCAATGCGTGAAGCCTTAATGGAAAAGGCAATCAAGCAGCGTTTACGGAATTTCTTTACCTTTCTGCACATTAAAGAAGGTGTGCAATATGATTACCGTGATATCGCGGTGAAGTTTACTCGTAACTTGCCGACAGATTTGGTTGGGATGGCTGATGTGATTGTGAAACTGAAAGAAGTGGTCTCTCAGGAAACGTTGCTTACATTGCTTCCATTTGTGGAGAATCCGAAGCTGGAATTCAATAAATTTCATACGGAGCAGCAACGATTAATTGCTACGAATAAGGAGGTATCAAATGCAGAATAAAAATAGCATCAGGCGGCTGGTTAAGAATAATTGTGCGTGTTATCTCGGAGCGAAGCATGGTATCTCCAATTATTGCTGTTTACAGGATGGTCTATGTACATTCTTTAGTCAAAATGATGACCTGCCCCGTTGTACCTATTTTGAACAAGGAGTGTTGCCAACAGATGAGAAGCTGGAACGAGAATATAAGTCTGAGCGGAATGTAGAATCTGAATTTAAAACAGCGCAACCGAGGGTGAACTGTCAGAAATGTAAGGCTACTTTTTCAGCAAATTCAAACCGGCAGAAATATTGTGAGAAATGCAGAGATAAGAGCGCGAACGAAAAGTCGAAGTTACGGATGCGCCAGATGAGAAAAAGCAGGCTCGATGTTACGCTTTAGGCTATCAAGAAACCAATAAACTAAGGGGGAAAAACAACCCAAAATGTGGGAACAGTATGTTTGTACCTATTTCTCATTTTTGCGATTTCTAATGCGTAACATCATTGTAGCAGATATGACGTAAACAAATTCAACATACATATAGGTGTTCGGAAGCTCGATCCCAACAGGTTCAGTGTTACGCTTTAGACTATCCAAAATCCGCATAAACAAAGGATGAAAAATAGGCAAAAGTGGGGAGTTGGGGTGTTCGTACCTGTTCCTCGTTTTTGTGATTTCTAAAGCGTTACATTCCTGTCCTAAGCATGACATTAAACGGCTCAAACATACATAAGCGTGTTCGGTTCTGTGGAGTCGGATGGGCAATAAAGGAGATTAACGAGAATGAAATTAGAACAAGTGAAGCAGTTGATTGAGGAAAACCAAACGAATGAGGAATGGCAAACGTATCTTCAGGGTTTGAATCCGTATAGCGTAGAAGGGATAGAGCAATATATCCAATCTAATCAGCAAGCAAAAAGTTGGTTCGATAGCACAGTGGACAAACGATCAGCTAAATCCTTGGAAACGTGGAAAGCGAATCATCTAGAGAATCTATTGAATGCGGAGATTAAGAAGCGATTTCCGGCTAAAGATGAGAAAGAAATCGAAGTCGAGAAGCTACGAGCCGAAGTGGAGAATATGAAGCTAGAGAAGCAACGTGAACGGTTAACCAGTCAAGCGGTAAAAATAGCATCTGAGAAGAAACTTCCACTCCCTTTAGTGGATTTTTTTATTGGTGCGGATGAAGACACAACGACAGCTAAGTTAACTATGTTGGAACAATCGTTGCAACTAGCTATACAACAGCAAGTCGAGCAACGACTCAAAGGGGATGGATATACGCCCCCAGCTAGTTCAACGAGTAGTACATTTACATTGGATTCGATTAAAGAAATGTCTCCCAACGAGATTAACCAGAATTGGGATCAAGTCAAACAAGCATTGCAAAACAAATAATAATAAACGAAAAGGACAAGGTGAATAGATATGACAGTACAGAATTTTATTCCTACAATTTGGAGCGCACGTTTAAATGAGAGTCTGAAAAAGAATCTCGTATACGGAAATGTGGTCAACACCGATTATGAAGGTGAGATTCAAGGCCAAGGCTCCACCGTGAAAATTAATTCGATTGGGGCAGTAACAATTGGTAACTATGATAAAGTTGCAGGGATCGGTAATCCACAGGAACTGGATGCTACGCAAAAGACGTTGGTGATTGATCAGGCGAAGTATTTCAATTTTCAAGTCGATGATGTCGATGCTGCTCAAGCGAATGTGAATCTGCTGGATGGTGGAATTGTGGAAGCTTCCTATGGACTGGCCAATGTAGTGGATCAGTATCTTGCTGGATTTTATACGGAGGTTAAAGCAGAGAACACGATTGGCAATGATACAACGCCTGTTATTCCAACGAAAGATACAGCCTATGATTTGCTGATTGATCTTGGCGTGCTGCTGGATGAAAACAATGTACCAGAAAGCGAACGCTTTGTGGTGGTTCCCGCTTGGTATTATGGCTTGCTTTTGAAGGATGCACGCTTTACCAAAGACCCGAATATTATCCGTACAGGTTATGTCGGAGATATTGATGGCATGACGGTCTATAAATCCAACAATGTGCCAAATACCGCAGGAGCTAAGTATAAAATCATCGCAGGTCATAAGAGTGCGATTTCGTTTGCTGGGCAAGTGGATTCGGTGGAAGCCTTCAGACCAGAGAAGCAATTTTCAGATGCAGTGAAAGGATTGCAGGTATTCGGAGCTAAATGTATCAAGCCGGAAGCTCTCGCTGTACTCACAGCCAATAAATCTTAATTGAAAGTGGATGATATGAGAACACATTATAATAGAAGAAACACGTTTAGGGTGTCCGTTTTGGATACCCTTAATTTCATTTTTGGAGGGTGATAAGATGTGGTTTTTGAATCAAGAGACAGGCTGCACATGGGAAGTCACAGATCAGGAGTTAATGCTGCGGTTACAGTCTAGTGGGCATTATGAGCAAGTAGAGGAACCGCAACCAGATGAGACTGAAGAAGATGAACCTGTAACGAAAGCTCAAACTGTCAAGAATATGAAACGTACCGACAAGCACAAGTAAAGGAGGAACAGGAGACAGTACATGAGTGATTTAATGAATTTGATGAAGCGATTATTGAGTATGGAATCAACAGACATATCCAAGGATGATATCCTGATCCACTATTTGAATAAAGCGAGGAGTAATATTTTTGGCTATTGTAATGTGGTAACACTGCCTGTGGAATACGATCATGTCATGGTTGATTATGCCGCATATCTCTATAAGAATAGGGATTCAGTTGGCTTAACAAATAAGCAGGAAGGTGAACGATCAGTTACATACGAAACAGGGATTCCGGCAAGTATCCTGCTTGCTCTTCCTCTACCTAAAATCAAGGTAGGGACAGATTAATGTTCTATGATACGAAGCTGGAAATTTTAGATGCTGAATTCATTCCTGTCCAGTTGATTATGGCAGATGTGCAACCTTATCGCAAAAGCTTTTCATTTGAAGATGGTTACATACTAGAGACGACATATCGAGCTTTCTGTCCATTGGAATCTTTATTGCTGTCGAACTGCTATATTCGAATTAGCAAGGATGTTTTTATTATTTTGGACATGAAGAAATGGAGCGATTATATGGAGTTGTACCTGTATCAATGCAAGCAGGATTTTGGTTTGGAGGTGGAGGAGTGACAAGGAGCCTAGAGCCGATGATAGATTTCTTCCTGCGAGAGAAAGGCGAGCTTGTACACATAAAAGGTGTAAGACAGCTTGGTCTGATCCAGGATGCGACAAATAATATTCAAATGACCGATGAAAAAATTATTCGAGCAGCAACACCCTTACATACAGGAGATAGCGTGGATTATCGTGATGAACGCTATCTGATCACCAGTCAGGTGGATCGAAATGAACAGTCTTGTCGAGGCAGAATGAAAAAGTGTAATCAACGGCTAGCTTTAAACTGGGATGGACAAGTAAAATGGTTTGATGCTGTGGTAGAAGCCAGAACGTTTCAACGGAAACAGGTAAAGTTATCTCCATGCCAGATGGAAACATTATGGTTACTGTACAGGACAACGCAGATACGAGGGGTATTAGATTAAGTCAACGATTTTATATGACTCATCAGCCGTTTAAAATAGTGGGAATGGATCGTATCCTAAATGGCATCATCCTGTTAAGCTGCACATTAGATAGCATAAATACAGCTTATGATGACGTGGAAAATAACATTGCGGACAAATGGAAGTACGAGACTGCTCACACATACTCATTACATATACATCAGGGGACGATAGCTCATGTACCTCTAAACGAAACAATACCGTTGAATGTAACTGCTACGGATAATGGGAATGAGATAGCCAATCCGACGATTACCTATACATCCAGTGATCCGAGTATAATTAGCGTAGACCAGCATGGACAGGTTATGGGCATCGTTTTGGGACAAGCAAGTATCACTGCGAGGTTAACGTATCACCCGGCAGTACAAAGCACCATTGAAATGAGAGTTGTCGAAACAGGAACGCATATCTATTCGATAGCCATTACTGGCAATTCAGTTCTAAAAACAGGCCAGAGTGCCTCATACGTCAGTCATATCTATGATCATGGAACAGAAGTGTTTGACCAGTCGGTGGAGTGGAGCTTACGAAATCAAGATGATTCAACTCCGATCATGGGGGGCGTGACAGCCAGCACAGGAAATAGTGTAACCATAAAAGCCGGAAGAAGTAGTGGATCTAGCAACAAAGCTCTTGTACTGACTGCTACCTTAGTAAGCGATCCTAGTATTACCATAGAAAAGACCATTAGCCTTAAGAATTTATTCTAAGTTTTATATCTATCGGCTTGCCCTATAGGTGAACCATTTTTATTTCAAAGGAGCACATACATATGCAACGAAAATCTATTGATTACTTGCTCAGTCTGAGCCTGTTGAAGCAATGGAGATCACAAAATGTCATTACAGGAAGAAGAGTTTATAGCGATTGATCAGCTTAATAAAAAATCTTTCAAGTAGCTATAACATGGGCAGAAATGGACTTGATGATGTGCCGAAAGCATTATACCATGTGACCGTATAAAGAAGATATCGAAGGGAGAAACGTCTATGGCACAAGCCGCATCCGCAAAAAAAGTTGTGATCGTTCCCATTAAAACGATGGACATCGTAGAGGGAATTCAATCTATACAAAAGAAGAAAGTCGCTGCCTATTGCCGGGTCAGTACCGATTCCGAGGAGCAAAAGGAGAGCTATACCAATCAGGTGAATTACTATACCCAATACATTCAAAACAACTTGGAATGGGAAATGGCTGATATTTATGCAGATGAAGGCATCACCGGAACCAGCACTAAAAATAGAACGCATTTTAATCGGATGATACAGGATGCTCGAAACGGTAAACTGGATCTTATTCTAGTGAAATCTATTTCGAGGTTTGCCAGAAATACACTGGATTTATTGAAATATGTACGGGAACTCAAAAGTCTCGGAGTGGCTGTATTCTTTGAACGGGAGAATATTAATACACTGGATACCACAGGTGAAGTATTGCTAACCATCCTAAGTTCCCTTGCACAAGATGAGAGTCGAAATATTTCGGAAAACAGCCGGTGGGGAATACTACGTGGCTTCCAAAACGGCAAAGTTTTCTGTAACACGAACCGCTTCCTCGGCTATGATAAGGATGAACATGGTGAACTGGTCATTAATGAGAAGGAAGCCGAGATTGTACGGCGCATATACGAGGAGTATTTGGATGGCAAAAGCTATCAAGCGATAGCTAGAGGTTTGATGCGAGATCACATTAAAACAGTCACGGGTGGCGATACGTGGTGGGATTCCTCCATTACCTTAATTCTGACCAATGAGAAATATTACGGAGCTTTGCTTCAGCAAAAGACGGTAACGGTAGATTTTCTAACCCACAAACGAATAAGGAATAAAGGACAGGAGCAGCAATATTTAATTGAGGACAACCATGAACCGATTGTATCCAAGGAAATATTTGAAGCGGTGCAAAAGGAAAAGGAACGGAGGGCCAAGCTGAAAGGGAGTGTGATGGGGGAGAGTAAAAGATACTCCAGCAAATATGCACTGAGCAGTAAAGTATATTGTGGATGCTGCGGAGCTATTTTTAAACGGCGAACCTGGAACAGCAATAATCCATCCAAAAAAGTGGTATGGCAATGCAAAACATATGTCAATGAAGGTAAAGCAGTTTGTGATGCCAAATCGGTTGATGAACAAATTTTACATTCTGCGTTTGTACGAGTATTTAATCAGATGTATGAGAACAAGGAAAGATTCATACGAACGTTGAAAGCCAACATTGAATCGATACTATCGAGCAAAGTAGGGCAAGAACCGCTATTGGACATCGAAGGACAGATGCAACAATTGAAATTCGACTTGAAGGAACTAGTGAATCTTAAGCTACGGAATCAAATTGATGAGACTATATATGATGAAGAAACGAACAGACTTTCCAGTGAGCTAAACGAGCTACGGCAACAGCTGCTGATATTAGAGGAGGAAGAGGATCGAAAGGAAAAAATTAAGGAACGTGTCGATGAGATTATTCAACTTTTAAACTCGCGGCAAGATATACTGGAACAATTTGATGATAACCTATTTAATGCGTTGGTGGAGAAGATCACAATTCTCTCACCAGCGCATTTTGTTTTTACCTTGAAAAGTGGAATGAGCATAGATGAAATCATAGAAGATTAATAGAACATTGTTAAATGAATTTATCGGCTAGAGAAACCATAGTCTGAGACTATCAATGGGCTAACGAATATTTGTGGGCTGTATGACGGGAAGAATCAATCGAATCCCGTCTTTTACTCCTTCCATATACATGGATTGTTTGTCTTGACTTAGCTGATAACCTATGGCTTCTTCCCATTCAGATAGCAGATGTTGAATATCCTCGTTTTGATTCATTTTGAATTCATCCATTTGCGTGAATAGATTTTTGTCCTCTGGTAAATTTGAAGCCTGTTGTTCACTGGCTAGTTCTAATTGATAAAATTGTTGGCATAATGCTTCTTGAAACCAATCTGGCCAATTTGACATTGTGTGCTTCCCCTCCCGTGGTTGAAGTGTGTGTATGTTAACTCTGATGGGGAGGGATGGCAAGTCATTATTTTTGTGTAAAGGGATGTCTGCTATAGAGGCATCTCTCTAGTACTAAGTAGTTTCGAATAGAATTACAGAAAATGTTCTATTTCTTTTTTTATTACAAATAAAAGTATTGATTCTGTAAATCTTATCCACTATAATGCACATAGAGTTATTTTTATGAATAAATTTCCATAACCAAAGAAACGCTGGCCAGCTTTCGATTATAGCATTACATTAAAATATGGAGAGTGAGTTTATAATTATGCTGAAGAAAACAAAGATTACTCTTTCTATTCTACTCATGGCCGTTTCCATTCCGAGCTTGGCTGCAAATGCTCAAGGGCAAGAACCTTCGTCGAATGAATTTAACCAGTATATTAAAGACGCTATTGAGCAAGAAATCCAACTGGAGGCTCCTGCTGCTGCAAAAGGGATATCAACATTAAACAACAAAGATTTTGATCATTCTGTTGATAGCCTTATGGAAAAAGGAGTACTTAAACAGGATACAATTCAAAAAATCGAAAAGTTGCAGGATGCCGAAGTGGTTATATTGAATATTGACGAAACTGGTGATCTGGTTGATGCTACTTCTTCCAAACAAGGAGATATTAAAGACCAATTTGAAAAGAAAGTTACCGATGCAACTTATAAAAGCGATGAGCTGGGTGAGAGTAAAGTGAGCGACCATAAAATTACTCTTCAATCTACTTTATCGAATAGAGGCAATACTGCTGGAAAGGAGACGGGAGCATTTCATCGACTTCAAACGCCAGCAAGCAATTCGTCCATCGTATATAATGGTGTAATGGCAGATTCTATCACCCTGCCAACTTATGATATTGCAAATGCCGATGCTGATAATGAAGCCGCTTATATGTATACAGGGGTAGATGGAGTCGCGGAAGTTGGATTTGAGGGCTTGAAATCTAAGAGTACCTCAGCCGGGTGGTATCCTGTTTTCCATGCAAAGGTACTCCATACTGTCAACGAAGGAGATGACAACGGCTATAGCCAGCCAAATTCAAGAGATACCACCTATGTTTATAGATCTAAAAGATTTGATAATGGAGCTACTATAAATGGATACAAAGTATTTTACTATGCTGGGAAATCTGATGAGCCTACTTTAACCATTAGAGAGCAAATTAATTATTCCAATATTTATGTGGTTAAATTTAATGGACTGGGTACGACTGGACGGTCTGTTAAGAGAGTGACTGCCATAGCTATGAATGGAGTATCAAATAGTACTACTTCTTTTAAGCATGGGTTCACATCTGCAGTTTGGAATAATATGCGCTTTCTAGTTAACAACAGTGCCAGTGCGAAATATCCCCAAAATGTTACCAATTTAAGTGATGATGTGTGGAATCATGGCGGAAGAATTGATTATACGAACAGTAATAATGTCGAGAGATACTCATTCTATGCCCGATAAAGATATAATATTATAACATTCCTAATGTAATAATTGGAACTTCAGTTTTATTGGGCAGTTGATCCAAAAAATAACGAAGAGGTTCTGGTTGATGAATGGAGAAAGGTGATACACTATGTTAAAACGTATAATTTTGCCCTTAGCTTTTATCTTTGTGTTCGTTTCTTCTCTCTCAGTTGAGAACGCTTATGCGGGATCTAAATATAGGTATAATGTTGAAGTTACTGTAAATAATAAAACTTTGGCAATAGACTCCAATCCAAATAATAGCACTTTGACAACAGACATCAATCCGTATATAGAGAGATCCACCAACACAGTATATGTCCCTATTAAATTCATATCTGAGGGCTTGGGAGAGTCTGTCTCGTGGAACAGGCCTAAACAAGAAGTTACAATTAAATCGAAGAATGGTACAATTATACGATTAACCGTGGGTAGCAAAGTTGCATACGTGAATGATGAAGAAAAGATGATGCCAAGTGCTCCCGATATGCCGGAATATCCAAATCGGGTTATGGTTCCTCTTAGATTCGTTTCGGAAGTTCTGGGGGCTACAGTAAATTCAACCACGATCAATGGAACATTACATGTTGATATTAAGAAATAATGCTTAATTGTTTGGGAATGAGTAACAAACCAATTGCTCTTCAAGTCTGATACATAAGGCTTGAGGAGCAATAATAATAACAATTAATGCATAGCAGGAAAAGTTTGGAATAGGGGTTCGACTCCCCACTGAAAACCCGCTCAATGAGCGGGTTGTTACTTTTAATCATTCGAAATTGTAGACCAATGTAGTCATGAAATATTTAAGGTATAGAGTTTGATGGAGCTTGTAGACACTCTGCTACGTTTAAATCATGTTGTTGATAAAACCGCCGTCGTAATGCTTCGAGAAACCAATCTGGCCAATTTGACATAGCGCATTTTCCCTCCCGTGGTTTGAGTGTGTGTATGTTAACTCTGATGGGGAGGGATGGCAAGTTATTGTTTTGTGTAGGGATGTTGAATTATCTTTAAAAGTATATTTTTCATTAAGAGAATTTTTGGTTTATATATAGATTTAAATATCGAGAAAAATACCCATTTAAGTAATAAAAATAACAAAAAATAGGTCAATCATGGTAGTATGTGACCATAATCGACCTGTCAATGTAACGGATTAGCGTTATTGGGGTTATAAAAATAAAGCATCTAATGTTCGTACAACCGGAATGTAGGAATCTTTATACGGGTATTACAAGGGTTAGATGTGTTATTGGTTGAATGAAGGGTTCATTCGGCACTGGGTAGGGCTTTTTAATCAGCCGCCAAGTAACCCTTGATTTCATCAGCTAGTTCAAGTACTCTCCTCCAATCAGGTGAATTTCTAACTGCATTAACATTCCACTCATCGCCTTGCTGTAATTCTAGAACTAAGTCTCTTAAGATAGAACTTTTATACACCATCTCATCACTAAGTAGCCCTGCATCATTAAGTCTTTGTAAGACATCAGCGTGTAAAAATGAAATTACCCCTGTATCGAATTCTTCAAAGATATTGTACCCAATTACCATATCATCCTCACTTAGAAGATATGTTCCACATTTATCAATCGTATCTACGTATAGCTCCAATAGTTTTTCTGCGGATATTTTTTCCATTAAACAAATCCCCTTTATTTTTGAATAACTGTAGCCTTATCGCCGGGTAACGGTTTATAATCAGGTCCCACTACCTTGACTTTGCCTGTCTGACCACTTGAGAATCCAATGTATGACCCTTCATGTACCCCTCCTCCTGGATGATAGAACACAGACTTATCGCCGTTTGTGAATTTCCATCCAGTACCTGCTGAGCCATAAGTACCTTTCGTCCATCCATCTCCAAGAGTTCTTCCAACTTCATCAGCTGATTTACCCCATAGGGCTTTGGGATTACTTAGAATATCATCATAAGATTTTAACTCTGTTACCCATGTGAAATTTCCGTTTCCATATTTGCTTTTGTAGTAATCATTCCATTCTGCTCCTGTTCGAGGTATCTGTGCAGAATCACCCGTCCCCTCAGTTTTAGGAGGTTTCTCCTTGGGTTTTCCTGCTTTTGAAGGCATAACTTCTGATGCGTTCTCAATAGGTTCGGATACATTTTTTGTGGTGATGCTCTTCTGATCTATTCGTTGTTGAATTCTCCTCACATTTTCTCTTGCAAGCCTAGCACTCTCAGAAGCCCCTTCTTTGCCCATTCTGGAGAATTCATTTTTGAGGGCTCTACCTTCACCACCTCGACCGTCGAGTGCCAACGGCTCGTGTGTTAGGTTTGCATAGCTCATCCATCGTTGTTCCTCTGGAGTAATACCTACTTGATTGGATAGAATCAAAAAATCACCCGGATAATTTTGTTTCCAGTCATCGTAGTATTTAAAGTCTGGATCTCCATTCGCTTTACGAACTACCCCGTCCTCAGCACGGTAACTTCCTGACGGGATTTCAGGTCTGTAGTTCTCGTAAGCGGCCCAATGGAGATGGTCTCTATTAATTTTCTCATACTCTTCATCACTGATCTTAGGAGGAGTATTTTCTTTTTTTGCTTTAAGAGCAGCTTCCTTTTCTGCTTTAAGAGCAGCTTCAGTTCTAGCTTTTTCTTGTTCTTTATATTCCCTCAGCATTCTATCTCGAACACTTTTAGGAACTTGCTGATAGGCATGAGCCATAGCATTAGACTCTTTCAGCAGGTTTTGAACCAACTCCAATGGGCCACCGGAATCAGCCAAATGACGCGCACTCGTATATACTTTACCTAAAATCCACTTGCTATAGTAAGCTTGTTTAGCTTGCTCATGCTCATATTGACTGATTAGTCCTTGGAGTGCTAGACCAGCCAAGTGTTTCAACGGATGAATGCCGTTCCCCTTACCGGCTCCAATCGTAGGAGTTCCTTTGCTCCGAACGGGGATCATTGCGGTTGCTTTCAGAATGAGACCCGTCGCAGGCCCACCTAAAGCTCCCGCAACAACGCCAGCCACTTTTCCCATCACTGGAATGGAACCTAATAGCTTGGACACCGTACCCAACAAAGAGTTGGCCTGTTGAAGTGCAGCCGGACTTGTCACTTTGGCGGTAGGAGTGCTGCTTGATGATGTCTTAGCTGCTGATGGAGCTTGCGCCGCCTCGTATGCTTTGATGCTCATCAATGGAGGTTCAGGTACAGGAGGGAGGTCAGCTACGAAAACAGGAGCTTTCACCGTACCTTCCTGATATATCACCGGAGCTTTGGTATCCGTTTCACCATCCAGTACCATGCTGCTGGCTCCGCCTTTTAGAAACAGCGCCGTTCCAGCTTCCAGTGAAAGTTCCTCGCCAGCATCGAGCTTCACGTGACCACCCTGAATCTGCACATTCCCTGGACTGTCGATGGTAATGCCGCTACTTTCATGCAGTGTAATGGAAAATTCACCGGAGGTGCATAGAGTCAGCTCATGCTCAGACATTTCTACGCCGCTACCTTGCACATGTTGCCATACCTTCACATTCGGCTGTCCATTGGTGTGTCGTTGTTGCCGCAGTGAATCCGTTACATAGGCATCCTGTTCGCGGTGGGTAGGCAGATACAATTCCACCTGTTCTCCTACTTCAGGCATATCGTACCAGCCGCTATGTTCTTCAGCTACATATCGAGTCGCTACAGGAAACCAACAGGCTTTGGCAGGATCTTGCTTCGGGTCGATGTCCAGTTGAAGCTGCACAAAATCCTGTTGTACCTTGAGCACCGTTCCTGTCAGCGAAATCCCGGTGACCTGATCGTTTTCATAGCGGGCATAGTGGATATTCTGTTCGGCTTGAAGGTCATAGCGGGTACGCAGTAAGCCATCTGCTAAGGTTGTCACTGCCTGAACCACGACCAGTTCTTTTCCTTGCCCGATAGGTAACGTGATAAGGTCGCCCAGCGCATAGTATTGCAGACTTTCAATCATATAGGTGACATACGAGCCAGCACGTTCGCCTGGCTTTTTCCCATCCAGCTCATGAAACGTTTTTCGTACTCGATAAAATACATCCCGCTCCACCTTATGCTGTTTGCCTTCCGGCATTCCGAAGAAAACCTTGGGCGAGGCTGCGGTTACCTCTGGCACAAGGACGGAACCAAAGCGAGCAGCGAGACGTTTTAAAAACGCCCAATCAGTCTCCTCATATTGTAAAACAAATGCCTCCAGTTTGGCATAGTGGCTTACCGTATCAATGGCATCTCCGTACTGATATTTTCGAACCAGCGCAGTGACCAGATCATCATAAGTGCGGTGAATATCTTGATAGGAGCGTCTTTTTACCTTGATATCCATCTGGTACGAATGGGAAGCGGCCTCCAGTTCAAATGTATATACGCCTCGCACACAGTGTACGGACATACGTGTAACAATTCCATGGAACAGTCTTCTCAGCGGTTGTCCCTGATCATCCAACTGACGAATCACAATCGGCTCTTGCTCCATATCCTGTCCAATGCATGCAGCTCCGTGTTCTTCGGAGAGCATACCACTGATATGTAAATAGGCATGATCATTAATGGTACGTGTTATTTGAAGTTGTTGGATGTGTAGTGGCTGAAAGGGACCATAAAAGCGTAGGCTTTCATATCCGATCCCATCTGATAATACGCTCAAGTGAGTTCATAACTCCTTTCTAGATGCGATGGGTATTTCCAAGTAAAGCACGTCTTCTTGAAATTGCTTTTGATTAAAGAAGCCGCAGATGAGTATAACAGTGAGTCCATATAAATATGTATAACAAGGTTTGTACGCTAAAAAGGGGCGGGAGGTGATATTTAATAAACAACCCAGCATATGTATTTATCGGTTAAAAGAGAGATTTAGTTTACAGAATGACCCATTCATTGGGGGGGGCGATGTGTATTTTTGGAAGGAGGAAGTACGGAAGGGAAATGTGGAGTAGAAGAAAGCGTATAATAGATAAAAAATACAATAAAAAGGAATATATCCCTTCCGTCGTCTCAACACATGTGGAGTGTTGTTCACTATTGGTCAGAAAAGACTAATAGTTGAGGTGTATTGGCGTTTGAAAAAGGTAAAAATCAAAACAAACTTACTGATAAAAACATCAATAAGATTATCGAAACGTACCGAAATCGTGTAGATGTTGATAAATATGCTCACGTGGCATCACTTAAAGAAATCAAAGAAAACGAGTTTAACTTAAATATTCCTCGCTACGTGGATACGTTTGAAGAAGAGCAAGTCATTGACCTTGCCGAAGTGAGTAAGCTTTTAGAGCAAGATAAACAAGAAATCGCTGAACTTGAAGCCAAAATCAATGAACAGCTGAAAATTTTGGGTATTCATGTGTAGAAATTGACGAAAAGGGTCAAGGATATTATTCCTCGGCTCTTTTTTTAAGCTATTCGCATGGGAACGACGTAGGCTGGGGGAAGTTATGCCGTGCAGTATTTCTATGAACTGCGGTGCAGTACGTTATAGAAGATGGCAAGGAGGGCGGCGCTCTTCCTTTTTTTGCGAGTCTTTTGGGGAGTATGCTCCTCAATTGAGTATGATATACTCATTTAGATGTCTATGCTTAACATATACTGCCGTTTGAACTACGTTGCTTAAACATGTTATATGTGAAGAAGAAGCAAGGACATGAACAGGTTAGCTTTACCATCTTGGGACCAAAGATTTGTCCTGGTATTTATAGAGGAGTTTTTGATATGACGAATAATTTTTGGCGTGATTTGCCACGACCTTTTTTTATACTGGCACCGATGGAAGATGTGACGGATGTTGTGTTTCGCCATGTCGTAAGTGAAGCAGCCAGACCGGATGTGTTTTTTACGGAGTTTGCGAATACAGAGAGTTATTGTCACCCGGAGGGGAACAAAAGTGTACGCGGGCGTTTGACTTTTACAGAGGATGAACAGCCCATGGTGGCCCATATCTGGGGAGATAAGCCGGAATATTTCCGTGAAATGAGCATTGGTATGGCGAAAGAAGGCTTCAAAGGCATCGATATTAATATGGGTTGTCCTGTAGCGAATGTAGCGGAGAATGGGAAGGGAAGCGGCCTGATCTGCCGTCCCGAAATCGCAGCGGATATCATTCAGGCCGCCAAAGCCGGGGGACTGCCCGTCAGTGTGAAAACAAGGCTTGGTTTCACTGCCGTAGATGAATGGCGCGACTGGTTGACCCATATTTTAAAACAAGACATTGTGAATTTGTCCATTCATCTGCGGACCAGAGAGGAAATGAGCAAAGTAGACGCTCACTGGGAACTAATTCCGGAGATTAAGAAACTTCGTGATGAGGTGGCACCAGATACACTGCTGACCATTAACGGAGATATTCCGGACCGTCAGACCGGCTTGAAGCTCGCTGAGCAATATGGAGTGGATGGCATTATGATTGGGCGTGGTATTTTCCAGAATCCATTTGCGTTTGAGAAGGAGCCGAAGGAACACAGCAGTGAGGAATTGCTTGAATTGCTGCGGCTTCATCTAGATCTCCATGATCATTATTCAGCGCAGGAGCCACGTTCGTTCAGCCCTCTCGCCCGCTTCTTCAAAATATATGTCCGTGGATTCCGAGGGGCAAGTGAACTCAGAAACAGCTTAATGAACGCCAAATCAACAAGTGAAGTGCGTACATTGCTTGATGAGTTTGGAAGCAAGGATCATGATGAGGTAGAGGAACGTGGAAATTAAATTGCCAAGTTGAGGGTTGGGCTGTTAGTAGGCATTGAAAACATAGGAGGAATATATGTCCTGGAGTAAATTGAAGCAACAACTGGAGAGCTTCCTCTGTCCTGCGTTAGACGGAAGGGTAGAATACCGAGCGACCAGTTACCGTTATTTGTCTGATAAGTCTGGAATTTGTTATATAACTGTAGATAAGAAGAACATACTCAATATGAATGATATCACTAGTCCAATCAAATGGTATCAGACGGAGTTGGAAATCAAGAATGATCCCAATATCCAAGTTCCTATCAGCAATGAAGAAATTGAAGCGGTCAGAAAAGATACCAAAGGGACCGTTCCAGAGGATCGTCTACAAGTAATTGCAAGAGGTAGAAAAATATCAGAGCATGCAAAGGAGCTTTTGTCAGCACAGGCCTCATTAAGCAAGTCTAATTTTAATGTTGTAGCTAATAAATTTTTAACTACTTCTATAGAGGAAAGCTTAGAGAGTAATGATATCTTATTGAATATTCTAGCTTTAGTGGACAGACGAGTTGGAAAAAAGCGAATATTAAACATGACCGAGAAGATGAAGTTAAAGCATCCCAGTGTGCAGTATTTTTATGAACTAAGGCGTAGTACGTTATGAAAATAAATAAATTCCATTGATGGGGGCACGTCGTGTCAGGGTTGTCCTCACTGCAATTTGAAAAATGTATGGGAGAAACAGTAAAAAGGGGCGACAAGCCCCTCTTAATTGTGTGATGCTGATAATTTTCGTTTATTTACAGAAATCGTAGCAAATAGTTTCAAAATTTTTCATCGCAAAAAAACTTTTTTCTCATTTAATGATCTTGCTATATTCGATAAAAGCTGAATTGTATTCCTTATTTCATGTTCCGTAGTGTCTGGGTGAATTGCACAGATTCGGAGAACAGTTTTTCCATTAAGTTGTGTCGTAAGCACAGCGGCATATCCATTCGCCACCATTTCTTGGGGGATCCTTTTATTGAGTGAATCTAATTCTTGCTCAGATAATCCAGTTGGCGCATATCGAAAATTAACAATCGCTAATTTAGCGGGGGTTACAATTTCCCAATGATTATGTTTTTTGATTTCATCTTCAGCCCATTCTGCGAGTTGAACTCCATGCTCTATAACTTCACTGACAGCATTCGTTCCTAAAGCTTGCAGTGTCACCCATAGTTTCAAACTTCGAGCAGGCCGGGTTAACTCAGGACCCAGATCCCAATAATTCATATGTTCTTCATCAGTCTCGGCATCTTTCAAATACTCTGGATGGGTGCTGAAGCAATTTTCGAGGTGCTGCTTTTCTTTGGCTAAAACCACACTACAGGAATAGGTCTGCATTAGCCATTTGTGTGCATCCCAGGTGATACTATCTGAACGCGATATCCCGCTCAAAAGAGACTTATATTTCGAAGAAGCCAAAATCGACGCACCGTAAGCTCCATCCACGTGTAACCAAATATTATGTTTTTCACATAGGTCAGCAATTTCGTTTAATGGGTCAATGCTTCCCGTATTGGTTGTGCCTGCCGTGGCAATGATTGCAAAAGGCTTCATCCCAGCCGCTTGATCATCCATTAATTTTTTTTCTAAGGCTGAAACATCCATACGAAAATTTGTATCACTTGGAACCTTCCTGATTTGATCACTGCGGAATCCGAGGATGCGTAACCCTTTGGCGACCGATGAATGAGTTTGATCTGAAACATAAGCAGTTCCAATGGCATATTCCTGCTCGGATAACTTTGCATTGCGTGCAGCTGCTAAAGCGGTCAAATTCGACAGCGATCCGCCCGACAGAAATAAGCCTCCAGCAGTATTGGGATATCCTGCTTGGTCACACATCCACCGGATCACTTCCCCCTCTAAAAGGCTTGCGCTCGAACTCAGCATCCAGCTTCCGGCATGGGTATTATAGGCGCTGGTCATGATATCTCCTAACCACGAGTAAAGAGACATTGGACCAGGAACCAATGCGAAAAAGCGAGGGTGTTGCATGAAGGTTTGGTGAGGATAGACGTTTTTCCTCATTTCATCGACGACCTCTTGTATCGGTCTTCCTTTTTTCGGAAAACCAATTCCCCTTAAATGAGCTATCGTATCCTCATCTGCAATGTTGATTACTTTTTGAGATCGAATGTTATTATTTTCTGCTATTAATGAATGTATGAACTGCTCAATAATCTCGCCTAATTGCTGATTTGGTTCTTGATTCATCATAAGCATCTCCATCTCCTTTGTTTAACTTCAACCAAAGTATAATATAACATCTGTTGTCATATTGTGAGATTCACCGATTTCATCATTACGTTTATTTTTAGGCACTTTGCTATTACATAAATTAATTTTCAAGGTCGAAGATGGCTATATGACGGGGCTTACTGGAATGGAGTTGTTAAAAGATTTGGATTTTATGCTTTTTCTAGATCCATTGCAAAATGTGATTAATCATATAAAGCAGAAAATGGCTAGTTTGATATCTAGAATAATGAATTCGTCTTATCAAGTTTATTTCTGCTGTTATGCTAAACCCACCCCGTAAACTCCAGTATAGACGCTTTCGCAGATTGCGCTTCGGATTGTGCCCCTTTACGCCATTCTTTGGGCGGCTTTCCCATAAGCCTGGAAAAGCAACGGTTGAAGCTGGAAATGGAGTGAAAACCGACTTGTTCGGAGATCGAAAGAATAGAATCCTCCGTGCTTTTTAACTGCTTGCAAGCCTCTTCGATTCGGGTGCTGTTTAGGAAATCGAGAGGCGACGTCCCCATAATTTCATGGAATTTTCTTCGGAAATGAGTTGTACTTAAATGGCACAGATCGGCCAAAAAATCCATGGTAATGGGGTTCATATAGTTTTTCGTGATGTACTCCAGAACTGGAGAAATGACAAAATCGCTTTTCAGGCTATGCTCTGTTTCTTGATCTGCCAACAGTTCATTCCTGGAATGAATTCTAAGGAGTTCTATGTAAAGTGATAACAATAAACCGTAGGTACTTTCCTGATAGTAAGGATTCTGCTGTTTTAATTCCTCTACGATTGAAGTCGCAAGTGTATAAACCTTGGGATGTTGCTCCTTATTCAATATACAGTTCATTCCCTTCACCACCCACAAATTCGGCTCGAAGTTGCTGTAAGCACTTTTAAATGAATGTTGAAAGAGGTCCTCTGGCGAAAAAAAGATATAAGACCAAAGACTGGCTGTATTGGGCGAACTATACGTGGTATGAGGAAGATACCTGGGGATGAAGGTCACATCGCCCGCTTTGAAGGGTACAGATTCTCCTTTGATCTCCATGATGCCGCTATCTGAATAGCATATACCAATCTCCAAATGGTTATGGAAATGGAGATGCTCACTTTTAATATCTGAAATCTTCCAACGATCACCGCTTAATAGCAAGACAGGGAAATTTATAGGCAAGCTGTAGTGCCGATATTCTATAACGGGCTTCTTTTTTCTGGGCATATTCAATACCCCCATGACTTTGATTTTAACCAGCAGATATACATAAATGATTAGAATTGCGCAGTTTTGTTGCGAATATGCTTAGATGGAGACTATTTTACTGCGTACAATGGAATAAGTAAAGCGTTTCCAAAACAGTGACGAACAGCTCTCAAGCGCCCTTGGGGGCGTGTGCGATAGGAGAGGGGAATAACGATGCTTCAATTGAATTATGAGAAGGAAGAGATATTAAAAGTTATCGACAAAGTTGTCAGAAAAACAATGGCGATGGATTTGACGTGGGATTGGCCTTGCGGTGTGGCTTATTATGGTGTATCCACGGCCTATACAAAAACAGGTAATAAAGACTATTTGAATATGCTTAAGCAGTGGGCGGATGAATATATCGAGCTGGGTCTGCCGCACTGGACGGTAAACACATGTGCTATGGGCCATATGCTGATCACATTGTATGAAGAAACAGGGGACCAGAAATATTGGGATATTGTGATGAGCAAGGTGGATTATATTCGGAACCATGCTCTCAGGTTCGGAGACCATGTTCTGCAGCATACGGTATCTGTTGCTAATGATTTTCCAGAACAGGCATGGGCGGACACGTTGTTTATGGCGGCATTTTTTCTGCTCCGTGTAGGAACCAAATTAAAGGATGAGGAAATGATCCAGGACGCCTTAAACCAATATTACTGGCATATCAAATACCTGCAAGACCCTAGTAGCGGTTTCTGGTACCATGGCTACAATAATGTCAAGCAAGACCATATGTCCGGATTTTTCTGGGGGAGAGCGAATGCTTGGGGAGCCTATACCATGTCGCAAGTTAAAATTCATTTGAAAGACTGGTATTTATATCCGCAGTGCATGGACGTGGAGTGTTCGCTTCGGGATCAACTGGCGGCACTGAAGGGGGTTCAAACGGAGAACGGCCTGTGGCGGACGGTACTGGATGACGAGGATTCCTACGAAGAAGTGTCTGCATCTTGCGGAATCGCGGCAGCCATGATCAATAACGGCAATCCGCTGCATACCAAATACGTGCAAAAGGCATTGGAGGGCATCTTGAACCATATTAGCGAGGACGGACGGGTACTAGGTGTGTCGGGCGGCACAGCGGTTATGAAAGATCGGGATGGGTATCGGAATATTCCAAAAGACTGGATTCAGGGCTGGGGTCAAGGCCTGGCATTGGCCTTTCTGTCTGATATGTTGAATTAGGAGGGAACCAAGTTGTCCAAACAAACTACGGGGAACTTTACACTACCGGGAGAATCCGGTTATGAGGCGCTGACCCTAAAATTAGCTGAACGGTGGGGTGCCGATGTCATCCGTGATAGTGACGGCACGCAATTGTCCGATGAGATTATTAACGCTGGGTACGGCATATATTCGACAATCTGTATCATCAGAGATCATAATGAGTGGGCGTCCCACCATCTGGATAAGCTGCAGCAGTGTTTTTTAATTACAAATCCGAAGGTAGCTGTACAAGATTATGTATCCATCTATCTGATGGAGGATTTTTTTGCTGAACAATTCAAAGTTAATGATTCCAAAGAGGCGTTTAACTATTGGCAGGTTTTTGACAGAACGACCGGAGAGGAAGTTCCAAGAGAACAGTGGAATTATGAAAGGGAATCCGGAAATGTGGTCATTACCGGAATTGTTCCTTGGCATAAATACACGGTAAGCTTTATGGCCTACCGGATCTGGGAAGAGATTTCCATGTACAATCACACAACGAATCATTGGGACAAAGAGCATTTGATGCAGATTGATCCCATCTATGCAGAAACGCAAAAATATCTGCTGGATTGGATGGAAGATTGGTGTCTCCATCATAAGGAAACCACGGTTGTTCGGTTTACCTCCTTATTTTATAATTTCGCCTGGATCTGGGGCAGTAATGAGCGCAATCGCCATCTGTTCTCTGACTGGGGTTCATATGATTTTACGGTAAGTTCAAGAGCGCTTGATCTGTTTGCCAAGAAATACGGGTATTCGATGACTGCCGAGGATTTTGTGAATGGCGGGAAATACCGCGTCAGTCATATCCCGGCTGAGCAGCGCAAGCTGGATTGGATGGCATTTATCAATGATTTTGTAATCGAATTTGGCAAGAAATTAATTGACATTGTGCATAGGTACGAGAAGCTGGCCTATGTTTTCTATGATGACAGTTGGGTTGGCATGGAGCCTTACAATGACCGTTTTCAAGAGTTTGGATTTGACGGGTTGATTAAATGTGTATTCTCAGGTTATGAGGCGAGGCTTTGTTCAGGTGTAAAAGTGAATACGCATGAGATTCGGCTGCATCCATACTTATTTCCAGTTGGTTTAGGCGGGCTTCCTACCTTTATGGAAGGGGGAAACCCCACGCTGGATGCCAAAAAGTATTGGATTAATATCCGGCGCGCCTTGCTGCGGGAGCCTATTGACCGGATTGGGCTGGGCGGATATTTACATCTTGTAGAGCCTTACCCGGATTTTTGCGATTACATCGAAAAGATTGCCAATGAATTCAGAGAAATTAAGGAACTGCACCATGAAGGCCAACCCTATCACATGAAGACGAAGGTAGCTATTCTGCATAGCTGGGGAAAATTAAAATCGTGGACATTGTCCGGCCATTTCCATGAAACGTATATGCATGATTTGATGCATGTCAATGAAGCTTTATCCGGATTGCCGATTGAAGTGCAGTTCATTGATTTTGAAGATATCCGTCAGGGAATTCTACAGGATTGTGATGTAGTGATCAATGCCGGCTCTGCTGGTTCAGCATGGAGTGGTGGGGAGCACTGGAATGACAACAAGTGTGTAGACTTACTGACCCAATGGGTTTATGAGGGTGGTGTCTTTATTGGTATCAACCAGCCTTCTGCGGTTGAAGGCCACGACAGCTTTTTCAGAATGGCACATGTTCTCGGTCTGGATGAGGATACAGGCTCCAGGGTAGGTCATGGAAAATGGACTTATGAGGTTAGGGATGAGCATGGTTTGGTTCCTGAAGGAGCCAGTATAACGCCAAAGAATAGCATTTATCTTACCGATGGGTCAGCTGCGGTAGTGAAGGAAACGAGTGGTATGATAGCATTGTCTACTCATGCCTTCGGTAAAGGAAAGGGGATCTACCTTCCTTCTTTCGAATTCAGCTGGGAAAACACAAGGTTGCTGCTGAATATAATTCGGTTTGCAGGCAATGAGTTACATGAAACGAAGTACATTACAGATAACCTATATACAGAGTGTGCTTATTATCCAGAAAGTAAAATATTGGTTGTTATTAACAATAGCGATCAACTTCAAAGAACGACGATTGAAACGGAATACGGCAAACAAACCATGGAATTAGATCCGTATGACACCATGATCACCCATATCGGCTTAACAAAATCGGTATAGGAACGGAAAATAATGAGAAGTAGCGGTATCAAGCCCTCCTTTATTTTAAGGAAGGGCTTTTTGTTTCAGCATCAAAAAATCAAGCTAATTTACCGGGGATTTTGTCCATTCAAAAGTATCTACCTCATCATTAACTATAAGTAGAACAATTAAGGAGATGATTTCTTTGAGAAAGGCAACCTTAATGAAAATTAAAAATGCGGAAGCAAAGTTGGGAAGAAAGCTAAAAAAAAGAAGTCATGTGGTTATGAATCTTAAAAAAGCCATTCGTGTAACTCAACTTGGAGATGGATTCGCACGCTTCACTTTCGCTCCGATCACTATTTCTCCTAATAGCTTTAGAAGCACTACGATTAACGGTAACGCCTACAATTTGATTAGCGGTGCATGGACTTTCTCTGGAAATGAACAAGGGTTTCTTCTCAATAATTATTCCGCGGCCGAAGACAGATGGGTGTTTACTGCATGGAATCCAACTGGATTCACAAGAACGGTATCCTATGCTGTTATCGCCAAACGGAAGCCATAATTCAAATGTCATCGTTAGCAAGGAAAAGGAACGTGAGCCTTCTTTTCCTTGCTAAAATGTAGAGAAAATTTTGAACAAACCTTCGATGATCTTATAATTTTTGATAGTGGTTTAAGAGGTGCTCAACTCTATCTTTAATAATCCTTTTTAAAGATTCTGGCTTCACTGATCGTACATAATGACCATATCTCATAAAATAATGAGCGATAAACTCCTCTTCTCCAGGATTATAAAATCCCTTAATGACTGTCTTATCACTATTTTCTATTTTCATTGAAGGATAATGTTCTTTATAAAAAATATCCTTGGCTTGTTCTACAATCTCTACTTCAAAGTCAATGCTCTTCTCAGATTGATACATTTCTAATGAACGATTAAGGAGTTCATCTATAGAAAAGCGAGAATTGTTCTCCTCTTCTTCTACAAAGGTGATTCGATCACATCTGAAAACTCTATATTTATTCGTATGTAACTCTATTCCAGTAGCATACCATTGGCCAAACTTAGCGGAAATTTTGAAAAATTGAACATAGTAACTTTTGTTCTGATTATTTTTTACATATTTAACTTTACACGTACTCTCATTAAGAATGCTTGTTAGAATTTTATCTAAATAGCGACTAACATGATTATGCTGATATATTTCAAATTGTAGAACCTTTTTCATTTTATGAATCTGGTTTATTTGTATTTTAGAAAGACAGTGTTCAAACTTTTCATTCAGTTGATTAACACTTAAGTGAAAGGGTGTGGATTGATAAGCTTCTAACGTTAACATTGCAAAGTACAGAGCATACACTTCATCCATCGTAAAAATAATGGGGGATAACAATCTATTTTTTAGGATACCATATCGTCCATGTCTGCCATGTTCCGAAAAAATAGGCATACCTAATTGTTCCAATGAACTAATATCACGTAGAGCTGTACTTTTTGAGATATGGTATTTATCCATTAGGTCATTTAAATTAAAAAACTCTCGACTGTTTAAGTATCTGATCATGTCATTTAATCTTTCTGATTTCTTCATCTAAATCTCCTTATAAAGGTGTCATATTTTGATACCTTTTTATATGATAATAAGTTCAAGGGAATAGATCAAATTCATAAGATATCTACACATATAAAAGGAGATTGATACCATGAGTACAACATTAGAAGTAGCTATTTTCTTATCCATGAACGGAAAGGCAAAAGAAGCTATACATTTTTACAAAAAACATTTCAACGCAGAGGAATTGTTTCTTGTTACCTATCAAGACATGGCCCAACGTGACAGCTCCATACAGCTTACTGATGAAAATAAAAATTATATTTCTCATTCAGTCTTAGCAATCGGAAAAACAAAGGTAATGATAGCAGAAGATACAATGAATCCCAGTGAAGAATATACAGTAGGGAATAATACTTCATTATGTATTCAAAGTGCTGACCTAGAAGAAATTAAACATTTTTATAATAGCTTGATTACGGATGATCGAGTGAAAATTATTGTGCCTTTATCAAATAATGTGTTTAGCCAAGCCTACGGTATTATTGAAGACCCGTTCGGTATTCAAATACAATTAATGTTTGATAATCGATTATAATAAAAAAAGCATGTTCGATGTTTCATAATTGGATAATAAATGGGCAGAAGTAAAAACTAAAATGGGAAAACCTAAGATACCGCAGCAGAAAAGGAGACACTATGACGGAGAAAAAAGAAATAGCAGATCAAAAAGGGTGGAACTTCGACAACAGTTACTCTCGTTTGCCGGAATCATTGTTTACAAAGCTCAACCTGACTCCTGTCCGCTCACCCAAGCTGATCATTCTTAATCATCCGTTGGCAGCATCACTGGGGTTGAACGGTACAGCGCTGCAAAGGAATGATGGCGTAGCGGAGCTGGCTGGAAACCAGGTTCCAGAAGGAGCCGTACCTCTTGCTCAAGCTTACGCAGGGCATCAATTCGGGCATTTTAACATGTTAGGAGACGGTCGTGCTCTGCTGCTTGGCGAACAGATCACTCCCTTGGGTGAACGGGTTGATATTCAGCTCAAGGGCTCAGGCAGAACGCCATATTCCCGTGGTGGTGACGGCCGTGCGGCACTTGGTCCGATGCTTCGCGAATACATCATCAGTGAGGCGATGCATGCGCTGGATATTGCTACCACCCGCAGCTTGGCGGTGGTATCCACGGGTGAGTCGATCATCCGGGAAACCGAGCAGCCCGGAGCCATTCTGACCCGTGTGGCTGGCAGTCATCTTCGCGTCGGAACCTTTCAATACGTCTCAGCATGGGGCACGTCCCAAGATCTCCGTGTTCTGGCTGATTATACCTTGGAAAGACACTACCCGGAAGTTGCCAATGACGAAAACCGTTACCTTTCACTGCTTCAGGAAGTGATTAAGCGTCAAGCCGAGCTGATTGCCAAATGGCAGCTGGTTGGTTTTATTCATGGGGTGATGAACACCGACAATATGACCCTTAGCGGAGAAACCATTGATTATGGTCCTTGCGCCTTCATGGATACCTATGATCCTGAGACGGTGTTCAGTTCCATCGACAGGCAGGGACGCTATGCTTATGCCAATCAGCCGCATATTGCTGCGTGGAATCTCGCGAGATTTGCTGAGACGCTCTTGCCACTGCTGCATGACAACAGGGAGCAGGCTGTCACACTGGCTGAGGATGAAATTTCAGATTTTGTAAAAATGTTTCACCATTATTGGCTTGCAGGAATGCGGGCGAAGCTAGGGATCTTTAACGAAGAGCAGGAGGATGAATCTCTTATTGAGGAGCTTCTGAGTATCATGCAGAAGCATCGTGCCGACTACACCAATACCTTCCGTGCCCTAACTTTGAACAAGCTGGAAGATACGGTTCTGTTCAGCACTGCGGAATTCACCCAGTGGCACGAGCAGTGGCAGGCGAGGCTGGGCAGACAGCAGGAATCACAAGCCTCCTCGCGTCAGCTGATGCACAGCAGTAATCCTGCAATCATCCCACGCAACCACCGGGTAGAAGAAGCACTAGAAGCTGCGGTGGAACGAGAAGACTACCGTGTGATGGAGCAGCTTCTTGAAGTTCTTTCGAACCCTTATGCTTACTCTACCGAACAGGAAATTTACTCTACATTGCCTGAGGAATCCACCTGTCCTTATCGAACCTACTGTGGTACCTGATGTGGAGCAAACGATTTGAAGATAACCTATATCATGCGTTGGTGGAGAAGATAGCCAATCTCTCACCAACGCTTTTGTTTTTATAGGGGTAGGTTGTAACTGTTTAATCCAGCTCCTGACCGTCATTTTCGATCTGTATGTGTCCGCAATAAAGACATTGATGCGTACAGTTCTGCGTAAGAGCAGGCTGGCCTTCGATGCGCATGTCACTTTTTCCGTTCAACCAAGGCATCGTAAGGACAGGAATACACGGGGCCTTTTTCACTCCATAAATATCGACCATCTCACTGGCTTGCACAGCCGGATTCAGCGGACTGGAGCAATTTCCAAAAGATTTTATGTTCACTCCAGGTACATAATCTCCAATATTCATCTGTGCTTTATTTTTGACATACACCCCATGACTAAAAGGGCGCTTCAAACGCGTAGGCTGTGTACCGTAACTACAGCTTAAAATCGCACCCGCCACAACATAGCTTTTTTTCGCACCTGTTCCAGGTTGCACACTTGCTTCTTCCATACGGATTATTCCTCCTTTGTGGCCATCTCCACTTTTTGCACACGAACACCTGTAAATGGACGACGCAGCAGACTTTCCGCTACCGCGAGATTGATATAGACATGTGCTTCCAACAAGCCGGCAATCCGAAATATAGACGGTTCGATTTTCCCGTACTTAAGTACCAGTTGCTTCAAAGTATGGTCGGGATACCACTCGGTTTGTGAGGAAAGACAATCCACCACAGGTGGACGCAGTACCCAGTACACATCCTGCCTGGCTTTCTGAAAATCGGTAAGTATAGCGGCCTTCCATTCCAGCTCCGGCATATATTTTTCCAACAGGGCTTTCATGGAGTCTGAAACCAGCGGCAAAGGGAACTCCAGAAAATCCGGATATACGGTTCGTGGATCTGTATGTACTGCTAAAAACAGGGGAGTGTCCTCCGCCTGAATGGTGCGATCCGAAAGGATATCCTCCACTTGTAAGGAAGACAGGGGAGCAGTCTCCACCCGATGCTTTACGCGCTCGTCCGCCATGAGTCGGAAATACCTCATGACATCCACTCTCCTTTACTCACTGTATCTGTTATCTGTGTAGCCAGTGGCGATTCTACAACAGCAAGGCCAATAGCTTGGCTTAGTTGGTCATCTGTAAAGATTACCCGGTGTAGCTTTGCTCCTGTAAAATTAGCTCCTATTAAACAAGCACCTATAAACGAAGCGCCAGTAACATCGGCTCCTACAAAGCAGGCACCTGTTAGATCCGCGCCGTTAAATAAAGCTCTTTGCAGCGCGGCATCTTGGAAAGCAGCCCCTTGAAGCTGTGCATGTTGAAAACTAGCTCCCTGTAAATTAGCTCTTGTAAAATTCACTCCATCCAATCCTAACGGTTCCCAATCCAGCCAAGCATCCGATCCATATTCGCAATTGCTTATAACTTCGTCCAGTACAGCCTCTTGCAGGGAACAGCCACTAAAATCGGCTCCGTGAAGCAGGCTGTGCGAAAAGTTGGTTTCATCTAGCTGAGCTTCTTGCCATACCGTGCCTACGAGGATACAGTGATGCAATCGACTTTGTTGCATCCCGATCTGGCGAAAGACTGTATAGCGAAAATCCAAGGAGCTGTAATCTCCATCCGACAGTTGAACTTGAGACAGGGCTTGGTAGCTGTAGGCCGATTCTTCTCTTTCCTCCAGCCAAGACTTTATTATGTTTGCATCCATGGGTCTCCGATCTTCCCGATACACAGAGACACTATGATCCATATACTCTCCGACGCGAATCTCAACAGCTTCTTCACGATCCAACGCCTCAAACTCTGGTAGGTTGACTGCTTGCTTCATAGCCTGACGAACCAGACTAACGATCATCGTATGAAGATATCCCGCTGCTTCCAGCATGATCTGTTCTAATTCAAGTTCGGAAAGGGAGACTTGCTGCTTCAAAGTTTCAGCCCCAAGCTGTTCACGTAATTGAATCCAATAGAAAAAAATCCAACTTGCATCGTACTCCAACTGAACGGGCTCAGCATCAAGCATCCATAAGGCATCCGTAGCTTCAACAAGATAAACGGGTTTCTGTTCAAGCCATGTGGTACGCAGCATAGAGTAGGTGATGTAACCAATATGACCTTTACGACCTGTGAGTTGTTTTTGCCGAACCAGCTCACAAAAGGCGCGAAAATGTTCTACTATATGCTGTAATCTTTGTGTTTGTGTTGATTTACAGTTCAACGCCCATTCTTTGCGAATGAAAGACCAAGCCTGATGAAGAGCCGCTTGTTGCTGATCTAACACATCTGTTTGCTTTTCCATTTCTAATCATCCTTAATTCGACTTCACTTCGCTGCCTTTCATGTCTGCCGACCCACTTAATTCGATATGACTGCCATTACAATCCATACGGAGCTGACTACCTGCGGACAGGCTCATTGTCTTCCCCGCAGATAGGCTGAGATTGCCTCCCGCCGTAATATTCACCTGTTTGCTGCTCGCAATATGAATGCCTTCCTTATCGTCCAGTTTGATATAAATGGCGCCGTCCTTACCTGTAACGACCAGTTCATCCGGTCCTAGCCGGATTTCCTTGCCATGCGGGGTACGCCATATTTTCATTTGCGGATTGGAAAAATGGTTATGCGTACTCTTGCGATCTGCCCGTCTCACCGCACTACCTGCTACGCCGTCTTCTTCCCGGCTACCGGGGAAATAGAGGGAAACTGAATCGCCTTTTTCTGGCATAACGTACCAGCCGGTATGGCCACCGCCACTGTACACAGTAGAATAGTTGAACCAGTGTGCTTGGTTGGTGTCCTGTTGTTCATCACAATCCAGATGAATGCGCACTTGATCCTGACGTACGTCCAGCACAATACCGCTTAATGAGGCTCCTGCCAGCTTATCCTGGTAGTAGCTTTTTTGCCGAAATCCCTGGTAAGAACCCAACACATACTGATGCCGCAGCAGTCCTTGACTCATAGCGGTGTAGGCTTCCATCACATACAGGTTATGCCCCTGAAAATTCAACTGAGCGCCCAAGTCGAGTACCTCATCCGTTTCTACCTCATAAAAAATAAAATCGTGTTCACTCAGTTTGGTCTGTTCATTCTCCTGAAAATAACGAAAAGGTAGCAACTGCTTACGTACGGTATAACGGGTATGATCCAGTATCGCCTGTGCAGGGCTGTCCTCAATACCAAAATAAAATTTGGGACTGTCAAAACGAGCTACAGGCATCAGACTCGTATGATAACGGGAGGCTATGCGTCTTAAAAAAGCCCAGTCTGTCTCCTGATACTGAATGGCAAGCCGCCCGATGGCTTCTCCGCCAGTAGCCCCGTCGATCACATCCAGCCCTTCATAGTCCTTACCTATGTGCTCCAGCATTTGAGGAATCGTCATTTTCGTATACTGAAAAGAACGAGTACGCTGCTTCATGTCCATCCGGTACGTATGGGAAATGGCTTCCACCTCCAGATAGTACACACCTCGCACGACTTTTACCTCGACCGAGAGGGCAATCCCACTAAATAGCGGCTTGCTTGCGCCAGATTCATCTTGTTGGCTGACTTCAATGATGGTATTTTTTTCTGTCGTTTCCACATAACTGTCTTGTAAGTCTTCGGGGATGATACCTGTAAAATAAAGCCGAGTATGCTCGTTAACTTTTTTCGTTAAGGTAAGCTCCTCCAAATCAATTTGTTCATAAGGGTGAATTTGAATTTGATCGTATCCCAGACTCATGGTGTAATCATTCCTTTCTCATTTGTAGAATAGGCGGAGGGTGGAAGGACAGAAAGGGATTGAACCCAGTATTCTGCTACAGGTAACCAGACTTCGAGATCTGCTTCCAGACAGCTAAAGGAACCTATGACAACTCGTCCTTTGTGGATAAAGAGCAGCATTTCGTTGTATAGATTACCGTCGATCCCCGCCACCACAAAACGAATCTGTCCAACTGAAAGTCCGGAACAGTTGGTGACCATTTCGGTACCTAACCAGTTGCGTATCGGTTGTACAGACCGTAGAATATCCCCCATTTGCTCTACAAAATCGGGCAGTTCTTCCGCTTCCAGAGCAGTATCTGTAGGATTAAAAGTGATGTTGATGGTCTCCTCAGATGAGGTATAAATGATCTTTGGTCGATGCTCTGAAGGATATTTGATTATAGCTTGCTCCATTGGCATAGGAGTAAAGGACTTGGGGATGTAGAAACCAATCTCTCCGTGTAGTATTGTAATGGGCTCCAACGTGAGATAATCATTTTCAATATGAAGTAGCTTTGTTTCTTCAAACCTGGAACCGTCCTGTTCCGATTTCTGAGTTTGAGCTGGGATGGATTTCACATTATCGTTATTAGCTGTCTTCTGATCCACCATTTTAGCTTTGAGGCTAAGTATATGCTCGTCTAGATAGTTCATAGAAAGCCCCCTTTTAGGAAAAATACGCGTTTGTACTTGAATATGTAAAGATGGGAGGAGATATTTAAGTACAGAACCAACATATGTATTTATCGGTTAAAAGAGAGATTTAGTTTACAAAATGAACCATTCGTTGGAGAAGCATTGTTCGATATCAGATCCTATTTCATTCCATAACGCCTTTTTGCCGTAATAATTCGGTTGTAGTACTCCAAAGTAGGCGTTGCATCTTGATATCCCCACCAGGATATGTCGGTACAATCGGCTTACCAGTACCAACATTAAAATATCCGCCTGTCACTTCTTGATATTGGGATTCTGTTGCTAAACGAATAATGATGTCCGCTCCTTTCCGTGGGTCTCCGATATGCAAAGCGTTCAATATTTTTGCAAGTATCGAAGAAAATCCTAACTCGCGACCAAGGCCGGTAACGTTAAAGCCTGGATTAAGTGCGTTAACTACGATCCCAGTTCCATCCAGCTGACGTCCAAGTTCTTCTGTAAACATGATATTAAGAAGCTTGGTCTTTCCGTATATCTTAGATGAACCTCTTGCGGTAAATACAGATGTATCTGTTAAATCCTCCGGTAATTTTAATTCACCATGGTTGCGTGATGCTTCAGAAGCCACATTGACGATCCTAGCATTTGCGGGTTCCATGAGTGAATTGAGTAGTGTATGCGTTAACAGCCACGGGGCAAGATAGTTTACGGCTATCATTTCTGCCAAACCCTCTGAGGTTATGCGTTGTTCAAATCCATGTAATCCAGCATTGTTCACTAATACATCAATCTTTGGATAATTAGCTTTAATTTCATCTCCCATACGTTTGACATCTTTCATAAGAGACAGGTCCCCGAAAAAAAAGTCTACCTTTGTACTTGGCGCCAGATCTTTTAAAATATTTTTAGTCATTTCAGCACGTTTTTCATTTCTGGCTGTTAAGACTAGATGTGCTCCACGTTTGGCTAATTCAATTGCTACCCATTGTCCAAGACCGTTAGTAGCACCAGTGATTACAATAATCGGGTATGTCGACATATAGATCATCCTCCAAATTCTCGATCCAATTACATCCATATTCATGTCTACGCTTTACGGTTGTGGATGCTTTATAATGTAGATCTTCTGCTTGACACTTACCAAAGTTGAAAATATGATTGATATATATCAAGTATATGTATTTTGATTGATATATGTCAAATATATATTCGAACTCATTCAAATAAGGTGGAGACATATGGATAATAAAACTCAACATCCAGATTCTACAAGAGAGCAATTAGAACTGAATCTTGGTGAACAACTTAATGCACTTATAAGCGCGTCGCATGCACTCAATGTAAAAACTGCGGCACTTTTCGATCCATCATTACAACCTGCAGCTTTTCTGATTGTACGTTGTCTCCTGTCATACGGTCCGGCAAGCGCTACATTTTTGGCGGAATCCACCGCTATGGATCGAAGCTCTGTCAGCCGTCTTGTTACTCAGCTTAAACACTTGAATTATGTAAAAAGTGAAACTCATCCTGAGGATCGTCGGGGAGTGTTGATATCCCTGACAGCCAATGGTCGTGAAAAAGCCTTGGAAGCTTTAAAAGAAAAAGAAAAAGAGTTTTATCAACGTATTTCAACATGGGAGGATTCTAAACTTGAAGCGTTCATCGAGATGCTGAAGTGTTTTAACGGGTATGATTGCGAGGATTAATGATTCAACATCAAGCATCGTATGATGAAAAAAGGAGGCATTTTAAAAGTGAAAGAAAAAAATGTTAGGGAAATTTGAACAGTGGGGGAAGTCCCATGGATTTTCCGGGATCAAACTGTTATCTCATCCAAGTCGGATACAGGCTCACAGGTTCTACGAACGACGTGGCTATATGTTTACCAAGGATCAAAAAAATTTTATAAAAAATCTCAAATAAATACATATTCACTAGTTATATCACAAGGCAATGTTTGAAATGTTGCTCTTTCATTCGGGATTCATGTTTTCCACTGTATGAATACAGATTTCAAATAGGCTTAATATCGTGATATTTATCATTGAAGAAATATGTATGTTTAGCACTCTAATGTATTGCATTAAATTGACCATTGTTCAGAAAATATGAATAGCCTTCCTTTCCATTTCATGCCTAAAAATGTCTACTAATTAGCAGTTGTATTTAGGCGTTTTTTGTCATACAATGCATCTAATGCTACGGACTCGGTCTTAGAAACAGTAAGGTTTGGACGGTAAATAGGACGTGGTTTCCTTGTATATTTACGAATCGTGGAACTACTTTGTAGTCGTTCACTCACGACCACGTCAGTCTGAAAAATTAATAATGTTTGGGGACAGTTTTCCGGATCATTAGCGTTTGATGATGAACATATACGAAGGGGAGCGTTCTTTTGGAATCGAAACAATTAACGAGAGGGCTAAAGCCACGGCACGTTGAGTTGATTGCGCTTGGAGGTACGATTGGCGTCGGTTTGTTTATGGGGTCGGCAAGTACGATAAAATGGGCAGGTCCCTCAGTGCTGTTGGCATATCTCTTAGCGGGGATTATTATGTTTTTTGTCATGCGGATCATGGGGGAAATGCTGATTCTTGAACCGGTGACAGGCTCATTCGCTACATTTGCTCATAAATATATCAGCCCTTTAGCCGGTTTCTTGACCGCCTGGAGCTATTGGTTTTTATGGGTTACCGTAGGGATGGCAGAAGTCACTGCGATTGGGGTATATGTGGGCTACTGGTTCCCAGATATCCCGCAATGGTTGCCGGCTTTGGCAGGTGTAATTATTATTGCATTGGCCAATTTGGCGGCTGTGAAATTTTATGGGGAATTTGAGTTTTGGTTTGCGATGATTAAAATTGTCGCCATTATCTTTATGCTAGTAGTTGGTACGGGGATGATCTTCTTTGGACTCGGTAACGGTGGACAACCGATAGGGCTATCCAATCTGTACAGCCAGGGAGGTTTCTTTGCAGGTGGTTTGAAAGGGTTTCTATTTGCACTCTGCATTGTAACAGCGGCTTATCAAGGGATAGAGATGGTAGGTATTACGGCAGGTGAAGCTGAAAATCCGAAGATGACACTGCGAAAAGCCATTAAAAACATCATCTGGCGTATTTTGATTTTCTACGTGGGTGCAATCTTTGTCATTGTTACGATTTATCCTTGGAACCAAATAGGCGAGATCGGCAGCCCATTTGTTCTGACTTTTGCCAAGGTAGGAATTGTGGCTGCTGCGGGTATCATTAACTTTGTTGTACTTACAGCTGCGATGTCTGGTTGTAACAGTGGTATTTACAGTGCGGGCAGAATGTTATATACATTGGCTAAGAACGGACAAGCTCCTAAGTTTTTTGGGAAAGTTTCTCCAAGCGGCGTCCCTAGAAATAGTATAATAACGACCATTTCCTTGCTGCTGGTAGGGGTGTTATTTAACTATTTAATGCCTGATTCCAAACTGTTTCTGTATATTTACAGCGCCAGTGTTCTTCCAGGCATGGTACCGTGGTTTGCATTAGCCATCAGTCAATTTAAATTCAGGAAAAAGTGGAAGGACGAAATGAAGGATCACACCTTTAAATCTCGTTTTTTTCCGATCAGTAACTACATCACCATTGTCTTTTTGTTGCTGGTGATCGTTGGAATGTGGTTTAATCCAGACACACGCTTGTCGTTGATTGTCGGGGCAACATTTATGGCGATCGTCGTTGTTGGATATTTTGTCTTTGGCATAGGAAAGCGGCAGAGAATTGAAGAATTAGAGGAAAACTAAAAGATTGCTAAATACGTAACATTTGCCGAGCGCAATTCAGATGATCCTGAGTTCGCTCGGCTTTTCTTTTACATGACGAGGGAGGGGCTTATGGAAGGGTTGTTACTGAGGTATAGAACCGTGTGGTTATCCTGTTCGCACTACAAGTGTAAATATAGATACAAAAAAAGTGAGAACGAAAATGGAGAAGTTGATTATTGCTACACTCTTACGGTTAGCCTTAAACTCTGTAATTCCAGAAAATAAAAATATAAACCAGAAAAAATTGCGCGATTTTGTATGAGTCCCTATAGGTGTCTGGGTATGCGAGTGATAAAAAGGAAGAGATCATAACAACTACAGCAAATATTAAAGTGATGATTCGGTAAATATCCATTTTCTTGAACATAGATAAATTCCCCCTTCCTATATAACGCCTAGTACATTATATATTTTAAAGGTCAGACCGTGGGACTTCAAATAAATACAAAGGAGGGAAAATGATACTGGATATCTGCAACCGGAGCAACAACGGTTTCGACTACATAGTTCACCAATTTGGACAATACGAGACAGGCCAGTATGATGCTACTGTGAGCAATACTGCAGACTAAGCTACAAGAGAGAATGCGCATACGTTTCATGTCCACGTGTTTATATTTGAATTTATATTTTTCTAATATTTAACTGTTAATAGAATTATTGAAAAGCTATAATGCTAATAATGATTTGAGTGTATTTGGAGAAAGAGGTTGAGGGTATGTTGTTGAAAAAATGGTCATTATTATTGATGATAGGTATTCTCATGGTGGCATCTGTGGGCTGGAACGGTGGAGTATCTTATGCAGCTACAGAATATACTTGGGATAAGTACAAGGGCACTGAGGTCAAGACATATAGATTGACTGCAGTACCTGGAAGAGTCGAATATATGGATCAGGAAAGGTTTTTTGCAGCTTTAAGCCAAACCCCAAATGTGTATGGAGATTTCAGCGGCTATAAAACGGGGAAAACAACTGGAGTTGTAACCGAGAGTATAACGGATGATGTGTACAAATTTACAGTTACTGATTTTCTTCGCGATCAAGAGCCTGAGGTTGTAGAGTATATAAATCCTAGAGGCGGAATTCCTCATAGATGGAATGGAACTAGTGATATTCAAATTTTTATGAGAGGGTCAGAAGCGGCTTCTTTGTCTGAGCTGTTTTATGAGGGGACACCCAGTGAAGGACGCTTTCAATTTAATGCTAACGATATATATTTAGTTACATTCTGGTCCAGTACCGTAAGACTTATCAGTGGGATGTCTGCTGAAGCGTTAATAGAGGAAGGTCCTCACACGTTTAACAATCGGGAGCTTGTAGGTCAAGTAACCAGCGAAGATCCTACAGCTTATCCGCAAGATGGGATTTCAGAAGGTTATTATTATGTTTTTAAGGGTACGGGGAACAAAGAATCAACTGATGATGGAGATAGCCAATAAAAACAAAAGAAGAGATAACATTGTGTAGGGTGCTTTATACATGATGTTATCTTTTTTATTGTGATGCTCGCATTAGAAAATTTAGTAATGAAAAAATGCTGGAAATTTAATTCCCAATGAAAACCATTTTAAAAGATCGGGATATATGCCTTTAAAATAATGACAATATTACGGATAGAACCGTAATCTATAATTACTTTTTTTGCTGTCTTTATTCAATCCTAGGGATATTATTCCGATAATTCAAGTATATACAGTTTGGTGTTAATTGAAATGAAATCCGTTTGAAAACAAAAGAAATAATTTTCAAAATTCACACAGAAGTCCAGGTGCAAGTAACCTGATGCTATATTGTAAAGGAGGTGCAAGAATCCAAAATAATATGAAATATGAAAAAAAGTTAAAACAAATTAGGCAGTACATCGCTGCTATACTGGCTGTTTGGTTGTTCTGTATACATACTGTGCCTGTTTTTGCAAACAGGGCCTTTAACGATATTGAACATTCATATGCAGCCGATGCAATTGAAGCCATGGCTGCTCAAGGGTATGTTACGGGTTATCAGGATGGTAGTTTTCGACCTGTACATTTTATTTCGCGACAGGAGTGGGCGAGTATTTTCGCTAAAACGTTAAAGCGAACTTCGGTTAACAAAAGCGTTGCTCCTTTTAGTGATGTGTCACCATGGGCTCTACCCTATGTGCAGACCTTGCAAGCAGAGAACATTACCAAAGGAATTAGTGATCAGTTATTCGGTGCAAAACACAATATGACTCGTCAGGATATGGCAGTGTGGTTTGCCAGGTATTTCGGTGTCACTGAAGATACCCGTGCTTCCAATAAATCCAGTTTTGTGGATCAGTCTGATGTATCAGACTATGCACAAACGAGCGTATGGCTGATGGAACGTTTGGAGCTGATCGAGGGGGACACGAACCATTATTTCCATCCCAAAGAGTCTGTGAGACGGCAGGATGCTACACTGGTAGCGTATCGGATATGGCTAGGTGGCGACGGTCTAAGAGAACGTGCCAAGCGTTTGCTGGAGTCATTAGGAAATGGAACTGCAACGACGAATCAGCCAGCCAGTCCACCGGATGCAAAGAAGATTGTGGTCGACCTGGCGCCAGAAATTAGTCACCAGCGTGCGAATCCGGAAATCGAAGAGCCTAAAAGCCACAGTCCAAGGCCCGATCCACCGGTATCTCCGGTAACACCTACAGAGCCGAACCCGGAACCGCCAGTTGTACGACCAGATCCTGGGCTCAAACCACCAGTGACACCACCTGTGAATCCGTCAGAACCACCGGACCATTCTTCGGATTTTCTAGTGGATGAGGTCGTAATCAAGGCGCCCGAGTTGGTAAATCAACCAGAAACGTATCCTTCGTATCAGCTGTCCTTTGATCTCTACAATAAAGGGCACTTGGTAAGCATTCCCGATGTTAGCGTCACAAGTGTTACTTACACATTTAGTGATACATTAGGTGTATTTGATGAACATGGGAAAATTGCGCATTCCGAAAATATACCTGCTGCTGATGATTACATTCCTGTAGAGATGGAAGTCATCATTGCTAAACCCCATCAGGTGCTTAAAGCACAGACCAAGCTGATCGTGAAAGGGAAGACTCCTCCGGTAGAGGAACCGAGTGTAATCAGGTCCGTATACTTGGCGACGTACTCCATTTCACAGGCGGCGACTCTAGACCCTAATGCCTGGAGCATGCCCTATGTATTTCAAAATGCAAAGGGAGAGGTCATACCGTCCGGTCTATTGCCGTCAGACTTGAAGCTTCGGATTGAGGATTCCAGAGGGATATTTGACGAGGATGGACATATTGCCAATCTGCATCTGATACCTGCATTGAACTCTGTCATTCCATTCAAGATTGAGGTTGAGTCACCCTCTCAGGGAATTCACTTCATATCCGATGCGGAGTTAACTGTAGTACCAGGGGCACGCAAAAAGCAATATTTTGCTATCTCCATGATGCTGCAGGGAAAAGATGCGGGCAGTACGACCACGATAGAGCAAATTGAGCAGTCACGTCAATTGCTGATGGATCACTTTGGTCCCAACGTAAAAGTGACGTGGGCCATGGAAAATAGATTTATTTTTGTGGAATCAAATCGTCCGCAGCTTAAAAAGGTTTTGGAATATGTGGATCAGTATGGCGATGAAGTCGGGATTTTGGATGGGTATCCGAATAATCTGTTTGGTCTCCCTGAATGGGAAGCACAGATGAACGAGTGGTTGTATATGTATCGTTATAATGCACTCAATGAGCTGCACCAATCTGGTTCGTTAGGATCACCTTCGGTGTTTGAAAGCATGGATACAGACCAATATCGGAAGTATCTGCCTAAATCATTAACTGGCTTTACGGTGAATCCTGAGCAGGCCCAATGGCTTAAGGATCACTTTAAGATCACCTCAGCGATGGGTTGGTCGGCTACACAGTATAATGTGAACAACATGTATGGTGAGGGTTCACCTTTGATGCCTTACTGGTCCCATAAGGATAATCCGATTGTTCCGGCACAGGGGCTTACAAATAATAGCGGTATCGTATTTATGAACTCGATTACGATTGATCCGATTGGATCACGTTATACCAAAGATTCCTCACGCTGGACTCTCCATCCGGGCGATCCATATGTGACCGAAACGGATGCGGCACCACAACTGTATATAGCGCAGCAGTATTTAGATAACCCGTATCAACGTTTGAATACAGTAAACTACATGTCCATTATTTTGGATGTCAACTGGCTTGCCAAAAACCATAACATGTCTCAAATATGGGAGAACTTTGTGAATCACTTCCCTGTTGACCGTGAGGTTGAGATTGTAGGCGTGGACGGGCTGAAACAGATTTATGAATCGGTAGCTGGATTGAGTAATGATCATACGGAGTTTTCGCTCATGTTTAGAGGCTCAGGCTTTAAGGCAGTTATGGACTCCAATAATTCACCAGCCAATCTGCGTTACTTGTGGACTGAAAACGCCTCACAGCGGATTATTTTATCCAAGGAGGATGGAGATGCGGCATGGTCCATTATTGACTTTACTGACTATACCCGAAGTCCGGTTCCGAAGATGGCATACAATCTGGATAAGAACACGGATGTAAGCTATGTCACTGGAAGGAACTTTAAGCTGCATCCTACAGCTCCGTTAACAGCAGATGAAATTCAGCGCGTAAAGGATCGTTTGAAGGAGATTTACTTTGCAGAAGAAGTAAACTATCAGTAAGGATTTTGAATGACAGATTTTTTATAAGACTTGAGATTTTATGAAAAAGGGGCGCCCATAGCCATGGAAATGGCTGTGGGACGCCTCTTTGTTTTAGAGTAAAGGTTTTACACCCATTCAATAACCTGATCTACAGAGCGCCGGGTTTTGCCGCGCGGCTCGTTCAGACGGTATCCAAATGCCACCATACAGGAAATACCGAAATGCTCGGCATCCATGATGCCTTCTTCGGAGAGGATGCGTTCAATTTCCTGTTTATTAAAACCTTCGATAGGACAGGAATCAATGCCGATTTGAGCTGCGGCAGTCATCATGTTACCCAGTGCGATGTAGGTTTGTCGGCAGCCCCATTCGAACAAGGCTCTTTTATTTTCCTCCAGCCCAAAATCAGATTTTAGAAAGGCGTCATACACTTTCTCTCTGCCTTGAATCACTTCAGCGGGTAATTGCTGCACGTTCTCCATCATACTCTTGATATAATCGGAGGAGGCTACCATATCTTCTGGAAGTCTAGAGAGGATGAGTACAAAATGGCTGGCTGTTGGCAGTTGTTTTTGCGCCCCCCAAGAATAAGGCAGCAGCTTCTCACGCATTGCTTTACTCTGAACTATAACAAATTTCCAAGGTTCAAAGCCAAATGAGCTTGGAGATAAACGACCGGTTTCAAGAATAAAATCAAAATCGGAATCGCTAATTTTCTTATGACTGTCAAATTCCTTCGTTGCATGTCTGAACTCGTATGCAGATAAGATTTGATCTTTAGTAGTAGTTAAGGTTTCCATCGTTATTCCACTCCTTATGATGTGATTAAAATTGACGCTTACCAAGTGACATGCTTAATATTAGAATATACATGATCGTTTTTGAAGTACGCACATTAATGTGCTGTAGTATATAAAATGATACCAAGGAGGAGAAAAGCCTATGCGCAATCGGAAAGGCGGCTTTGGGGAATGTACCGCTGGAAATGATCAGGCGTGTCCAGTTGAGTTCACGCTGGACGTGATTGGGGGCAAATGGAAAGGGATTATTCTATATCATCTTATGTATGGGACTAAGCGATTTAGTGATTTTCGGCGGATCTGTCCGGGAATTACTCAGCGTATGCTGACACTCCAATTGCGCGAGCTGGAAGAGGACGGAGTCGTTCACCGTGAAGTCTACCAACAGGTTCCTCCTAAGGTCGAATACTCTCTAACTGAATTTGGAAAAACGCTGATCCCGATTATTAACCTGATGAAGGATTGGGGAGAAGAATATAAAACAAAACAGCGATCATCAGAAAGCAGCCTTCAGCAGCCTAGCCCCAATGTGTAGGTTTTTGAGACGGCTCCACGAAAAAAGACCTGGCCATCATTTTTTGGCAGGTCTTTTGTTTTTTAAAGTGAAATGATGCAAAGTTCGTTTTCAGTTGACAGCAAGGACGACACTTGATATATTTCTTACGATATTGATAATCATTATCATCTGTTTCAGAGATCATCTCCACAATATATAGGGGGCTAATCAGTTGAAAAGAAAATCGTATTTTATGATGACAGCTATGTTACTTGTATTGTCTGTATTCATCAGCGCTTGCGGCGGAAATAATAATGGAAGTAGTCCGGCTTCATCTTCAGAAGATAAGCAAGAGTCGGCTACTACTGGAGAGACTAGAAGCTTTAAAACGGTTAAAGGGGATATTCAAATTCCTGCAAAGCCACAGCGCATTGTAACGGATTTTTACGGCGGAGAATTGCTGTCCGTGGGTGCTAACGTGGTGGGTGTGGAGCCGACTGCGTTTCAAAATCCTTTTCTGACCGATTTGCTGAAGGAAAAAGGAACCAAAGAGGTGGGTGATCCGACCAATTTGGAAAAGACGCTGGAACTCAAACCCGATCTGATCGTGGTTATGAAGGATACGAATTATGAGGCTTTGTCTAAAATCGCACCTACCCTGTACATTCCTTACGGTACGACGACTAATATCTATGATACGGTCAAGCTGTTCGGCGATATCACTGGGGAAAAGGAGAAGGCCGAGCAATTTATTACTGCATTTGATAAAAAGGCCGCTGAAGGTCGCGCACGTCTTAAAGGTGTGATTGACGAAAAGGCAACTTTCGGTTTGTATGAGCTGACGGACAAGCACGCACTTTGGATCTTTGGCGACAATGCGGGGCGCGGCGGCCAAGCTGTATACAATGCGCTTAAACTGAACATGCCAAAGAAAACAGTGAACTCCAAGGAACAAACGGTGCAGCTTTCGATGGAGGTATTGCCACAGTATGACGCAGATTATATGTTCCTGACTACGTATGACCCCGAGAAAAAGGGTGACGCGCTCAAACAACTAAAGTCGTCCGCTGTGTGGGGGAATCTTCCAGCGGTGAAGAACAATAGAGTGTTCTTTAACGATTTTGATACGTATTATCGTTATGATCCAATCGCTATTACCGGGCAAATTGATATGATCGTAGATATGCTGGTCGAAAGAGAAAAAGAGAATAAAGCTAAACAATAGATCTGAAATTCTGCGTTGTAATGAATTGCCCAAAACAGATAGGAATTCGCATATTATACGCAGTATATAGCATTAAAAACCAGTCCAACATGAATCATATATGGACTGGTTTTTAATTTACTATTTTGTCGTAATTTCAATAGTATCTTCTTTTTGTATCCAATCTACTTTGGCCCCTAGCGTTTCGCTGAGTAGCCTTAATGGAAGATAACCAATACCATTCACCATGAAGGGCGGATTGGTGAGCTTTACAGCTTTATCGTTCACTTTTGTTTGGCTGGTTTTGAAATTTACTTCTAGAGAGACAGGATGGTCTTCTGTCTTAGACTGATTCATTTTCGCTATTTTGCTGTTGAAATCATAAGCGATCTCGGCCCCCAGTTTGTCAAAAACAGAACGAAGGGGAATAAACGCCTGCCCGTTGCGGGTAATGACACCATTACTCAGAGAGACAGGCGAACCATTGAGACGGACAAGAATCGGTTTTTGTACAGGAACTGGTGAACTATACAGAAACTCATAGTCCCCTATACCGAGCTGCGCGTGTTTGTTGACACCCCAGCCCCATAGGGCGCCATCTGTTTTTTGCATGATTACGTGCCGTGGACCTGCTTTGATGCTTTGAATATTTTTAGCAAGTAATGTAAAGGGTGCATTGGATGGTAACTTTTCACCATCTAGAGACGCAACATATACATTCCCAGCTGTGGTGAGGGCAAGTATGGAGCGTTCGGCGAAAAAGGCGTCTTTAACATCCTTTACTCCTGTTAATAGTACAGGGGTATTTTCGTTGTGATAGGTTGTATTATCTGAGTAACCCGTAACTGTAGCACCCCAGAACCATAGCCGACCTTGCTGATCAATTGCGAGATTGGAATACCTATTGGCCTTGATTGTCTTGATATCCGATAAGGCTTGAATTTGCGATACGGATAGAGTTTCGGACGGAGTTGCATTTTTATCAAATTCTTTGGGCCACGTCCACACGGTGCCATCTTTTTTTAAGGCTATGTTTTTAGCGATTGACGTAATATCCTTTAATGATGAAATAGGTTCGAAGCCCTGCAAGGCTTTTGTATTTTTCCATACACTGCCGTCTTTTTTTAGAAATATCCAGCGTTCCTCATAATCCGGTCTTTCCTCATAGTAACTATCAATATTGGCAATCTCGTCGATGCCAGATAGGGTTTGAAAAGGACTAGAGATGTTTCCATTGTCGAGCCGTTCAGCGGAAGATATGCTGCCTTCGCTGCTCAGAGCGAGCACATGATCATTCAAATTACTTACAGCTGCGAGGTTCTGTAATCCTTCCAGAGGAACGAATTTCACGGATTCAGCAATATTATTTCTAGGCACATACCAAGCAGAGTGGTCTTGTAAGGTAAATACCAGATCGCCCTCGTTGATGATATTAGAAAATGTTTTTACAACGTCCGGCTTACCCTCTACACGAGTCGGTACGGATTGATTATAACCCCACAGCCACAAGCTTCCATCAGACTGAATCAGACTCCCGGAATCATAGGCGCGAATATGGGATGTGGAGTTATCTCCGGCCGCCCATACACTGGGACTGAGCAGCAATAACGTGATTATACTGAGTAATAGAGCCCGTCTTTTCATACGATTTTCCTCATTTCTTGATCAATGTATCCCCCTATCCATAGACGTAGATTATATAGAAAAGTTTTCCAAAATGTATGAATTTCAATAAAATAACCTCCAAACCCACGATTAGAGATGGATTTGGAGGCTATTTTTAATGAGTAAGCAGAATATGTTGGTTCGAACAGGTTAAACACGGTTATGAGCAATCTAATTCGCTATTCGACTGCGCACCATCAACAAGGTTTGTTCTTTGATCTGTCCGATTTCACGGATGAGTGCGGCTGTCTTGGTCTCATAGGAGTATTTGACATCCAAATCTTTCAGCGAAGCAAGGTTAATATCGACGGTAAGCAGGGCAGATTGAGCGGCGGCTTCGAACAAGATCGCGCCGATGCCAAGATCCGAAATCACATTTTTATTGGACATTTCCACAATGTTGTAGGCTTGCGACAATCCGTCCCGGCATACTTCCAGCAGGCGCATGGGTACCTCAATGGCAGCGATCACCGCTGTCTGTAAGGAATGGGTACGATAGCGCTTCTCTTCGTCCGTTTCCTTGGGCAAACGCAGCGCGGTCATGTACTGTTCAAAGGATTGGATGTCTGCGACCATTAGTTCCTCACAATGTGCAGACAATCTTTCCATGCTGCTAATGACGTCCGTGATTTGTTCATGGATATGCGCATATTTTTCTCCTTGTGAAAGGTTGGCGGTCATGGAGGTCATAGCCGCGCCTAGTGCCGCAGCCAGTGCGGATACACTTCCTCCGCCGGGGGTAGGCGCTGCACTTGCAGCCTCTTTTAGAAAATGCCCGATGGAATGATTCCACGACAGTTCACTCATGAATAGACCACCTCTCTGGAGTAGTGTTGCAGATGTATTGCTTTGAGCAGATTTTTATACAAAATCGCAGTTGTTAAGGTGCCAACGCCGCCGGGAACCGGAGAAATGGCATGGACCTTTTCCCCAACGTCTAAAGCGGCATCCCCCACTATTTTTCCCTCTAGCGTCTCATTAATTCCCGCATCTACCAAAATCAGACCGGGATGAACCATATCCTGTGTAATCACATCAGGGCATCCGACTGCGACGAAGGCAATGTCTGCATGGCTCAGATGCTCTGCAATATCACGTGTTCCTGCATGACAGGCGGTAACGGTGGCATTTTCTCTTTGCAACATGTGGAAAAGGGGAAGTCCCACTGTCTGTCCGATGCCCACGAGAGTGACATTTTTGCCTGCCAATGTGTGACCGTAATGCTTGAGCAGCTCGATACAGGCTTGTGGTGTTGCGGGATATAGTCCTGCGTCACCTGTTACGGTAGCCAGCTTGTTATCAGGTGTAATCCCATCAATATCCTTGTAGGGGGCGATGGATTGTTTAATAACGGAGGCGGAAAGATGTTGGGGAAGCGGCAGTTCCAGCATAATGCCATGTACATGGGGTGCATTGTTCAGACTGCCGATCAGGTGCAGTAGCTCGGTTTCGCTAACATGACGATCAAAAGTATGAAGATGAAATGAGATGCCCAGCTTCTCCGCTACTTTTTGCTTGGTCCGGGCATAGTAGGCAGAAGCCGGATCGCCTTCTACCAATAGTGTCGCCAGATGGGGACGGTGTCCTTGCTGCTTCATTTCTTCTACCTGTGAACGGATCGTTGCATATACTTGCTCAGCTGCTTCTTTGGATTTCATGATAATAGCCATAGTCCGAGCCTCCTCTGAATTTATCGCGTGATTTATCAACAGGTTGTCATGGTCTTGTAAACGAAAAAAAGTATTTGCACAAGGTCGTCAAGACAGACGAATCCTCTGCAAATACTTCTCCCAGGCGAACGGTACGCTTTTTTTGTATGCTCCCTCGTGGTTCATTCCACTGACTTCGCCAGTCACATACAGCGTTATTATAGCTTATATTTTAACAAATAATCCTCAGAAAAGAAACCCGCGAACATTTGGAAAAGGGATTATGTTACTTGTCTATATGACAAATGTCATATACCCGAGCTGACGTTTATGACTACAGCGTCTACAGTCTTCACCTTATACTGAGATTAGATCAACATGTACGCCTAACAGGATCAAGGTATAGGCGTCATTTTAAAGGAGGATCATAATGAGTATGACACAACTCCCATTAGCCCAATTAAAAAAAAATATGGCTCCCTACGAGAAAATAAACACGAAATCCAGCGTTCTGCAACTCATCAATACTTTGGGTCCACTGATCCTATTGTGGTATGCTGCTTATCTTAGCCTGTCGGTTTCGTACTGGCTGACGCTTCCCATTGCCATTGTTGCATCGGGGTTTGTGGTACGGACGTTTATTATTTTTCATGATTGTGGTCATCAATCCTTCTTCAAAAGCCGCAAGCTGAACGACATTGTGGGAACGATTACAGGTATTATTACGCTCTGTCCTTATCATCAATGGAAAAATAGTCATGCGATCCACCATGCAACCAGCAGTAATCTGGATAAAAGAGGCACAGGTGACATGTGGGTGCTCACGGTAGAAGAGTACACAGAGGCTTCCACATGGACACGGCTGGCCTATCGCATATATCGAAATCCTTGGGTTATGTTCGGACTAGGTCCGATCTATACTTTTTTGATTTCCTATCGCTTTAATATCAAGACAGCCAAACGCAAGGAAAAAATGAACACTCATGTGACGAATATATCCATCGTTGCATTGTATGCACTGTTGTGCTGGGCTATTGGATGGCAGGCCTTCCTTCTGGTACAGGCACCTATCTTTTTTGTATCCGGTATGTTGGGCATCTGGTTGTTCTATGTACAACATCAATTTGAGGATTCGTATTTTGAGCACGATGAAGAGTGGAGTTATATTAATGCAGCCGTAGAAGGCAGTTCTTACTACAAGCTTCCTAAAGTATTGCAATGGATCACGGGGAATATCGGATTTCATCACGTTCATCATTTGAGCCCCAAAGTGCCAAATTATAATTTGGAAAAAGCGCATGAAGCGACACCGTTACTTCAAAAGGCGACCACGATCACAGTGAGTAGCAGTCTGCAATCATTAAAGTTCCGACTTTGGGATGAAAATACGAAAACCTTTTTGACCTTTAAACAAGTAAAGCCGCTCCTTAGCAAACGTGTTGCAGTCACGAAACCCATCCCTACACCTGTTGTAAGCACAGAAAGAAAATAACGTTGTACAAAACTTGGTATGATATGATAAGAGATATAAGTCAAGTGAAGTAGAAGAGGGTGGCAGGATGCAAAAATGGTATCAGATTTTTCAAAGAAATACGGGACTTAGCCCTTATGTGTGGGTCGTCTTTTATATCCTGCCCTTTTACTACTTTAGTTCTTCATCTACAAGTCATATTATTCTGGGTACTGCTATTATTTTAGTGTTTTTTGCATGTTATGTATTGGCTTTTGTCTCGAAAGGCTGGCTTATATACTTTTGGACCAGTGTACAAATTGCCATATCGATTACCATGACACTGCTGTTTAGTTATATGTATTTTTCCATATTTATCGCCTATCTGATCGGTAATATTAAAAGTAAGGCTGCATTTACGACGCTGTATATTATTTTAATGGTTATTACGATTGGATTGATCAATTACGGTTTTGTTTCTCAGAATCCCATTTTTATTAAACAGATTCCTTTTATCCTGCTCAATCTGATCGGTGTGATTCTCCTTCCGATTACGAATTTTAATCGCAACAAAAGCGATCGGCTCCAAGTCCAATTGGAGGATGCCAATAAGAAAATATCGGAATTGATTAAGCTGGAGGAACGGCAAAGAATTGCGCGTGACCTGCACGATACCTTAGGTCAGAAGCTGTCACTCATTGGGCTGAAGAGCGATTTGGCGGGCAAACTGATGGATCAGTACCCGGAGCGGGCTCATGCTGAAATTAACGATGTTCGTCTCACGGCGAGAAGCGCACTAAAAGAGGTGCGGGAAATGGTTACTCAAATGCGCGGTATGCGACTAGAGGATGAACTGCTACGTATTCGGCAGATTTTAAAGGCTGCTCACATTGAATTGACTCTAGAGGGCGACCCGAAGCTGGAGCATACATCATTAATGAATGAAAATGTCCTTAGTATGTGTATGAAGGAAGCAGTGACAAATGTGGTTAAGCACAGTGGAGCCACCGCTTGTTCCATCACCATTGAGCCGTCCCGTAAGGAATTAACCCTTCGGATTCAGGATAATGGAGTCGGTATTACGAGAGAAAATGGAACCTTTCGTGGAAACGGCCTGAAAGGTATGAAAGAAAGGCTCGAATTCGTGAACGGATGTATGGAGCTGCGTTCAGATCAGGGAACGACCTTGGTCATTAAAGTGCCTAATATCACTGAAAAGCCGAATGAGGAGGTGGGGCCATGATTCGAATTGTCATCGCGGAGGACCAGCGTATGCTGCTGGGTGCTCTAGCCTCCCTGCTGGACTTGGAAGAGGACATGAAAGTAGTCGGAAAAGCTAGCAACGGGGAAGAAGCTATAGAACTGGTGAAGTTGCATCAGCCAGACATATGCATTATGGACATCGAAATGCCGATCAAGAGCGGATTGGATGCGGCTGAGGAACTCAAAGGCTTGAACTGCAAGGTGCTGATTTTAACTACGTTTGCCCGCCCCGGGTATTTTGAACGAGCGATCAAGGCGGGGACACACGGTTATTTGCTCAAGGACAGTCCTAGTGAAGAGCTGGCTTCCTCCATTCGAAGTATTATGGCAGGTCGGCGTATTTATGCCCCGGAACTGGTCGATGATGCTTATGCCGAAGTCAACCCGCTAACAGAGCGTGAAAAGACCGTTTTAGCGCTCATCGCTGACGGAAAGAACACAAAAGAGATTGCTGGTGAACTGTATTTAACGACAGGGACGGTGCGCAATTATATTTCAGTCATTCTCGATAAGCTGGGTGTCAGTAACCGGATTGAGGCAATTACACGTTTTAACGAAAAAGGTTGGTTTAAATGAGAAACAGGGACGCTATGAAGCAAAATGTAGCGCTCTGTTTTTTTTGTTTTATCCATAGATTTGGTATGCCTTTAGCGTACTACCTTGTGATACAATAGGATAGTTGTCCACAGGATGGACTGGAGTACAAGGAGGAGCAGAACCCCATGAAACAAGCCCCATTTATAGCCGTTGAAGGGCCAATCGGAGCAGGTAAAACGACGTTAGCTTCGATGCTTTCAACCGAGCTACATTTGCCGATGATCAAAGAGATTGTCGAGGAGAACCCATTTCTCGATAAATTTTATCAAAATATAGATGAGTGGAGTTTTCAGCTGGAAATGTTCTTTCTCTGCAATCGGTACAAGCAGCTGGAGGATACCGGTCTGCAATATATCGAGAAAGCTCAGCCCGTTATTTCTGATTACCATATCTACAAGAATTTAATTTTTGCCGAACGTACGCTTAAGGGTGTGAAGCTCGAAAAATATCGTCAAATCTATCATTTGCTCACAGACGATATGCCTAAGCCGGACATTATCATTTATATTAGAGCAGATTTGGATACCTTGCTGGGGAGAATTCGCAAGCGTGCACGCTCTTTTGAACAGGAGATGGACCCCGCCTATCTGGAGCAATTGATCATAGATTATGATAAAGGCATGCAGTTTCTCGCTGAACAGTCCCCTTCCCCTCGTATATTGACCGTGAACGGGAATGAAATTGATTTTGTAGAAAATCAGGCACAATTTAAACAAATTGTTTCCGATGTAAAGGAGCTTATATAGTGAATAATTACAACATTCCTGCGAATGCCCTGATTACGGTAGCGGGCACAGTGGGTGTAGGCAAATCTACGCTGACTGGTGCTTTGGCCGGACGTCTTGGTTTTAAAACCTCTTTGGAGCAGGTTGATCATAATCCCTATCTGGAGAAATTTTATCACGATTTCGAAAGATGGAGCTTTCATTTGCAAATTTATTTTCTCGCGGAACGCTTCAAGGAACAAAAGAATATTTTCTTGTCTGGTGGAGGTTTTGTACAGGATCGTTCTATTTATGAGGACACAGGCATTTTTGCGAAAATGCATGCCGATCAGGGAACGATGAACCCTACCGATTATGAAACGTATACTAGCCTGTTTGAGGCGATGGTGATGACACCGTTTTTCCCACACCCTGATGTGTTGATCTATTTGGAAGGCAGCTTGCCTTCCATACTGAGTCGGATTGAGGAGCGTGGTCGCGAGATGGAGATCCAGACCGAGCGATCCTATTGGGAGCAAATGCATCGCAGATATTCCAATTGGATCAACGAATTTGATGCCTGTCCTGTACTGCGTCTGAACATTGATGAGTATGATGTACACGACCCAGCTTCCATGGATGCCATTTTGGAAGAAGTAGGAAAAGTGATATCAAAAAAATAGAGATATAACCCCAAATAAATGACAGGGACTGTGGTACAATCAGTATAAATTATGCTGATAGGCTACAGTCTTTTTTTGTCGAATGAACATGTTGAGGCATGAGATATGAATAACGGTATAGTGGACAAGTTTAGGCTGGAATGCGAGAATAGGTACATATGAATTGTAATGACTCACGGGAAGGATGGGATACTGTGATGCGTTTTGGTATTGTTGGAACCAACTGGATAACAGAGAGGTTTATTCAAGCTGCGATGGAGACGGACGAATTTTCCCTGACGGCGGTATACTCACGCACAGAGGATAAGGGCAAAGCTTTTGCTGACAAATATAACAGCCAGCCGGAGGTTTTTACAGACCTGGCGCAAATGGCCGCAAGTGATCAGGTCGATGCCGTATATATTGCCAGCCCCAATTCCTTACATGCGGAGCAGGCGATCTTATGTATGAATCACGGAAAGCACGTGTTGTGTGAGAAACCCTTTGCGTCTAATGCAGCAGAGGTGAAGAGCATGATCGAAGCCGCGCGCAACAACGATGTTCTGCTGATGGAGGCCGTGAAATCCACACTGATGCCTAACTTTAAAATAATAAAGGATCATATGTATAAAATAGGGCGGGTTCGGCGTTATTTTGCAAGCTATTGTCAATACTCCTCACGCTTTGATGCTTTTAAGCAAGGTAAGGTATTGAATGCATTTAATCCGGCCTTTTCCAATGGTTCCTTGATGGACCTTGGAGTATATTGTTTGTATCCTATGGTGACTTTGTTCGGAAAACCTGAGGAGGTTCGGGCGGTTGGTGTACTTTTATCCTCTGGTGTCGATGGCGAGGGCAGTATCGTGATGAAGTATCCTGATATGGATGCTATCGTCATGTATTCCAAAATTACAGATTCTTATCTGCCTGCTGAAATTCAGGGTGAGAATGGAACGATGGTGATCGATAAAATCAGCCAGCCCTATGAGGTGAAAATTCATTATCGGGACGGCACAATTGAGGATCTAACCAAAGCTCAGACGCGTGAGCCAATGTATTATGAAATTCAGGAATTTATTGATTTGATCAAGAGTGGTGAACGCAACAGTTCCATTAACTCCTTGGAGTGTTCACTTACAGTCGCTGAAGTGATGGAGGAGGCAAGACAACAATTCGGCCTTCGTTATGAAGCAGATTTGAAAAATACTTCCTCACATTAGTTGGTTAGCGATTTAACAAATCCCTTAATAACTTTCTAAGACTCCGTCACTGCTTCTTATATGGGGTCAGTCTAATATTATATGTCAAGAGCACCTAGAACAGGAAGAAGGGCTGCCGGTTTCGCAAACTTTGCAAACATCCGGTAGGCCTTTTTTGGTTTATATACCTAAAGCATAATCTTCGGTGATCAAAGTAGGATAAAAACACACTCATAACTTCATTTTTACAAAGTACTATATTTCCAAAAACAACGTATTAACAATTGATTGTTATGATCATAATTATAACTTTTACATATTTAACCGCAAAGAGGAGTGTACACATGTTTAAGAAGTTTCAAAAATGGTCAGCAATATCTATGTCTATTGCTCTTATGCTAGGTTTGATTACTGGTCCGTCTGCTTCGGCTGTCTATGCTGAATCATCAGGGAACACAGATAGTATTAGTAAAATTACAGCTACATTTTATGGAGACACAAAAGGCTCCAAAGGGTTTACCTGGTATACTTCAAAACTGCTCACGAACAGCACTGTTCAAGTAATAAAGAAAACGGATTCAGAAGCTGATTTTACGAAAGCTATCGCATTTGAAGGCACTTCCTCTCCATCGACCAATTCTGCAGAAGAGCTTGTCCATAAAGCCGTAGCTACAGGTCTTCAAGCGGACACAGCTTATTATTATCGTGTGGGTGATGCAGCGCGCGGGATATGGAGCGAAACAGGTGCGTTTCAAACGGCTCCTAAGAGCGGTGAATTTACCTTCATTGATCTAGCTGATACACAAGCAAAAAGCGAAGATGAAGCCATATTGTCTTCACAGACGCTCAAAAAAGCACTTCAAACTGTAGGTAATGCTCAGTTTGTAGTCCACAACGGAGATATTGTAGACACCGGTACCAAAGAAGAGCAGTGGGACTGGTTGTTGGGACATTCACAAAAAAGTCTTTTGAATACAACCATTGTTCCTTCAGCAGGTAATCACGAGGATGAGAACTACGCTTTTTATGATCACTTTAATATTAATGAACCAGCTGGTTCTGCTACTAAAACAGGAGCGTACTACTCCTTTGATTACAGCAATGCTCACTTTATTGTACTGAACTCCAATGAGGACTCAGAGAAATATGCCAATTTTTCTGAAGATCAAGTTGAATGGTTAAAGAAAGATGCTGCGGCAGCCAAAAGGGCAGGTGCAAAGTGGATCATTGTTAACATTCATAAAGGTCCCTATACTACCTCTAATCATGCAACAGACTCTGACATCATAGATAATAACGGAGTTCGTAACCAGATTGCACCTTTAATGGCTGAGCTGGATATCGACTTTGTTGTGCAAGGGCACGATCATATTTATGCACGTACGAAACCAATCAATCAAAAGGGTAAAGCAACAACGCCAACAAAAGTAAAAGATACATTAAATGAAAAGACGATTGAATACAGTGTGAATCCAGACGGAAGTATCTATGTCATCCCAGCAACCGCTGGCCCCAAAGTTTACTACAAGAACCCAAGCGAAAAACTTGGAGATAAGTACTATAATCTCTTTGAACTAGCTGAAGAGAATCATGCGGCAGTATATGGCCCAGATCCGAGTGACAATCGTAGACCTACACGAGGACAGGTACAGAATTTTGTTGGTATCACCATAGACGGAAACAAACTTACAGCCGTAACGTATGAAATTGATCAAAACAAAAATGATGCCAAACCTTTTATTGTGGATCAATTCGGAATCATCAAAAAAGATTGGTATAATTGATTTCATAGTTTCTAAATGATTATAAAAGGATATCCTACAGTCTGGTTGGCTGCATGGGTATCCTTTTTCATTTTCTTAGGGGATATCTACTATTGTACTTGTAATACTTACGCCCTGTTCGGAAGCTGGTAAAACGTACATGATGCAATTAACGACTTTACAAGTTTAATCATGGAGTGACTTACAGGAGGATGAAACGACGATGGCTTATCAAGAAATCAATGGAGTACGAGTATGGGGAGCACCTGATCCAGGGGCATTATCTCAAGCCCGTACATGTGCCGAAAACGGCAATGTGATTCAGGCGCTGCTGATGGCAGATCATCATAAAGGCTACAGTCAGCCGATTGGCGGTGTGATGGTGTATGACGGACAAATTTCGCCTTCAGGTGTCGGGTATGATATCGGTTGCGGGAATAAGGCGGTAAGAACGAAGCTGTTTGCAGCAGATATTATGCCGCGTATTTCAGCCGTGATGGATGAGATTGCACGTCATATTTCGTTTGGCGTAGGCCGTGTGAATGCAATTCAGGTAGACCATGAGCTGTTCGATGATCCGGACTGGGCGGTATATGCAGCGATTGGGAAACAAGAATATGACAAACTGAAGTCCTTGGCGAGAGAACAGCTGGGTACAGTAGGGAGTGGCAATCATTTTGTTGATGTATTCGTGGAGGAAGCGACAGGACAGGTCTGGATTGCCAATCATTTTGGCAGCCGGGGCTTTGGACACAAAACAGCAAGTGGGTTTCTAAACTTGGCCGCTGGACGAGAGTTTCTCGGAAAGGCGCCGGGAGAGCATATGGATCAGCCGCCTGTGCTGCTGGATATGAACAGTGAGCTGGGGGACATGTACTACCGTGCGATGCGCCTTGCTGGACGCTATGCGTATGCGGGACGTGACTATGTGATAGAACAAGTGCTTGGTATTATGGGGACCGAAGCAGACTTTACTGTGCATAACCACCATAATTACGCATGGAAAGAACAGCATGATGGGCGTGACACCATTGTGGTCCGTAAAGGCGCCACTCCCTCGGCACCTAGCCAAGATGGGCTTTATTGGAGGAAGCATGGGCGATATTTCGGTAATTGTGCGTGGAAGAGATACGGTAGAAAATCGGGATTCCTACTATAGTACAGTCCATGGCGCAGGTCGTATTATGAGTCGTACCCAGGCAGCCGGTAAAATGAATTGGAAAACCCGTACACGGAGTGGTGGACAAATCACAGACGTACAGATGAAGGAGGCCGTTCGGAACTATGGTGTCGAGCTGCGCGGAGCCGGTACAGATGAAAGCCCGTTCGTCTACCGTAAACTGCGCGAGGTACTGGATGCTCATTCCGAGACTGTAGAAGTTATGCATGAACTGAAGCCTATTGGGGTATGCATGGCTGGGGCCAATGAATTTGACCCTTATAAGGATTAATCAAAAGACTATGCCCGGCAGAAGTGTTCATTCGCCGAGCATAGTCTTTTGAGTACATGCATGAGTATATAATAGAAGGAATTCATTGCTTAGTACACTTGTTAGCAGCTCTATGTCTACAGCTTATCAGCAAAAAGCTGTTCTTTAATATAAGCGACCGGCATCTCTTGGCCTGTCCACAGTTCGAAGGCTAATGCGCCTTGCCACAGCATCATGCCCAGACCGTTAATGGCGGTTGCACCTACGGATTCTGCTTGCTCCATCAGCTTGGATTTAGCTGGGCTGTACACTACATCGGTTACGATCAGGTCGGAACGAAGCATGGACACATCTTCAATCACACTTTTGCCTTCCAGCGGTTTCATACCAACACCTGTACCGTTAGCGAGAATATGACTTGTGCGGATCTCTTCACGTAGCTGTTCTTGATTTTCCAATGGATAGATATTCGCCTTGACTTGGGTGTGTTTCATATCTTCATTAATAATACGGACATTTTCTTCTGCACGAGCAAAGAACTGATCGTTACGGGCAAAGATTGAAATTTCAGCCAGACCTGCTTGAGCCGCTTCAATAGCAATCGGTGTAGCTGCGCCGCCAGAGCCGACAAGTGTCATTTTCTTACCTTTCAGGTCAATGCCGTGTTCACGCAAGTTGCGAACATAACCAGATCCATCAGTACTGTAGCCTTTCAGTTTACCATCTGTGTTTACGACGGTGTTGACGGCACCTGTAAATTTAGCACTGTCGTCCAGCTCGTCAAGGTACTGTAATATAGCTGTTTTGTTAGGCATGGACACGTTATAACCGCGTATGTTCAGAGCGCGCATCCCCCGTACCACTTCTTCAAGTTGTTCATTTCCTACTTCAAAAGCCATATACGCGTTATTTAGACCCAGCTTTTCAAACGCAAGATTATGCATAGCCGGGGACAAAGAGTGTCCGATTGGTGTAGCAAGCAGTCCGATTAATTGTGTTCTTCCGTCAATGCGTCCAGCACTTTTCATAATATAAGCCTCCAAGTAATCTGTGTGGTTTAATGAAATACTTTTTTATATCGATAAGCAACAAACACGGCCAGCAAAATACTGATTACAGCAATCGCAATATCCAGAATGAATACCGAGGTAATTCCCAAACTTTTGGACATGCCCCCGGTAGCCAAAGGCATCAGGATGAACGAAAGACTGGCTGCTATGTTCACGAAAGAAGTCGTAGTGCCTTTGTTCTTGCGGAAAAATTCCGTCATAACCGTGAGGGCAATTTGGAATATGCCTGCGGTAGACAAGCCAATCAGGAATGAACTGATCAAAGTAGCGACAGGATTGTGCCATGTAATTAAAGCCAACAAAGAAAGCAGGGCAATAAGCGGATATACAATCATGACAGTAATCGGTTTAATGAATCTACCAAGTACCACAGCTAACAGAATAACGGAAACCAATGAACCTATACTATAGTAGCTCAGCAGTTTAATGGCACTGGCTTTGTCCATGCCCAGGGCCTCTTGTCCAAAGGTAGGCAGCCATAGCTGCACGATCATGAACAATACAGTAGAAGTAAAACCAATAATAATCAGAGATAAACCTTCTTGCCAAAACTTAGGCTCGCTGCGGAAAGTATCTGTGGATTGTGCAGCCTCCGTTGAAGCCTTTTGTTCCTCTGCTTTGTGGTTGGGGAAAGCTGTTATCGACAAGAAGATACCGTTCAGCAGATAAATCCCTGCTGGAATAAAGAAGGAATAACCATAGAACATGTCGTGATTAATAAAGAAAGCAATCATGAATGGAATCACAATGGCACCGATCGAGATGGATGCTTTGACCAGCACCGTTGCAGACCCGGCTTTTTTTCCAAAGCCTTCAATTAATGCAGGATACGTTCCTGCATCCATCATAGAGTTGCAAAGCCCTGCGATAATAGCAAACACGAATGCCAACGTATAGTTGGGCGCAAGTGGAATGCCGATCAGGAAGATTAAATAAGCAAATGATGCAATAACAATGAGTGGTTTTCTTCCGTATTTGTCTGACATTTTTCCGGCTACCCCGAGAGCGAGCAGCTTACCGATCCCAATCGCGGACACCAGATAGCCGATGGCTGCTTTATCCGTGTTCAATTGAACGGTCAGGAAGCTCATATTCGACGATAGAATAACATTGATCATACCCAGAAGAAAATAGTTGATGTAAAGCCCTGCTGCCATTCTGATATAAGGATTTTTCATAAGTGTAACTCCCAACTTAAATTTTAGATCAATGGCCTAGGTAGGCATCGTCCAGCTGTATTACATTACGCCTACAGATAAGTGAAATTATTCACATTCTTTCTATGTCATTATTATATAAGGAGTGTTATTATAAATCCAATGCATATTTTTATCGTTTTTCATAGTTTGGGTCTATAATTTAAAATATGAATTAAAGAAGGAGAGTACATCATTATGAACCTGAAGCACTTACAATATTTTCGTGTACTTGCGGAGATGGAGCATTTTACCCAGGCAGCTGTGCGGCTATGTATTACTCAACCCAGTTTAAGTCATGCGATTTCAGAATTAGAAAAAGATTTGGGAGTTCATCTGTTCGAGAAGCAGGGGAGAAATATTCGGTTAAACAAATACGGACGATTTTTCCTAAAGTATGTGGAGCACGCGATGGATGAATTAGAAAAGGGAGAGCATAATTTACGAGAGTTAGTGAGTCCAAGCCATGGAAATATAGATTTAGCGTTCATTTACACGTTAGGCTCGCATTTCATTCCAGCGATTATTCAAGCCTTTTCAGCTCTGGATGCCCGTAAAGATATCTCCTTTTCGTTTCACCAAGGGAATACGAACGATATTATCCAGGGGCTAAAGCAGGAACATTATGATGTGGCGTTCTGCTCTCACATGGAAAATGAACCGGATGTGGAGTTTATTCCGTTGGCTCAGCAGGAACTGGTTGTCATTGTTTCGCCTGAACATCCACTGGCGACTCTAGACCAAATTGATCTCAAGGATACGGCAGATTATCCGGTAATCTTCTTCAACAAAAAGAGTGGGGTGCGGCCCATTATTGAAAATTTGTTCGCCAAAGCGGGTGTTACGCCACAGATTATTTGCGAGATTGAAGAGGATACAGCAATGGCAGGACTGGTGTCTGTCAATTACGGAATTGGGGTTATGCCTCGCATTTCATCGTTAGATTATTTTAACGTCAAAACATTGCCTATTGTAAATCCAGAATACGAGCGTTTTATCTACCTAGCCAGCATCAAAAATAGATATTTATCCCCGGCAGTAGTGGACTTTCGGAACTTTGCACTAAGTTACGGCAAGGAGTTCTATCTGAAAACGCATCAGCGCGTCTAGGCTGAGGTCCCGCAATATTTAAACTTGATAAATCTTAAAATGTGTTCTATACTTCATCATCGACACAGGTAATGTGAAATGATTCACATTTTTAATACTACAAGACTTACTTACAAAAGCAGGTGAATTCATGATGAAACGTTCTTCTTTTCTAGTGGCGACAGGCCTTTATGTAAACTATCTTTTGTTCGGCATGTTTAATATTATGCTAGCGTCCCACATGTCTTTTTTAACAGAGCATTTGCATACAGATCAGGCGGGCATCAGTCTCTTGGTTTCTGCGATGGGATTTGGCAGGCTGTTTACGCTGTACATATCCGGCGTGCTCTCCGACCGTTATGGTCGTAAGCGGTTTATTGTGGCAGCAGGGCTACTGATGGCTGTATTCTTGGTCGGTATACCGCTGAGTCCCAGCTTTGAGATGGCGATCGTACTGGCAGTGCTGGCAGGTGTAGCGAATTCTTTTCTTGATTCAGGTACTTATCCAGCGCTGATCGAAGCTTTCCCCCAATCCTCTGGTTCGGCTACAGTGTTGGTGAGAGGTTTTATATCCGTCGGGGCGGCATTTTTGCCGTTAATGATTATCTTTTTTATGAATCACGACATTTTCTACGGGTTCTCTTTCTTTTTACCAGCCCTCATATTTGCTTTAAATGCAATTTACTTGTTCAAGATGAAGTTCCCAGACATGCGGGTTCAGTCACCCAAGAAGCCAGTTGGTGATACTTCTGTATCAAGCGCTGAGCAAACGGGAAAATTGGAGACAAATGACCGGAGTAAGCCGCGGTTTTGGCAGGAGGGGCTATGTCTTATCTTGCTCGGATTTACGGGACCTACCTTGCTTTATATTGTGCAATTATGGCTGCCTACTTTTGGACAACAGTTTATCGGTATGACCGAATCAGTGTCTCTCAGATTATTAGTTTATTACAATGTCGGTTCACTGATTTCCGTGTTTGTATTGGTAATTGTGTTAAGAAAATGGGTTAAACCTGTTCACATTATTCTTATTTATCCATGTATTTCCTTGTTGGCTTTTGGAGCGCTTCTTCTTTTCAAGTCAGGGGCGGCGGCCATTATTTGTGCGAGTGTCATTGGGTTTTCAATATCGGGTGTACTCCAGCTGACGTTAACCGTAATGAGTGAATTTTTTAGTCAACGTAAAGGACAGATTACCGGGTTTGTTTATACAGCAACCTCGCTGTCATACACGGTCATTCCTGTGTTTACAGGCTTTCTTTTGAAACATTCTCAGATACCGAGTGTTTTTATGCTAGCTATTATTGTGAATGTGCTAGGGATCGTACTGGCGGTGTTTGTTAATTTTCGGTACAGTTTAGTTTTTCCAGCAAGTCGCAAATTGTCCCCTAAAATCGTACTGGATACCAAATAAATGACGACAGGACCTAATCATCTGCATGCTTATTCAGAATGCGTTATACTATGAATTATTGTACATGTTCGACTTGAAACTGTAATTTGGGAGTGAGATAGAGATGGCTAAAATCGTAAAGGTGAGAGATGTTCTGATCGGTGAAGGAGCGCCAAAAATTTGTGTGCCCATGGTGGGAGAAACGTTGGAGCAGTTGAAGGAAGAGGCTACTTATTTGCGTACGCTCGACCTGGATATCGTGGAGTGGAGAGTCGATTTTTTCGAGCATGTGGAGGATTTGGAAAAGGTGAAAGCTGCCTTACATGAAATTCGGTCTATTTTAGCAAATATTCCGCTCGTATTTACGTTCCGTAGCGCTCGGGAAGGCGGAGAAAAGGAAATCAGTGCGGCGAGTTATGTGGATTTGAACCGTACAGTAGCCGAAACGGGACAAGTTGAACTTATTGATGTAGAGCTTTTTAATGAGGAAGCTGATGTGAAGACGCTGGTAGAAGCAGCACATAAGCATAACGTATATGTGATTATATCTAATCATGATTTTCATAAGACGCCGTCGAAGGAGGAGATTGTGTCCCGGTTACGCAAGGCGCAGGAATTGGGAGGCGATCTGCCTAAGATAGCAGTGATGCCGACCAATACAGCCGATGTTCTCACTTTGCTGGATGCCACACGTACCATGGCAGAAGAGCATGCAGATCGGCCGATTATTACGATGTCGATGGCGGGGAAAGGTGTCGTGAGCCGCCTGACCGGAGAACTGTTTGGTTCGGCTCTGACCTTTGGTGCTGCTAAGAAAGCTTCCGCTCCGGGGCAGATTCCTGTCACTGAACTGAGAGAGATATTGACGGTGCTGCATAGCCATTCTTAAAAGATGGATAGCATTACTCGCCAGTCAGTAATATATCCGTAGTGAACCAAAAAGGAGGGCCCCATGCGGTAAGCATGCTGGAGCCCTCCTTTTTGGTGTAACTCTTAATTCAATCCGCGAGTAGGTTCATATAACTCCCAACCTAGATTCAGCGTTTGAATAATATAGTCTGCGACTTCTTCCGCATCCAACTGATCCGTATCGATCTTGGAGTGATTCACCGCGTAAATGTCCTGTCTGGAACGGAAAAGATCCTCAATTTCCCCTAAAGTCTTGTTTTGTAGATTGGGGCGGGTGTCAATCAGCATCTTAAGCCGATCTTTCCAGGAATCCCAATTCAAATCCAAGAAGAAAACAATCGATGAAGCCAAACAAGCTTGTTTCACCTCTTCCTGTAAAAATGCACCACCGCCAACGGAAATGATTTTAAGGCGTGTGTTGCTGCACAGCTTCAAAATATGCTCTTTTTCAATCTCACGGAAACGTTTCTCTCCATAAGTTTTGAAAATCTCGGTTGTTGGCATGTTGTACTCTTGTTCAATCTCCTGGTCAATATCCACGAAATCGCGATACAGCTTGCGAGCTAGATGGGAACCGATCGTCGTTTTGCCTACACCCATAAAGCCAATGAGCACAATATTTTGTTCTTTTAACGGAATCTCACTATTGTTTTGCACGATAACCACTCTTTTCTCACCAGTAATGTTGAGATGTAACGCTTCAAAGCACTAAATACATTATACGTTCATCAAACGTGTCATTCAATAGTATAGATCACATCAAAAATAAGGTATAGGACGGAAAAGAGCTTGTGAATACCATTATAGTGATCTAGAGTAAGTCAACGAGACTAGATATTCAAGTCTTGTGATGCATAAATTGCTGAAAAACAGCGTTGTACAAGTATAAAAAAGGCAAAATTGTGTACTTAATTGAAAAAGAGCACATATTTTGCCGAAAAAAATATTGAAATTACTGGAAGCAGGATTATAATAGAATTATACAAATTGTAAATGTAACCGCTCTATTTACAATTTGTGTGCACCTGAATTTATAGAATGAATTTACTTTGAACCAAAAACCAAGTATACATATGTAAATAGTATAATAATGCTTTATAGACATGTATCGGTTAATGGGTTCATTGTACGAAGGTGGTGATACGGTCTACGCGTTCTAGTCAACGAAGAATTGGAACAATAAAAAATATCTACGAGAGGGATGAATTGAAATGAAAACAAACACAGCTAAAGTATTGAAAAAGGGAATCAGTCTCGCTTTATCAGGAATGTTGGTCGCTTTATTTGTCGGCAATTATTCTGCACATGCAGCACCAGAAGTCGTTCATAAGACCATACTTGTTAAAGCTGGAGAAGTATACGATGGTAAAGGCAAGACTGTAGTGGCTGATCCCGATACCTTGGGAGACGGAAGCCAGAAAGAGGCTCAAAAGCCTATTTTCAAGCTTGAAAATAATGCAACACTAAAAAATGTGACCATCGCTGCCCCTGCTGCGGATGGTGTGCATGTATATGGCAACGGAACTATTTCCAACGTAACGTGGGAGGATGTAGGTGAAGATGCCTTGACGCTTAAAGAACCAGGCACGGTAAACATTACGGGCGGTGGAGCGTTCCATGCGTACGATAAAGTATTCCAAATTAATGCCGAAGGCACGATTAACATTAAAAACTTTAGAGCCGATGATATCGGAAAGTTGGTTCGCCAACTTGGGGGTTCTACATTCAGAGTGAATATGACTTTGGATAACTCGGATATTTCCAATGTAAAGGACTCGATCCTGAGATCGGATGGTCCTAACAGCAAAGCTAAAATTACGAACACTCGTTATCACAATGTGAAACAATTGTTCAAAGGCTTTAAGTCTGGTAATACGAGCGAGTCCGGCAATACTCAATATTAATCGGTATAGAATAGAGTAAGGATAGGAGTATGGATGTGATAAGGGGCTGCCAACAGGTCGCGTGATCTGCTTGGGCAAGCCCCTTTTTGGGTGCAGCGAGTTACCCCAAGATGATCTGGGCTTCGTTCGGAACGAGGACTGTGATATGATCGTGCTATTACATTTTATACAAAAAAGTTGGGTGGCTATGAATCCTTTTCATCAATATGTGAATGTTGACGGTACCTTAAATGATACGCTGGTGCGGAATCGTGAAATTTTATATACAGGTACGAATGGCCGGCATGTGGAACGTTTTTACGTGTCATCCTCTGAAAGTTATATATTTAAACCGCTAACCAACGATGGTCAGGAGGGGCGTGAGAGATGGGTGTATGAGCATGTGCTTCCTGCGTTATCACCGATCTATCCTCGATTGCTAGCCTGGTCTGATGCAGGTGCGGATGGCGGAGGAGAATGGATGGTTTTTGAGGACCTTGGTTCGTTACATCATCTACACGCAGACGAAACTTTATTGCGAGCTGTTGGCCTTGTTGCATGGTGGCATGCTTTGCCGACGGATCGTTTTGCTGGGATGCCGTTACGGGGACCCAAGCCACTTATTCAGGAGATGGTTTCCGAGCTATATACGCGCAAGCCGGATGTGTTAAAGCTTTGCAGCTCACTGGGTTTATCTAAGCAACAGATGCTGCGTATATATGTACAGCTGGAGCATGTATCTTTTTCACAGCAGGTTGTACTGTCTCATGGTGATCTTCATCCGGGGAACTATGCGCTGAGCGGGGAACGGCTTATGGTATTGGATTGGGAGCATGCTCATCTGAACACACCGCTGTGGGATGTATATCACCTGATCGATATGTCCCATCCGTTGTTTCCCCGACGCATGACGTCCGAATTGCGTATTCGTATGCTGGACACATACGTGGAGCAGCTGGAGCTGTTAGGGAAAAGAGTGGATCGAACGGCATTTATGCTGGAATATGGCATGTTTGCGGTGGTATTTTCGCTCTGGATGCTGTTGTTAATCACAAGTGATTTGCAAAGGATTGGAACGAACCTGCATAGAAACGCCGACAAATGGTCAAAAGAGCAATTAGAGTCCCAGTTGGATGAAACGTTAGCCTGTTTGAACCAATGTGCAGCAATGATGGATTGGGGACAAGCCCAACAATGTAGATAGTAGCTTAAGACATAGACTGTGTTTAGTTAGCCAAAGAAGGTAGGGAATATATTCATGAAAAAAGTCGGTTTAGTCATGAGAAAAATACAATTTGCTGAAGCGCAGGGTCCACGTATTTTTGCAGAACGCCTGAAGCAGATCGGGTCGGAATTGGGGGTGGACATCGTATTTGTATCACCGGAGCGCCATGTGAGCAGCCATGACTGGCTTCCGGGCTATGAGCACGAAAAGGGAGACCTGGTCAACTATGACATCGTACTGGACCAACTCCATGAGCAGCAGATTGAGCACGTTATTTATACGGTATCTGGCTTTACCTATTTGAACATGTTTTTTAAAAACAGCGTGCTTTTTCCGCATAGTTTTCCTGATCCGGCGCTTACAGGCTATGAGATGATGAAGCCTTTTTATCAGATCGTGGACAAGGCTATTGTACAGACTGCGTTTCTCAAGCAGGAGATGGCTTCGAAGTTTGGCGTTACCGATGTGACAGTCATCCCGATCGGATTTAATGAGCGTCTGGTGGAAAAGCATTTTGATCCCTCGCAAGTGGTAGAGAACCGGGTGATGTGGATTGGTAGAGATGAGGAGAACCGACGTCCGGATTTGGTGCTGGAGTATGCGAGGCATAATCCTGACAAGGATGTCTATATGGTATTTGGCGGTGAACGCTACAAGGAAAGTATGAAGAAGTACGATATCCCGGACAATGTTAAACTTCAATTTGCGTTGACGCAAGATGAGGTATTTGCACTGATGAACACGGCGAAGGTGTATTGGAGCTGCTCTAAATTCGATACATTCGCAATGCCGCTGACCGAAGCGCTCGCTATGGGGAAAATTGTCGTGAAGCCAGAGCATCCTTGCTATGGACATATCAGCTCTACGCATTCTTTTTCAGGGAATGAGAAAAACTGGTTCGAGCTGGTCAATATGGCTGCCGCCTCACCGCGTCGGGTTTCTACAGAAAATCAGGCATACGCCATGGAACAGTTTTCAAGTCAGGTGATGAAGCAGGGCTATCGGGACTTTTTTGATCATTGGTTAAGCTGAACGGCGAGGCAAAATACTATGGTTGCAACAAGCGTCTGAATGTCCAGAGTGAAATAAAAATAACCCGCAAGGGGGTCACTTTTTTAAAAAAATGTCCATCTTGCGGGTTGCGGTTCATTGTGTTTTTCAAAGGGGCTTTGTAGTGTTTGCAACCAGGTTGCGCCTTTTATTGGCGAATTCTTTGACTTATCGTTTGGACTTTACTGGAACTGGGGTTCCTTTTTTAAATCGAGTCGGTCTTCTCGGAATTCTGTTAATGCCGGAGTCCTCCGATTTGGAAGGTAACGCTCTGCGAGTTGTCTTTGTTGAGAGTAAGCTTTGGTTGGTTCTGCTAAACTCAACAGTGTAATTTTCTACAGATGAATCAATGGCAAGTCGGCGCATCCCCACTCGTCTGGATGATCCTCTGCTATCGTTCCAACACCAATGAAAATCATGGCTAGTATTTCTCGGAAGCCGTGTGCGGTACGTGCCACGCCATGTATTTCTGGAGTGATCTTCAGCATAATAATAGAATGTGGTTCCCCCTACAGACCCGCTCCATATTTCTCTCGTATCACCAGGCTCTAGCCGATACCAGCCCATTTTAGAATAATTCATGGGATGACAGTCGGAATCAGGATAAGCATAGGCAGCATAGATCGTGTTACTCGTGTTGTTTGTAAAAAAAAGGCTCATCATACACACTTCTTTCCTCGTAAATTTGTATTGCAATGCATACTATGAGGAATTTAGAAGAAGAGAGTGGACAATATCCCTCAATCTATGAAAAATGAACCAATCGTTTACGTCCAACTTGCTGTTTTTAGAGATATGCCGCCATTTATTGTTCTCCGGTTGATAGCTGTACACTGTCCAACAAACAGAACGATTCTATGACTGTATCTCCGCTGTTGCTTTAGTATGAGCCGTCTTACGATCCACAATGTAGCTAACTATCATGAGTAGCAGACCGCCGACAGTGATTAGCGATGCAACCCATGGAATAGCGGCTAACCCCATTTGATTAATAACGACTCCACCGATAAAAGCGCCGCCTGCGTTACCCAGATTCAATGCGGAATGACTGGAGGTAGAAGCAAGCAAAGGAGCCTCATAGGCCAGATTCATGATGCGAACCTGAATACCCGGCATGATGCCGAACGCAGCAATGCCCCAGATAAAGACGGTAATGACGGCCAATACCTGGCTTTGAAGCGTAAATGTCAGAATGGCCAAAATAATAGCCAGTACAGCATAGTTTGCGATCAGAGATGGAAGTAGTCTCCAATCCGCAAGCTTGCCGCCAACGATATTGCCGATCGTTACCCCTAGACCAAACAGGACGAGAATCCAGGTAATGCTATGTTCGGCAAAGCCACTAATGTCCGTAAGCAAAGGCGTAATGTACGTAAAGACAGTGAACAGACTACCACAACCGACTGCACCTGTGAGCAGCATCAGCAGCACTTTTGGATTCAACAGGCTTTTGACTTCTTGTTGGAGACTGGAAGGCTTGTCCTGGTGAATTACCGGAATGTAACGAATGATACCAAAGAGAGAAATCAAGCCGATGACCACAATAGCTCCAAAGGAAGCACGCCAGCCGAGTTGTTGTCCGATAAAGGTTCCAAAGGGCACACCAATAATGTTCGCCACGGTCAAACCGGTCAGCACCATAGAAATGGCACCCGCGCGCTTGTCAGGACGAACCAGTCGGGCAGCGATCAGGGAACCGGCTCCCAAAAAGGTTCCGTGCGATAATGCAGTAGCCATACGGGCCGCAATCAGAAATTCGTAACTGGGAGCAATGACGGAAAAAAGATTGCCTAAAATGAATATGGTCATGAGTAGGCATAGCAGCTTTTTCTGCGGAACCTTATGGGTTAATACAGTAAGCACAGGCGCACCAATGGCTACACCAAGCGCGTAACTGGTGATTAACTGCCCGGCTTGCGGAATCGTAACATGAAGATCATGGGCTACATTGGGCAGTAGTCCCATAATGACGAATTCGGTCATGCCGATGGCGAAGGCACCAAGGGTCAACCATAGCAAGGAGGGGGGAAAGCGATTTGCTGTCATATTTTCTTGATTACTCATAAGTGTCTTGTATCCTCCTGGAAAAATAGTAATGCGAGTATATCATTACAGGCGATATCTGGCGACCCATTTTGCAAGAATTTTACATACTAAGTTGATGAGTTTTATGTAATTTACAAAAGCGACAGGTAGGAAGGAGCCAAGTATGTTATTTTGGTAGTATGATATTAAGATCGTAAATGACGCTGTAAGGAACGATCTAAGGAGGATACAACGATGGCACCTAAAGTGGTACATAGTATTACAGATTTAATAGGAGATACACCTTGTGTAAGACTCCAACGGCTCACAGGGCCGCAGGATGCGGAAGTGTATGTGAAGCTGGAGTATTTTAATCCAAGCGGCAGTGTTAAAGATCGGGCGGCGGGCAACCTGATTGCCGAGGCTGAAAAGGCAGGACATCTAAAGCCGGGAGGCACCATTATTGAGCCGACGAGTGGCAACACGGGAATTGGTCTTGCGATGAATGCGGCAGCCCGGGGTTACCGTGCAATTTTGGTGATGCCCTCGAATATGACGAAGGAACGGATCAATATTCTGAAAGCCTACGGGGCTGAGGTCGTACTGACACCAGCGGAAGAACGGATGCCAGGAGCGATTCGCAAGGCACTCGAACTGGGGGCTGAAATTGAAGGGAGCTTTATCCCGCATCAATTTGAAAATGAGGCCAATCCCGATATCCACCGCACGACGACGGCACTGGAAATTTTGGAACAGACGGAAGGGAAGCTGGATGTGTTCGTCGCTTCTTCGGGAACGGGCGGTACCATTACGGGAACAGGTGAAATGCTACGTCAGCATTTGCCGGATCTGCGGATTGTTGTAGTTGAGCCGAAGGGTTCGCCAGTGCTATCTGGAGGAAAACCCGGTCCACATAAGCTGGTTGGCACCAGTCCAGGCTTTGTTCCCACCGTGCTGAATACGGAAGTGTATGACGAAATCGTGCAGGTTTCCGATGAGGATGCGATAGCAATGACACGAGCGATTGCTGCCCAGGAAGGGATTCTGGTTGGTCCCTCTAGCGGAGCTACGATATGGACGGCGATTCAGGAAGCGCGGCGTTTGGGAGCAGGCAAACGGGTACTTTGCATTGCCCCGGATACCGGAGAACGTTATCTGAGCATGGGGATATTCGGATAAAAGATGTGGATGGGGACCAAAGTGGAACACGACCGTAAGTAAGTGGTAAAATAGGTGTGTGATAGCGGTTCCACGAACTATTCATATGTGGATGAAGCAGAGAATATTTTGAGGAATGAAGGAGGAGCAGCATGAAGATTATGCCTTTACAGAAACGTGGAATCTCCGATAGTCGGCTGGCGCTCGGTTGTATGCCTTTTGGTGGAGAATGGAGCCATGCACCGTTTACGCAGGAGCATGTCGTTGAAGCGGAAAGAGCTGTAGAAGCTGCACAATCCATTGGGATTACGATGTTCGATCATGCGGATATCTATCGTATGGGGAAAGCGGAAGAGATTTTCGGCCGGATTTTAAAGGGACAGCCGGGCTTGCGTGAACAAATCGTAATTCAGTCCAAATGCGGCATTTTTCTGCCAGATGGTACGCTCCCGGGCCGCTTTGATTTCTCATATGCTCATATTATGGAGTCCGTGGATGGTATCCTGAAGCGTCTGGGTACCGAATATTTGGACATCCTGCTGCTGCATCGCCCTGATCCGCTGGTAGAGCCGGAAGAAGTAGCGAAGGCGTTCAGCGAGCTTAAGACATCTGGCAAAGTACGGCATTTTGGCGTTTCCAATATGAATGTAAGCCAAATTCGGTTTCTGGAACGGAGCCTACCGGAGCCGCTAATCGCTAATCAGCTGGAAATGAGCCTGGCCCATCTGCATTTTGTAGATCAGACAGTACATGTGAACCAGCAGGCAGGGACAAATGTACATTTTGGCGAAGGTTTGATGGAATATTGCCAAACCGAGGATATTCAACTCCAAGCCTGGGGACCGCTGGCGCAGGGACGTTTTAGCGGAGGTCCTTTGGAAGGGCAGCCTGAGCATGTCGTTAAGACGGCAGAACGGGTGCAGAAGCTAGCTTCTGAAAAGGAAACGACACGTGAAGCGATCGTCCTTGGCTGGCTTATGAAACATCCGGCACGGATTCAGCCTGTCATTGGCAGCGCCAATCCTGAACGAATCAAGGCATGTCAGGATGCGGAACGCCAGAGCGAGCTGATGACCCGTGAGGAATGGTATGAATTGTATGTCAGTGCGCGCGGACAAGCCTTGCCATAAACTCGTACTTCGGACCCGTTTGTTACAGCAGGCGTATGTGGATGTAAGTGTATGACCTCGTTTATACGAACTGTAGTTTAATAAGGCCCTCCCTTCGTCTCATTAACAGACGGAGGGAGGGCCTATTTACATGGATACATCTCATATTGCCTCATTAGCTATTCCTCTTCGTAGCGTGCAAGGGCCTTGGACGTTGTTTCCTTCATTCGTGAGATCAGCCGGGAGCCTTGGACGACCTTGACACGTTTGCCAAGGAAACGGATTTTGGATAGCACATATTCACATTCGTCTGCCTGGAAGGTGAGCGTAATACGATAGGTATCTGCTTCCTGAACATATTCGACCTCTTTTTCAAAGCAGGAAAAAGCATATAAAATACGAGACATTTCACCGTTGTATATGGGAATAATTTCGATGATGCCTTGCTCTTTGCGCGACTCCAGTATGCCGAGTATACGTTGGGTGAATTTTTCGGCCTCTTCGGGTAGAAGCTCATCTTCCCTGATGTTCACGATATTAGACAGCTTGGTAGACATGAGCGCGCGGTGTCTGCGGTTATACCACAGCAGGCTCCATTCTTTTTTGACCATGGAGAACTCCAGCTTATATGGAAAACCGGACATTTGCTCATGCATGCGTCCGTTGCGCAGTTTGTAGGTCATACAGATGCCTGAACGGGACCGCAGAATGGGACGCAATTCACGCAGGAGTGGATGATATACCGAGACAGCAGGGATACCTGCTTTTTCCCGCAAACTTCCATCGGCCTCCAGCGGCTCGTCGTCTGCGAGCATCTGCCGAAGCTTGTCAAGCGTAGACGGGGTGAAAGCCTCTATTGCTGCCGAGTCTGTCAGCATAGATTGGAGCCAGACTCTTTCCTGCGATGTGGTAGCAAAAGCGCCCGATTCATCCAGCCGAGAGACGATCTGATAGTTAAATATTTTCTCGAACAGGCTCATAATAGGCTTGCAGCTCCTTCCATTCCTGTCTGAATTCCTTACGCAGCCGCTGGGGCTCCAATACCTCACAGCTTGACCCAAAGCTGCGAATCCACGGCTTAATCTCGGTGATTCCATTCACTGTGATTTCATAGATAAAGGATTCACTTTCTTCCTCCGCAATCGTACCCCACTGTCCCTGTGACAGCACACGTTCCCGAATAAAGTTGCGCTTCGCGCCCTCAGGATTAAAAAAACGTACCCGTACCTTCACAGGACGACCGGTATCAACAAGCCAGCTGTACCGCATTTTTTCTTCCAACACCGCTAGCAGATCGGCATGAAACTGCTCTGGTACAGGCTTGCCCTCCACCAATTGAGTCATGCCCTCCATACGAAACTTCATGATTCCTTTACCGCCTACATGACCAAGAACATACCAACGTCCATATTGATGATCATAGATGACTTGCAGGGGAAGAATGGTATGTTCACGGCCCTCCGTCTCTTTTTCAAACAGCGGGTTTGTGTTCTGTGACCCGTACATGCTTCGTTTAGATGTCGAAAAATATAAAAAAGTTACACAGCGACGTTGCCGAATGGCATGCAGAAGCGGATGAATATGGGCTTCGTCCAGAATGCGTGAATAATAGTGGTATTTATATAAAAAAGGTTCAATCATATCCCGATCTCCGGCTTGACGGCGCATAGCTTTTTTTAGATGATCTCGCAACAGATATCCCTGAACAGAGGGAAGCTGGGTGTTGGCCATAATGTCTACAAAATCATATAAGTCCAGTAATTCCTCGTCCGTCAGTCCTGTCACCAAATCGTTGCGGACAGCATAGCGGTAAGGTCTGCCGCCGGGTTCCTTGCGAACCACGCCCACTTCGACCAGATATTTCAGATCGGAACGAATCGTTTTTTCATCTGGCAGCGAACTGTCGGAAGGCAGCCCGTTGCAGCAAGCATCCAGCAATTCCATAGTGGTCAGAGGCTGTGACTGTAGCGCTGTCAGCAGAAGAGATAAGCGGACGCTTTCTGATTCCTTGAGCGATTTGGCCCGAAACAGGAATAGTAGTAATGGATCAGCGGATTCGTAATAATTAAAGCGCAGCATCCCATTAAAATCATGTCCCTGGTCCTCAGGCAACTGCTGTTGTACGGATTGGACGATTTCCTTGAGACGCCGGATTGTTTTATCAAAGGTATGCACTGAAATGCCCAGTCTGTCTGCAAATTGCTGCCGATTATAAGCGCCGCTGGTCAGTGTGAGCATGCGCAGGAATTGAATTTCTTTATCAAAACTCTCTCTCGCCATGATGCATTCCCCGTTTCTGTTGCCGTTCTCCGAAAGCAAGTATCCCTTTATTCTAACAGGGAAGGGATGCAGGAAAAAGGGAATTTATTCATCTTTGTAATACTTCCACCATGTTCACGACTTCCAAAGTAAAGCATCATAGGGATATAAGATAGCACGATGAAATAAGAAGCAATACATAACAGAAGGGTGATGCAACATGTTTGGACGGGAGAGGAAACGGCTATGCGTCTTCGCCGCTTATTAATAGGTGAAACGGATGAGTCGATTAGAGAACAGATTCGGGAAATACTTTAATGATAAGGGAGGGAACAACATGACAGATGTGAAGCATGGGCAGGGTTCCATTCAACCAGAAATGCGCGAAACGATTTTGCGTGAGCTGCGCGCGTTGGAGCAGGAGGAGCAAATACGTATTATATACGCCTGTGAATCAGGCAGTCGGGCATGGGGGTTTCCTTCACAGGACAGTGACTATGATGTACGATTTATCTATGTAAGACCCATAGAATGGTATTTGTCTATTTTTGATAAGCGGGATGTGATTGAGCGGCCAATCAGCAATTTGCTGGATATGAACGGCTGGGATTTGAAAAAGGCACTCCATTTGTTTCGTAAATCCAATCCGCCTTTGCTGGAATGGCTGCAATCTCCGATTCCCTATCTGGAGCAGTATTCAGTGGCTGCCCAGATTCGTGCGATATCGCCGTTAACCTTCTCTCCGAAGTCCTGTATGTACCATTATCTGAATATGGCGCGAGGAAACTATCGGGATTATTTGCAAGGAGAACAGGTGAAAATTAAAAAGTACTTTTATGTACTACGCCCACTTTTGGCCTGTGGCTGGATTGAACGTTACAACAGCATGCCTCTGATTGAATTTGGAGACTTGCTAGAGGAATTAATTCCGTCAGATACAGAACTTTATCAGGTGATCGGGCATTTGCTGCAACGTAAAAAAGCGGGCGAGGAACTGGATATGGAGCCACAGCTTTCGGTGGTGAATGATTTTATCCAGCAGCAAATTGCTTATTTTGAACAAAAGGCGCCCTTGCTTCAGCATGTGGAGAGTGGACGGGATCAGCAGTTGGATGATTTGTTCCGCGCTGCGGTGAATGAAGTATGGAAAGCATAAGCTGGGAAGGAGAAGTCGAGTATGCACATCACGCTAAAAGCAACTGGAACCCATGCAGGGATGATTTCGCATTTGCTTGCTAAGAATCCTTACAATACGTATGATCGCACAGAAAAAGGCGCACGTGTACGCATGGTGTACACCGTTTTTACCGAGGAAGAGGCTGAGATCGTCATTCAGGCCTCGCCAGATTCGATAGATTTGGTCAAAAACAGTCCAGACAGCTATGACATTACACAATATATTAATGACCGGGAGTTTGTAACCAGCAGCTTATTTTGCACTTATATTCGTGGCTCGCTTGGCACGGCCCTGAACGGCAAACCCAAGGAAGACTATGTAGGATGGGTGACGCACCCTTTTGCGCTGGAGTTATCGTTTGGGCCCATTGCTTCGGATTTGCCGGATTCTGTGGTGGAAGGACTATTTGCTCCGCTGGGTTATCAAGTGGCTATAGAACGAGGGGAAGCGGACTATTCTTTTCAGCTGAAAAATCGAAGCACCGTCAGATATGTCACATTAAGTGGTCATCAGACAGTGCAGTATGCGCTTCGTCAGTTATTGCTGTTGATTCCGGTGCTGGATAATTATAAGCACTACTATATTAGTGAAGAAGAGTTTGACAAGCTGAGACGTTACGGAGAAGGCTGGCTGCCAGAGCATCCACTACGCGAGCTGATCATTCGACGCACGCTTCGTTTTACCAATTTGATTGAGCAATTTGAGCAATCTGATTCTGCTGAAACAACAGGTACAAAAAAACACATTGAAAAGGATACTGTCCAAGCTCAAAAGGATAAGCACGAACAGGTTCAACAGCAAGAACAGCCACAGGAGGAAGGGAAGCAGCAGCCTACTGTACGGCTGAATGAACTGCGATATCAAGCCATTATGGACGTGATTCGCAAGCTGCCTCGAAGACAGAAAATCGTAGATTTTGGTTCAGGGGAAGGGAAGCTATCGGCTCGGATGGCCCGAATGACGGGCATTGAAGAGATTTGGGCGGTCGAGCCGTCTGCGTATGCACAAGTGAGAGCCATGGAGCGTTTTGCCAAGCTGGAAAGGCATGCCGACGCGATCAGCCCTACACCCATGATGGGCTCTCTCTTTTATTATGACGAACAATTGCGGGGCAAAGATGTGATGATTCTATGTGAGGTCATTGAGCATGTGGATGAGCATCGTCTGAACCGGGTGATGAAGACAATTGTGACGGAGTATCAGCCGGGCGTGCTGATCGTGACGACTCCCAATCGTGAATATAATGAAGTGTATCGTATGAATCAGCAAGAGCTACGGCATGGCGATCACCGTTTTGAATGGAGTAGAAGCGAGTTTCAGGAACGATGTGAGCAGTGGATTGCGGAAGCTCCTTATTCGGTAGCGCTGAAGGGGATCGGAGAAGAGGTCGAAGGCTTTGGACAACCGACCCAAATGGCTATATTTACGCGCAGAAAGGAGCAGAAGGAAGCATGAGCAATTCATCCAAACATACGATTCATTTACCGCATGCTGGACTGGTTGTGTTGGTTGGGGCCTCCAACAGTGGCAAAACTACATTATTGGACAGGCTGGTGAGCGAAGGGATTCTACTGGAGACAGAAGTGGTATCCTCGGATCATTTTCGCAAGCTGGTCGGAGATACGGAATTTATAGACTGGAGTGGACTTCCAAGGCTGGAATCGGACGTACTGTTCTATGAGTATCAGCAAATGTCAGCCAAGGCGTTTGAGGCGATGGATACGATTCTGGCTATGCGCTGTCGCTTGAATAAACTGACGGTTGTGGATGCCACCCATTTGTATGCTGAGGACCGTCAAAAATATGTACAGCTGGCAGCCAAGGCGCATGTTCCTGTTATGGCCTGGGTACTGGATGTACCCGAAGCTGTGCTGCTGGAACGGGATTTAGGCAGGGAGCATCCGCGTGGCCGCCAACGGGTCAAGCAACAGGCACAGCTGTTAAAGCGGAACCTGCGTGGTATCCGTGAGGAAGGCTTTAACGCTTGCTATATCCTTAAGGATATAGAAGAAATGAATTTTGTCCGCCGTGCGCAGCCACTGTTTCATGAGATTGGCTCAGGTATTGACATCATTGGTGATATCCATGGGTGCTATCGTGAGATGCTGGAAGTGATAGAGCGGCTAGGATATACGGAAGATACGGAAGGACTATACCATCATCCAGATGGCAGAAGACTGGTATCTGTCGGGGATGTGATGAGCCGTGGCCCAGAATCGTTACAAGCGGTGCAGTTCTGGAAAAAGCACGTGGATGCCGGACTAGCGTATATGATTGACAGCAATCATGGCTGGAAAATCGGGCGTTACCTCGATGGAAGAAAGGTGACTCTCAGTCATGGCGATGAACGATTTGCAGAGGAACTGGCCCAATATGAACAAAAAGCGGGCAAGGCAGCGGCGGAACAGCTTAGAAGTGAGTTGAGAGATTTTCTGCTACATGCACCCTCTCATCTTATTTTTGGCAGAAATGGATTGCGACACGTGGTCGTGGCTCATGCCGGGATTAAGGATCATTTTATTGGCAAACAGTCGGCACGTATTTCTGATTATTGCCGTTATGGAGATACGGAAGGACAGGATGCGAACGGAAAACCGATTCGCAAGGATTGGTTCGTAGACCATGAATCGGGAGAAATAGTAGTATGGGGACATGATCCGAGACCGCAGCCTACCCTTGTGAATCAGACGGTGAATATTGATCAGGGTGTGGTATTTGGCGGTATGCTGACCGCTTATCGTTATCCGGAAAAGGAATTTGTCAGTGTTCCGGCACATGAGAACTATGCGAATGATCCCGATAGCCCACTTGTCCGGTGGCAGAGAAAACGGTTTTCCCCGCCGAATTTACGCAAGCTCATCGCTGGTTACAGTGTGCTGACGGAATCGTATGGCGAAGTGCGCGTACAAGGAGAATGGATCAAATCCGCTATAGATACCGTGTCACATGTAACTGTACCCATGGAGGAGCTGGTGTATATTCCACCGACGATGAGTCCTGCTCCAGCGGTGTCTGCAGAGGCAGGATATCTGGAGCATCCCCGTGAGGCGCTAGCTTATTATCGTGGACAAGGAGTACAAACGATGGTTGCCGAGAAAAAACATATGGGTAGCCGGGCTATTTTGCTATTATTCAAAAACGAACAGGCTGCTGTTCAATATGTAGGCTACCCGACATTGGGCACGATTTACAGTCGGAGCGGGAGAGCTTTCTTTGAACAAAGCCTTGGGAAGCAAGTGCTGGAAAAGCTGAATGTGGATCTACAGACGGCTGGATATTTTGAACGGAACCAGACGGATTTTGTGTTGCTGGATGCGGAAATTGTACCGTGGAATCTCAAGGCTCGGGAACTGATTGCTGCACAGTATGCCCATGTGGGGGAAGCAGCTCTGCTGGATCGCAGTAAGCTGGTAGACAAGCTGAAGCAGGCGAAGGTTGCAGGTCGAGAGGTTGGAGACTGGTTGGAGGAAATGGAACAGAAGTACGCGAATGCTGTAACGTTTCAAGAGGCTTTTCAAAAATATTGCTGGGATGTGGACGGTCTAGATGAAATTCGTATCGCACCGTTCCATACGCTGGCACACAGCGGAAAGACTTTTTTCGACCATTCTCATATTTGGCATATGGAGCAAAACCGGGAGCTGGCTGGGCTGTCTTCCCTGTTTATGGAGACAGAGTATCGCGTTATTACGGACGAAGCAAGCGAGGAAGAGGTCATTCGCTGGTGGAACGAGATGACAGAGGATGGTCATGAGGGGATTGTGATCAAGCCGGAACGCTTTTTGATGAAAAATCGGGACAAGATGATTCAACCTGCAATCAAGGTGAGAGGCCGGAAGTACTTGCACATCATTTACGGTATGGATTATCTTGCCCCTGAGAATTTAAAACGTCTGAAGCAGCGTCGAACGAACAAAAAGGAGCGTCATGCCCTGATGGAAGGAGCGCTTGGTGTGGAAGGCGTGGAACGTTTTGTCCGCAAGGATACGGTAGATCGTATTCATGAATGCGTCCTTGCCGCGCTATCGCTGGAATCGGAGCCGATTGATCCGAGATTGTAGTTTGCGAAGGAGGGATTGAGATGGAAAGGGGTACACCGTTAATTGATATTGGTGTGAACTTGATGCACCGTTCGTTTCATGCAGATCGGGAACAGGTGGTAGAGAGAGCCGCGGCTGTAGGGATTTCACCGCTGATTATTACCGGGACCAGTGTCCGCAGCAGTCGGGAGGCTTCTCAGTATGCAGCACGTTATCCGGGCAAGCTGTATGCCACAGCTGGCGTGCATCCCCATGATGCCAAAGACTGCAGCGCAGACACGATTCAGCAGCTCTGCCAGCTGGCGGGTCAGCCGCAGGTCGTATCCATAGGGGAATGCGGATTGGACTATAACCGTGATTTTTCACCACGTGATGTGCAGCGTCGATGGTTTGGGGAGCAAATCCAACTGGCGGGTGAGCTGAATATGCCGTTATTTCTGCATGAACGAGATGCACATGAGGACTTTGTCGCTATGCTTCGGGAGTATCAAGGGCTTGTCGATAAAGCGGTAGTGCATTGTTTTACTGGCACTGAACAGGAATTGCATACGTATGTAGAAATGGGACTGTATATCGGGATCACCGGCTGGATTTGCGACGAACGGCGTGGCAAACATCTGCGTGAACTGGTCAGAGATATTCCCTTGGACCGTCTGATGATTGAAACGGATGCTCCATTTTTGACCCCGCGTAATTTGCCCGTGAAGCCCAAAGAAGGGCGTAATGAGTCCGTGTATCTCGCTCATATTGCTGCTACGGTTGCCGAATGTACAGGTCGAAGCATGATGGAGATCGAAATCGCGACGACGGAGACAGCCAAACGTTTCTTCGGTTTATAGGATTGTCAAAGCCATAGATGTGGTATATATTATAGTGAATTAAAAAAGCATTGTCGGGAGCTTGAGAAAGTCAGGCTGAGAGGGTGGCCCTTGCCACTGACCGTGAAATCTGATCTGGGTAATGCCAGCGTAGAGAAACCAAGAACACTATACAGGAATGCCGCTTGTTTTGCGGTTGTCGATAGATTCAATGTATGTCCTAGCATTTTACCTTGACCCTGACTTTGGCTTGGTATCAGTGTAGTAGCTTAGACTACTGGTTATATAAGGCATATCGACGAATGATGTTTTGTATGGTGCTTCACCTTTTACTGCGCATAAAGCTTGCCTGGAGATTCAGCTCCAGACAAGCTTTTTTTATGGCCAAGAGGCCAATTATAAGGAAAAAGGGGAGCACGCAATAATGAATACTGCTGTAAGAGCGTCCAAAGGGTTGAAGCTGACTGATATTTTGGTCACGATTGTGATATCTGTTGTGTTCGGGTTGGTCTACAAAATATGGGGACCTGCTTATGATTTGATGAAACCATTTGGTCTACACGCCGAGCAATTGATGTATGGCATGTGGTTTATGGCAGGCACGTTTGCTTATCTCATCATTCGCAAGCCGGGTGTTGCGATTTTGGCAGAGGTGGCAGCGGCAACGGTCAGCGCTTTTTTGGGAAGCGAATGGGGCATGTCCACCTTATACTATGGCCTGCTGCAAGGCTTGGGAGCGGAGCTATTTTTTGCGGCTTTTCTGTATCGGAACGCAAACCTATGGGTTGCTTCGCTAGCTGCGGCTGGGGCGGCTGTCACTTCTCTGATTTTAGACTTCAGTTACGGGTATATCGATCAGCTATCGACCTGGAACTATGTTTTGTATATTGGCTTTCGGATGATTGGCAGTATTGTGATTGCCGGGGTATTCGCGTTCTATCTGGCTAAGGCATTGGAGGTAACCGGAGTTACACGAAGTTTGAGACCTGCAACGGAACAAGATTATAAGGGGCTGGATTGATGAGCCGGGCAACCGAAGATGTGGTGGCTTCGATCACCCGTCTACGGTTGAAATTTCCCGGTGAGCAAGAGCTGCTTTTTCACAATATGTCTTTGTCTGTCCACAAGGGGGAAAAGCTGCTGCTACTGGGACCGAGTGGATGCGGTAAATCAACGCTGCTCCAAGTGTTAAGCGGTCTGATTCCACGCACGATAGAAGTGCCTATGAAATGCGATGCTGCTGTAATCCCAAGTGTCTCAGGTATTGTATTTCAAGATCCTGATACGCAGTTCTGTATGTCATATGCAGACGAGGAACTGGCTTTTGTGTTGGAAAATAATCAGGTTCCCCGGGAACAGATGCAATCCCGTATTCGCGAGCTGCTGATACAGGTTGGTCTATCAACGGATGATATACACATGCCCATTGGCAACATGTCACAGGGAATGAAGCAGCGTCTGGCGATTGCGTCTGTGCTGGCTATGGAGCCAGAAGTGCTTTTTCTGGATGAGCCGACGGCTTTGTTGGACGAGGAAGGCACCACACAGGTGTGGGATACCATTCGCAACATTTCGGTAGACCAAACGCTGGTGATCGTAGAGCATAAAATTAATGAAATCGTCCATGATGTGGATCGGATTGTGGTGCTTTCTGCTCAAGGGGAGATCATTGCGGATGGAAGGGCAGAAGAAGTATTTCATGTGCATCGGCAGGCATTGTCTGAGTACGGCGTGTGGTACCCGGGAGTATGGAATGAATCGTCTTCGCCGCGTTGGAGTGAATCAGTGACACAGCAGAATGGTACGGGGAATGGTACGGAGATTGATTTGCTGGAGCTGAAACATTTTAGTGGTCTCCGCGGTTTAAGTTCAGTGATTTATGTGGAGCATGCGCAGGTGAAGCCTGGCGACTGGATTGGCGTGGTCGGTGAAAACGGGGCTGGCAAAAGCTCGTTGCTGCTCTCCATGATGCGTTTACTTCGCACACAGGGACGTTATAGCGTGCGCGGAATTGAGGCAGGCAGTACGGAACAACTGGCAGAGCGCATCGGGTTCGCATTTCAAAATCCCGAGCTGCAATTCGTAGCGCATACCGTACGAAAGGAACTAGAGTATTCGTTACCGAAGAGCTTGTTTAGTGCTGAGCAGTGCCGGGAGCGGGTGGATCGGATGCTCGTACAGTTCGGATTGGAGCGGCTGGACGAGCGTCATCCGTATCAGCTTTCGTTAGGCCAAAAAAGGCGGTTGAGTATTGCTACGGCCATGATCCGTGAGCCGGAAGTGCTGCTGCTGGATGAGCCGACTTTTGGTCAGGATGCGCGTAATACCTTTGTCATGCTGGATATGTTGGAGCAGTTGAGAGCGGCAGGCACGGCCATTCTGATGGTCACACATGACCCGGAAATTGTCCGTCGATATTGTACCGATATATGGCGGATTCAGAAAGGGGAACTACAGTATGAACCTGTCCTTTCCCCATCATAAAACATGGCTGCATCGCGTGAATCCGGGCTTAAAGCTCGTTATGTTTTCCATACTGTTTGTGGTCGTTATAGTCATTCATGATCCGAATGTCATGTTTAATGTTGCGTGTTCTATGCTGTTGCTGCTTGTCTGGTTAGGCCATCCATGGAAGAGGCTGCTGCTGTACGGATCTCCCTTTATATTGGTGTTTCTTTCAACTTCAACGGGCATGATGATGTTCGGCAAAGGGGTGACGACCTGGTGGACATGGGGCTTGATCCATGTGACGCAGGAAAGCTTTTACCGAGGCATGCATCTGGGCTTTCGTGCGCTGAGTATGGCTGCGGTAGGGTTGCTGTTTGGTTTAACGACTCGTCCGGTGGACCTTTTTTATTCACTGATGCAGCAATGGAGGCTCCCTCCGAAGTATGCGTATAGCTTTTTGGCAGCCATGCGGCTGATGCCCATGATGGTGGAGGAGTTCCAGGCATTGAGACAAGCCCACCGTATTCGAGGTTTACATCAGCATGTGTCCAAATGGAATATGTATGCGACGCTTCGCAGGTATGCGATTCCGCTGCTCGCTCAAAGTATCCGGCGTGCGCAGCGCATTGCTATTGCTATGGAAGCCAAGGGTTTTGCTAATGAAACCAAGCGAACGTATTATTATGCGATTGGCTATTCGGCTGTAGATATTTTATTTATTTTCTATTTTGTGGTGATGCTTACGCTGGCTTGGGGATTCGGTATCCGCTTTCCTTATGTAGGGGTATGGGATGTACGTTAATTGTTGTCAAAATGCTTTGCCCGTTTTCTGCTCTGTGGTATATTAATGCAATGGGAATTGACGGCTCGTACAGACCCGCCCGGGCTGGCGGGCTTATTACATTTTCCCGCAGAAATGGATCATCAGGAGGCCAAGTTTCATGATTACGCTGCATCAGGTAAGCAAGCATTATACCACCTCAAGCGGCCAATTTCATGCGGTTCAATCCGTGTCCCTTCAAGTGGAGGAGGGGGAAATTCACGGTATCATAGGTGCCAGCGGTGCCGGCAAGTCTACGTTGCTCCGGTTGATGAATGTATTGGAAAGGCCGGATGAGGGAAACGTGGTTGTAAACGGGGAAGATCTGACTCGCATGCCGGAAAAACGTCTCCGAGAAGCGCGGCGATCCATAGGGATGATTTTTCAGCATTATCATCTTGTTCACAATCGGACGGTCAGTGGAAATGTGGCAATGCCGTTAGAGCTGGCAGGTGTCGCGAAAAAAGAGAGAGCGGAACGTGTGCGCGAATGCCTGCAATTCGTCGGTTTAGCTGATAAAGCAGAACAGTATCCGGCACAACTGAGCGGAGGCCAAAAGCAACGCGTGGCGATAGCCAGAGCGCTGGCGAATCGACCTGCGGTGCTGCTGTGTGATGAGCCGACCTCGGCGCTTGATCCGCAGACGACCGCGGATATTTTGGGCGTGTTACGGGAGATCAACCGTGAACTGGGAGTTACCATTGTAATCGTAACGCACGATATGGATGTAGTACGCAATATTTGTACCCGTGTATCAGAAATGCGAGATGGGCAGCTACTTTCAACGCAGCGTGTAGCTGACACTGCGGTAGGTTCAACAGCGGGAGCAGGTGAAGCTGATGAATGAAATGCTGAGCATCATTGCGCAATATCAGTCTGAGATATGGAAAGCCATCGGAGAGACGTTTATCATGGTGGGGATTTCTATTGCAGCAGCTGTACTGTTAGGGCTTCCGGCAGGAACGATTTTGTATTTGTGTGGTAAAGGGCAAAAATATGAAAATCGACTGCTGTTCACCCTATTGAACAGTGTGGTCAATGTTATCCGCTCATTCCCGTTTTTGCTGCTCGTCGTGTTTATGATTCCATTTACACGTCTGGTCGTAGGGACGGCGCTGGGCACGATGGCTGCAACGGTTCCCTTGTCAGTGGTGGCCATCGCCTATTATTCGAGGCTGGTGGAGCAATCATTGCTCGAGGTGCCCAAGGGTGTAATTGAAGCCGCTACTTCTATGGGGGCATCCACCCTCCAGCTTATTTTTAAATTTCTGTACGTGGAGGCTCGTTCCGGGCTTGTACTGGGTTTGACCACGTCCACCATTAGCTTCATCTCCTACTCCACGGTGATGGGCATTGTGGGCGGCGGCGGGGTAGGCGATTTTGCCATCCGCTACGGTTACCAGCGTTTTGAAACAGGCTTGATGGCGTTCACCATCGTCGTCATGATTATTTTCGTACAAACAATCCAGTTCACCGGAAGCACCATATCCCGCCGGATCGACAAGCGGTAAGGTGGAATTGTAACTTTCACTATACTTGCACAACTCACTATGGAAATAAAAATGACTTTACAGTACCTCAAAAGCGGAGCGGGCAGAATTGTTCTGGAGAAGCGTCAGCGTTCGCCTTTGAAATGGGATTCTAACCTATAAATTGTGTTACAAATCAGAGAGAATCCCATTTCAACAGCGATCAGAAGAACAATCTGCACGTGAAGCGGCTGCGGCTCCCACTGTAACTCATTTTTTATCTTCCCAATCACAATTTACTTGGAGGTTCCTCATCAAATGAGTCGGAAAAACAACATGAAAACGAACTTGAAATTACTTACACTATTTGCTGTCGTTATGCTACTGGTTGCTGGATGCGGTGGTCAAAAGCAGGCTGCTCCAGAAACACAGTCTAAAGAAGCAAATTCCCAAAAAGAAGTGACCTTGAAAGTAGCAACGCTAATCCCACCGATGACAGATGTGCTGGATATCGTGAAGCCGCTGCTTAAACAGGACGGAGTCAATCTGGAAATCGTCGTGCTTTCAGACAATATCCAACCGAACAACGCATTGGCAAGCCGGGAAGTAGATGCTAACTTCTTTCAGCATGCTCCTTTTATGCAACAATATAATGAAAGCAACAAGTCTGATTTGGTGGCGATAAAACCTATTTACAACGCCATTTACGGCGCGTACTCCAAAAAATACAAGAACGTTAAAGACCTGCCGGAAGGTGCGACTATTGCCATTGCCAATGACCCGGCCAATACTGGACGTTCTTTAGTAATGATGGAGCAAAATGGTTTGATCAAGCTTAAAGAAGGTGTAGGCTATAATGCTACACAGGCCGATATTATTGAGAATAAGAAAAAGTTTGTGTTTAAAGAAGTGGATTTGTTGATGCTGGCGCGGTCACTGGATGATGTGGACATGGCTGCCATGTATCCCGCATATGCCAAGCCGCTCGGTCTGACACCGAAGAAGGACGCGCTGATTACCGAAAAAGACGATACGCACTTTGCCATTAATCTGGTAGCGCGTAAGGATAATGCAGATTCCGATGCCATTCAAAAGTTGGCAAAGCGAATGACCGGACTGGAAGTACGCAAATTTTTTGAGGATAATTACAAGGATAGCGTTGTTCCAGCATTTTAAATAAATAAGTATTAAAACATTATTTATGATGATATTTGACCTGTATAATGGAGTGAAGTCTGTGAAGAGCAGATGGTCTCCCTTGTGCAGGTCTTTTTTTCATCCTTAATATGGAAAGGAATTATCGAAAACAAGGTATAAAGTCTTATTTTTTAAGGTTTTAGGGTGTTGCACCGCTGCGAATTTTGGTCATAAAGGGCGATGGAGTAATGATAAGGAACATATTAAAATAAAAATACGAACAAACATTCGTTTTCGATTTCTTTAACGGTGTTTTTATATGGGTCGAAAAATTCAGCTGACAACGGGCCAAAAGCGTGAATAAAAAGGAAGGGGAACGACATGAAGCTGTTTGTAACTGTAAAAAGTTTGGGGAAGCGCAAGCCAGCACTCGCACGACAGGAAATAGAGCTGAGTCCTGCTCCAGAAACATTGCGAGATTTGATTACTGCAACCGTTGCTTTGAATGTTCAAAAGCTGCGGGAAAAGCAGGAAAGTGTCGCGCTGATTCCGTTCCTCACGGGAGAGGAAGTTCAGGCACAAGGCGAGATAGGTAAAGTAGGATTCGGTTCCATATATAATGATGGTGTCCCGGATATTAAGGATGCCGTGAACACGGCGATGCAGGCTTTTGAAGATGGTTTATACAGAGTTTTTGTATGTGACGAGGAAACTATTGAACTGGATGCTCCTTTGTCACTTAAGGATGGGAATGAGATTGTATTTATACGCTTCACAATGCTGGCTGGAGGCCTATGGTAGAGGGGGAAACGAAACATGCATCAAGAGAACAATGAGCAAGAATATTTCACCACACTGAAGGAGCGCGCGGCGCAACTGGATGGACCACAACAGGAGTTGGCTCAGTATGTTGTGGAACTAGGTAAGCTTCATTACATACAGGAGAACGAGGAGCCATTTAATGAATGTCAGCGAATATTAAAAGAACGGGCGACAGAAAGAGGAGAACCGCTGTTTAAGCCACTGACAGAAGTGTTATATGCTCTAATTGGACAAACAGCGGGCGATGTATTCGCACATCTAACGGAGCATGTGACTGAATATCCATACAGCACAGGGTATGCGCGCAAACCGTTTCGCACTTCGGATATTACGGCCCATACTTCCCGGGTTTATAAAAGAATGGTGCAGTTGATCCGAATGGACTGTATCGGGTTCTCCGTAATGGATTATTTAACAAAAAAGGATTATGAACCAGGCAGAGATTACCGGATTCAGGAAACGATTGGTGACTGGATTGCTTATGAGTTGGATCACGGTAATTCACAGGTGCTTGAGGCGTTAAAAGCTATTATTTATGGGGATAATCAGGCGGCGTTACTTACGCGCAATATGATTAAAGGCATGCTCCTGAGTCATCAGGAGGAGAATTATCGCATGATCGGCGAGCTCTTGGCAGCCGCCAAACTCCAGGAGGGATTGCGCCAAAGTATCGTGGAACAAATGGATGAAGGAACCCCGGAGGCTCTAATATATCTGTTGAAGGTAATCATCGACCAAGGCTTCATTCGTTACAGTTCAGTGGTGCGGGCGCTTGCAGTATGGACGGGAATGGGCTTGGAATCCGCCAACCAGCGGGTCGTTCGCCAACTGATCGAGCAGGCATATGAAGCATTGACTCGTAGTGAACTGCGCCAGGAATGGCTGACCAGCTCAAATGCTAATGAAGTTTATATGAGTTTGTGGGCTACGGCAGTACATGAGGAACGTGATTTGTATGGACAGGTTCGGAAACTCATGGAGCAAGGAGCAACTTACCAGAAGATCGTAGCACTGTATGTACTGTCTAACAGTGACAACAAGGATGTGCGCCTCGGAATTGCGAGGGAATATCTGGATGAAACGGACCCGGAGCTTCAATATTGGATACTGACGAACTATACAAGCAATTATTTTTATGAATGGGTAGAAGGCGGGACGGTCGCGGATCGGATCGTTAAAGTGGTGCGTACTCCTTTGCTGGAGAGCAAAGAGGAGCGGCGTAAGGATTTTGAACGACTTCATAACCTGTTTGTACATATGAAAAAGGGTGAGTCCACCGAGCCCTCCAAGGTGCTGGATTTTGTTAATCTGTATCACCGCTCAGATGCACCTATTCAAAAAATGCTGTATCTCGCTGGTTATGATATGGATGCTTCCTGGATTGGGGAAATTATAGCCTTAAAGGAACAGATTAGCCCTAATCTGCGTGGCGAACTGTTGAACCATTTTGTGCAAAAACCTGAGGATGCGGTACAACGTGATTTTATTTTTTCCAGTTTGTCTGACAAAAGTATGAGTATCCGTGAGTTCGCTGTGGCCAAGGCGCGTAAGCTGACGCTGTCGGAACCAGAAATGCAACAAATGGAAGCCTTATTAAAGCTCAAGACGGGATCATTGCGCCAAAGTGTCATTGGTGTGTTGCTCTCACAATCGGAAGAGCCGCTCGCTGGCTCATTGGAACGCTTGCTGCGTGCTAAGACGGAGCTGCAACGATTGGGTGGACTGGAAGTATTGACGAAGATATATGCAGACCCGGATCGTGCCGAACAGTATGACAGCCTGCGGACTTTGGCGGATATCATTCAGCAACCTACAGCCAAAGAGGAGCAACTGCTGTCCAAGCTGGGACAGGAGGATGCTTTTACAGGGGCTAACGGTTTTGGACTGTACGATCCGAATGTCAAGGAAGCTTGGTTGGAAGAGAAAGTTGATCTGGGTGATTTTCGATTGGCCGATGTTTTTGTTAGTCCATTGGAGAAGCTCAAGCAGTTCTTGAGTGGACTGGACGAGCTTGTTCATCAACATCGTGATGTGGAATATACTGCGGAGTATTATTCGGGCTACAAAGATACATTGCTTATTGGGACGAACCTTCGCCCTCTACGGCTGGTTCAGGTCGATGAAGAAGTAGATTCCAGACTGTCTTTATATCCTCTCTATGAGGAGTGGGACCGTTATTTGCAGGAAAGCGGCATGGAAGCGCGTGAACTGCTGGAGCTTGTTTTTTATGACCGATTAGAGCCTATGAACCGAACGCTGGATCGCTATTATCGATACTTTTCTTTTAACATGGACTATTCAGAACAAAGCAAGCACAAGCTGCTGGAAGGATGGCGTAAAGATTTCGCTGAGCAAATGTATCCTTTGGATCGCATTAACGAGGTGCAGAAGTGGATGGCAGAGCTGACCTATTCCGATCAGGTAAGCACACTAGTTAATGCTTATTTTATGGACACATCCGGTGACCAAACATTTGACGTAATTGACCTTGCTTTAAATTCACTAATGCAAGGCATGCCTAAGGACAGACCTGAAGAGGATATGGGAATGCTCCATCTATTGTCTGGCCCGTGGGTGGCACTGGAGAAGGGGCAGGTCCATGATGATGAGTCCTTTAAGCGCTTTTTCCATACCTTTGTGAACTACGCAGAACTGCTAGGAGCGGAAAATCGTTTTTATTCTCCGCTGGATCTGGAGGATTACTTCAAAGCATATGAAAAAGGGTTGATTGGTGTAGGTGAAGTGTATCGGGAGCTGCTGGCTGGTAGTGAAAGCAGAAGACATATGAGTTCCTTAACCAATGCCCGCAATACATGGATTTCTAGCAAACCAGAATTTTTGGAGATACGTCGTACGGTTATTGATCGACTGCTAGAGGTTGAATTGGTTCGAGGCGATTTGCCTACCGAGGCTACGCCAAAGGTTATGGGCTTGAGCCAATTTGAAGGTATGGATTATTTCATCCGTATTCTGGAGGGTCTCGACAAGGAAACGTTTGTGCGTGGTTATGTGTACGGCTACGGTGATCGTATTACCAAAAAGGAATCGTTCAGCCACTTGCTCAAGGCATGTTATCCGAGTGATGGCGAGGATGCCCCGTTGCTCAAGGAAAAGCTGAAGAACACTAAAATTACAGATAAACGTCTGCTGGAGGCGGCTATGTATGCACCGCAGTGGATTGAGATTGTAGCAGACTATCTCGGTTGGGAAGGGCTTCGCAGTGCGGCATGGTATTTCCATGCGCATATCAATGAAGGTTTTTCGGCCGAGAAGGAAACGATTGTAGCTCATTACTCGCCGATTGCTCCACAAGATTTTAATGATGGTGCCTTCGATATTCACTGGTTTCATGAGGCCTATGAGACGTTGGGCGAGGAACGTTTTGACCTGCTGTACGATTGTGCCAAGTATATTTCGGCTGGAGCCAATCATCGTCGATCCCAGTTGTTTGCAGATGCGACGCTGGGTAAGCTCAAACGGAGTGAAATGGAAAAATCAGTGGAGGACAAGCGAAACAAAGACCATTTGCTGACCTACAGTCTGATTCCACTTGCTCAGCCGCCTGAACCAGATATACGCGAACGTTATGATTTTATCCAGAGGTTTCTGGAACAAAGCAAAAAATTCGGCGCACAGCGTAAGGCCAGTGAGGCACTCGTTTCACGGATTGCACTCGGGAATTTGGCACGTAACGCAGGTTATGATGACGTAACCCGTCTCGTATGGGATATGGAAGCTCGTAAGCTGGATGATCTTCGGTCTTATTTTGAGCCACATGCTTTGGACGAGGCTACAACGGTGCAGCTCATCATTGATACTGAAGGAGCGGCAGATATTGAAATTGTCAGCAAAGGCAAGACGCTGAAATCCATTCCGGCTCGTTTCAAGAAGGATGAGTATGTTACGTCGCTGAAGGAGCTTAAAGGAGATCTAGTGGATCAGTACCGCAGAGCTCGCAAAGAATTGGAACGCTCTATGGAGTCTGGTACGACCTTTATGGTGAAGGAATTGAGAGGATTGCTGGGTAATCCTGTGCTTGCTCCGTTGGTGCGGACACTGGTGTTCAAGGCTGATGATCACCTCGGATATTTTAATGAGGAAACGTTGGTATTGACGGCTCCTTTTGCTGAACAGCATACTATAGGAGAAGAGGATAAGCTGATTATTGCCCATCCCCTTCATTTGTTCGAAAGTGGTCGTTGGAGCGAATTCCAGAAGGACTTATTCGACCGCCAGATACGCCAGCCATTTAAGCAGGTGTTCCGTGAGCTGTACTTGCTGAATGCTGATGAACGTGCAAATGCGACCGTTTCCCGTCGATATGCAGGACACCAGGTACAGCCGAATAAAACGGTATCCCTATTGAAAGGTCGCCAATGGACAGTCAGCTATGAGGACGGACTTCAGAAGGTGTACTATGCTGAGAACCTGATTGCGAACCTGTATGCCATGGCGGACTGGTTCTCACCAGCGGATACCGAGGCTCCTACACTGGAGACAGTGCAGTTCTTTGATCGGACAACGTATAAGAGCGTACCGTTGGACGAAGTTCCTCCTGTTCTGTTCTCCGAAGTTATGCGAGACGTGGATCTGGTCGTCAGTGTTGCCCATGTAGGTGGCGTTGATCCAGAGGCCAGTCTGACGACCATTGAAATGCGTAGGGTTATTGTGCACGAATCACTTCGCCTGCTGAAAATTAGCAATGTACGCTTGGATGGGAATTATGCACGTGTAGATGGGACTCTTGGCGAATATGCTGTGCATCTGGGAAGCGGGGGTGTCTACAAGCAAGCGAAGGGAGCACTGCATATTATCCCGGTGCATTCGCAGCATCGTGGACGCATCTTCCTGCCGTTTCTGGACGAGGACCCAAGAACAGCCGAGATTCTATCCAAAGTTGTGTTGTTGGCTGAGGATCAGAAGATCAAGGACCCGCAAATTATTACACAGCTTCAAGCGTAGAATAGAATTCTGATATATATAGATTCATAATTAACTCAACGTTCGCACCTAAACAAGGATTTCGCATCCTCGACTGTGTAGGTGGAAACTTAGTTTAGTTGCGGAGGTTGAGTTATTTAATATTGAGCGTTTATCGAGCACGAATAAGGAGATATGGGTAATATTTTAGGTTCTGTGGTTTGATAGGAATCTAACAGTATAACAATCGACGATCATAGGAGAACACAGCGATGAATAATAGTATCTTTCTAAAAGAGTACTCAACCGAGTATCAATCACAAGTTGTCGATTTAATTTTACATATTCAAAAAGATGAATATAATATCGCCATAACCAAAGAAGATCAGCCGGATTTGCTTGATATTGAAAATTTTTATCAGCGTGGTAACGGCAACTTCTGGGTGGCTCTTAGTGAAGGAACCGTAGTAGGGACTATAGCTTTGTTAGATATTGGGAACCGTAAGACAGCACTCAGAAAGATGTTTGTAAAACAAAACTATAGAGGTAAAACATTCAATGTTTCGAATCAATTATTGCATCATGCCATAGGATGGGCTAGGGAAAGGTCTATTGAAGAAATCTATCTTGGAACAACACCACAATTCGTAGCAGCTCATCGTTTTTATGAGAAGAACGGCTTTGTTAGTATAGCTCCTGGAGAATTGCCGATTGGTTTTCCAGTCATGAAAGTGGATAAAAAGTTTTACAGATACGTCATTCAATAATGGGTATAAATGAAGATGCTGCTAGGCCACAAAAGAAACCGTCGTCTAGCAAATGTTTCTTTTGTTTAGGACAGGCGTTTGCTAGAATAAAAGGGTATGTTGTAAGTCAACGTTAACCAAATTGCTGGGAGGGACACAAGTATGAGCAAAAAGATTCAATGGGGAATTGTCGGCACAGGCTGGATCTCAGATCAATTTGTGGCTGATTTGGCGCATGTTACGAATGGAGAAGGGTATGCTGTTGGATCACGCACTATTGAAAGCGCTACCGAATTTGCAGCTAAGCATCAAATATCAAGGGCTTACGGGAGCTATGAGGAATTAGCACAAGATCCCGAGATAGATGCTATTTACGTAGGGACTCCTCATCCTTTTCATAAAGAAAATGTTCTGACGGCTCTTCGGGCGGGGAAAGCGGTCTTGTGTGAGAAACCCTTCACCGTCAATAGTAAAGAATTGGAGGAACTGATCGGCTTTGCACGTGAGCGTAAGCTATTCCTGATGGAAGCAATGTGGACACGTTTTTTGCCTCCGATTCGCCAAGTGCGAGAGTGGATACATGCGGGTCTCATTGGCGAGGTAAAGCTGGTTAAGGCGGAATTTGGTTTTCGGGTAGATTGGAACCCGGAGGGGCGGCTTTTGAACCCTGAGCTGGGCGGAGGTGCTCTATTAGATGCAGGGATTTATCCGGTTTCTTTTGCTTCAATGGTCTTCGGCCCTGAACCTGAGCATGTATGGAGCACTGCTCATATCGGGGAGACAGGCGTTGACGAGACATTTTCGATCTTGCTGGATTATGGAAAAGGACGCACGGCTATGCTTAACGGGGCAGTCCGTCTCGGATTGACGAATGAGGCATACATCCATGGAACAAAGGGCTATATCCACATTCCGTCATTCTTGAACAGCACATCGGCTACTTTAGTTGTGGACGGTGAAGAGGCACAAAACTTTCAGGATGACCGATCCTCTACAGGCTATGCCTTTGAAGCAGAAGAAGTCGGGCGTTGCTTGCACGAAGGCTTGCTCGAAAGTTCTACTATTTCTTTGGATGAATCATTAGGAATTATGAAACTGATGGATCAGATTCGTTCACAGTGGGGGCTTCGGTATCCGTTTGAATAATCACGTTAATTCCAGGGACCTTTCAGGTTCTCTGGAATTTTTTGTTTGTGGGCGTTTTTTTATACCAGGATTTTGCAAAATTCGATTCCAATCGCTCCGAAGTGCAATATATAGACGAACTAAACCATTTCGATCATACATAATTATTTCCAATTCCCAAATAGCGACTTTGGTCGCACGATAGGTAACGCCATATGAGTCAATCAAGAGTGGGACATATGAATCATTTTTTGTGATTTAAATTAGTTAAAAAATAGTCATTAAAAAGTTACAAAAGTGTAATTTTATTATCAGTTAAGTGAATTGTGAGCGCTCTCTTTTTATGGAGCAGAATGAAGGTCCTAGTGCTGTACTTCCAAAAACTTTCAATGAAATTTTCGAAAATGTACGGTAGGGTGGTAAACGTGTCACTTGAGCCATTGCGGCTTTTGCTGACTTGCTTGCTTATCCCGTGGCTCTCGATTCTTGTCGGAGCTCGCAGGATCGAGAGCCTTTGCAAGCCTGTGAGAGTTGAATAGGCATTCACCTCATGACCTAACATCAAGGAGGAGTTACAAACGTGAAAGTGAAATCTACATGGTTGTTCCGTATGGTGATGATGACAGTTATCGCGGCTGTTGTGATCGGACCTATGAATATTGCAGGAGCGGCAGGAAGCCAGACAGATCGGCCTTGGATGAACACGGCCCTGTCGGCTGAGAAACGGACAGCGTTGCTGCTGCAAGAAATGACGCTGGAAGAAAAAATAGATTTGGTGACTGGTAAGGTCAACAATTACTATGGATTTTATAATAATTCGATGGAGCGGTTGGGTATTCCGGCACTGACGATGGCAGATGGACCTGCGGGTGTGCGCATCGCCAATCCAGATGTGCAGGACAAGCAATCTACTGCGTTGCCTGCTCCAATTGCGTTGGCTGCAACGTGGGATACCCAAGCTGCCAAACAGTATGGTGATTTGATCGGAGACGAGGCTTTTAATACAACTCATAATGTTGCGCTTGGACCGGGGATGGATATTGCCCGTATTCCATGGGGATCGCGAAACTTTGAATCTATGGGTGAGGACCCGCTACTGCAATCGCAAATGGCGACTGCTTATGTCAAAGGTATACAAATCCACCCTGTTTTGGCAACTGCGAAACATTACCTTATGAATAATCAGGAAACGGAGCGCTTCACGACGAATGTCAAAGTCAGTGACCGTGCGTTGCATGAGATTTACATACGCCCGTTCCAAGAAGTCATCGCCAAGGCAGATTTGGGAGGGGCCATGTGCTCCTTTAACAAGGTCAACGGCGAGTCTGCTTGTGAGAACAAAACTCTTTTGACGGACCTCTTGAAGAAGGAGCTGCAATTCAAGGGCTTTGTGATGAGTGATTACGGTGCGAACCTGAGTACAGTCGAATCAGCAAATAGCGGATTGGACCTGGAAACACCGGGTACACCATATGGTAAATGGGGAGATCAGCTGCTGGCGGCTGTTAAGAATGGCAAGGTAAGTGGAAAAACGATTGATGATAAGGCTGGGCGCATTCTGGTGCAAATGTTCAGCAAAGGTTTATTCGATCACCCGGCTCAAAATAATCAAATTGATATCCGTGACCATGGCAAAACAGCCCGTCAATTGGCTGAGGAAAGTATGGTACTGCTTCAAAATAAAAACAATGCATTACCGTTGTCTAAAGATAAACTCAAGTCCATTGCTGTGATTGGCCCCGATGCAGATAACGGCACTGTGGCAGGCGGAGGCAGTTCGTTGGTGAACCCGACGTATACCGTGAGTCCGTTAGAGGGCATCCGCAATCGTGTCGGCAAAGGAGTTACCGTCCAATATGCACCGGGCACAGACCCGATCTCTGCAGGAGACATTATGCCAGGGCCATCTGCTGTTCCATCTTCACTGTTGACTACGTCTGATCAGAAAGAGGATATCAGTGTTGGATATGCGACTTATGGAGATGGCGAACAGGGGCTTCGAGGCGAATACTGGAAGAATAACAAGATGGAAGGCAATCCGATTCTTGTACGCAATGATGACCAAGTCAATATGAACCTTGGATTTTATAATTATCAGGGCTTCAATGCGAAGTCCCCTAAAGTTCCCAATACACCAACGACACTGAACGGCTTGATATCTGCACGCTGGACAGGGGCAATTGCAGCTCCCAAGGATGGTGACTATGCATTGTCATTAACCAGTTTGGGATCAAGCAAGCTGTATCTCGACGATAAGCTATTCGTGGATAATCAAGGTGAAAAGCTGGGCACTACGAAGAAAAACATCTCCCTTAAAGCGGGTGAAAAGCACAAGATACGTATTGAATACCGCGCTGATTATCCGACAAATGGTCGTGATTCCGGTGGTATGGTTCGTCTGGGCTGGGAACCTCCAGCAGATACGTCAGATAAGTTGATTGATAACGCTGTGAAATTGGCGAAAAAATCGGATGTTGCGATTGTTGTTACGCGTACGTATGAGAGTGAAGGATATGTTGAGCGTTCCGATATGGAACTGCCGAACAATCAGGATCGGCTGATCCGTGCGGTTGCGGCTGCAAATCCGAAAACCATTGTCGTACAAATGAGCGGCAGAGCCGTGCAGATGGATACCTGGCAGGACAAAGTCCCTTCCATCGTACAAGCATGGTTTGCTGGACAAGAGCAAGGAAATGCTATAGCACGCGTCTTATTCGGTGATGTGAATCCTTCTGGTAAATTGCCGGTAACTTTCCCGGTTAACGAGCAGTCTACACCCGTGTCCTCACCAGAGAAGTTTCCAGGCGTGAACGGTATAGGTGACTATTCAGATGGTATTTTTGTAGGCTATCGTGGGTATGAGAAATCGGGTATTCAACCGGCGTTCTCCTTTGGACACGGTTTATCCTATACGACATTCGGATATAGTGATCTGAAAACAAAACAGCATGCGAGTGGAAAAAAATCCGATCGTACGAGTTCCGTCGAAGTTTCGCTAAAATTGAAGAACACTGGCAAAACAGCCGGAGCTGAGGTTGTACAGGTGTACAGCGGTAAGCTTCCGACAAACGTAGAGACTCCTTCCCGTCAACTGGCAGGCTGGTCCAAGGTCGAGTTGAAGCCGGGTCAAGAGAAGAAGGTACGCATTGAGCTCGACCCGAAAGCTTTCTCTTATTGGGATGAAAAGTCCAAAGCATGGGTTATGCCAGCGGGTGAAGTGCCCATTTATGTGGGTAGCTCCTCACAGGATTTACGACTGACAGGAAGTGTTACGATTCCGGCAACCTCTACAGAAAAAGCAAAAAAGTAATCCCGTTACATTTGTTTTAAAATGGTTATATTCAAGAGAGCGCGGGCACAAGCACCGGCTCTCTTTTTGCTATCGGTATGTAAACGTCCAACAGGTATGCAAAGGGAAACCCAAGTGAAAGCTGAAATAGTAGGGAGGATGGGGACAGGATAATGATGGGGAGAGGAGGATATAGATGAAAAAACTCCAAAAGCAACGACGTACTGACATCTGGCTGCTTATAGCTGCAGTAGCCATTTTGATCTGTGCGGTCCTGGCCAGTATGGCTATACGGAATGTTCCGGGGCCGAAAGCAGAAAATAACGTCAACATGTGGCTAACAACACCCGATCCGGCGAATCGCCTAACCCAACAAACCCCGATCCGTTGGGATAAGGATAACAGTAAAGAAAATGCAGCGAATGCGGATACACTGACGGTTGAGATTAAGCCAGATATTCATTATCAGACGATGGAGGGATTTGGCGCAGCGGTGTCCGGTTCGTCCGCATACCTGATGAATCATGGCATGTCTGCCAATCAGCGTGATCAGCTGCTAAATGATTTGTTTACAGCCAGTGGCATTCAACTAAGTTATATTCGCCATACCATTGGTGCCTCAGATTATTCCGTAGATGAACAGGGACAGCCTGGTAGCTATACCTATGACGATGTGGCAACAGGCAAGGACTATGAGCTGAATCATTTCTCCATCGCCAAGGATCGGGATGTGATCGATGTATTGAAGCAAATCCTGAGAAGAAACCAGGATTTAAAGATTATGGGAACCCCATGGACAGCTCCGCCCTGGATGAAATATGGGGAGCAGATTTATAACGGCTGGTATTTGGACTATACCGATCCGCGTGTCTACCAGGCATATGCTGACTATTTTGTTCGTTATCTACAGGCTTATGCGAACGAGGGAATTCCGATTCAGGCGATTTCCATTCAAAATGAGCCAGAATTCACGACGCCCAAGTATCCCAGCATGAGTATGGGAGCAGCAGAACAGGCGAATTTTATTAAACAATATCTGGGTCCCACCCTAAATCGAAACCATTTATCTACTCACATTATTGCCTTTGACCATAACTGGGATACAGGGAGCGAATATGCCAAGACCGTGTTAGGAGATGAACAGGCTCGAAACTATACGCACGGAACGGCCTTTCATTGCTACAAAGGAGAGCCCACAGCGATGACAGATGTGCATAATGCATTCCCTGATAAGCCTGTATATATGACAGAATGTAGTGGGGGAGCGTGGAGTCCGGGCTTTGGAGATAATTTGAGCTGGGATATGTCCAAGCTGATCATTGGTGCACCCCGAAACTGGTCGCAAAATGTCCTCTTTTGGAATATCGCACTTGACCCGTCCGGGGGTCCGACCAATGGGGGTTGCGCCAACTGTAGAGGTGTAGTAACCATCGACCCGTTAAGCGGTGCAGTTACGAAAAATGTGGAGTACTATGCGATTGGGCACGCCAGCAAATTCGTCCGTCCAGGTGCGGTACGTATTGATTCTACACATTATAGTGGGAGTATTGAAACGGTCGCCTATCGCAACCCCGACGGTACGCTTGTCCTGATTGCCGCCAATACGGGAGAGAACACAAAGACATTTAAGGTTCGGCAGGGAAATAAGGTTTTCAAATCTACCCTTCCATCCAAGTCCGCGGCTACCTTTCAATGGAATCCTACGGCTTCCTGACACGGCCTGTACATCAACGTTTTAGAGCGCTTAGCCCATCTGGGTGAGCGCTCTTTTTTCATTTGCTACAAAACCCAGACTGCGAAAAAAAATTAATATTGTTCAGAATTGGTTCAGAGGCGGATGATAAGATCTTTTCACTAATAACAAGAATGAACCGTTTACGGGGGATAGTCTGATGAATCAAGAAACGAATAAAGAATGGCAAAAAGTGCTGATGGTGACGTTGCTGGCAGGTATGGCATGGGGACCCCATTATTTTACTTTTTTAAGAGTCCAGCTTAAGTAGGTCGTAGGAGTTGCTGGCAGAGCGACTATATTTCAGGTTCATCAAGAACCACAGGAGGCATCTCTTTTGTTTTTTTCACAATATGTCGATGGTGGAGACGGTCGCATCGTGCTGCAATTGTTTTACAACCGAGAATGTGACTTCTCTCATAAATTAGAAGGATATGAGCTGGAGGTTCACCAATTCATGAAAAACACGAACCGTATGAACGTATCCAGCATAGCACTATATCCGGTTAATCCAGTAATACCGTATCTGATCATAAATAGCTCCTTTTACGATTTCATGGATGTGACGAATGTTGCCTATTTTAATCAAGAGGGTCATTTCTATAACCCAAATGAATTTAATACGGTCGCATATGTACTCAAATATCATGAAACTATACCCGAAAGGTACTTATCAATATGTAGGCAGGCATACACCTTAATCGGTGTGTTTGTCTGAGCTCGCTGTCTTTTGAAGACAGGTCATGAATTCTTATAAAGGTGTAACCCATCAACTATCGTGGGTTACGCCTTTTTGAATACTGAGCATTTTGTATTCATCCAAGCCTTTACTGTACAAGGAGATTTTCAACATGAAACCAGGGGCATGGGGAGTTCTTCCGCAGCAGTATCAATATGCTTGAACAATGTACCCAACTGAATTACAATACAATTGATAATGATTTTTAATATCAATTAGAATGAAAAGGGGGAGTTGGACTACATGTTTGGATTGACCAAAAAGCTACATATTTATACAGCACTTATTCTGTTGATATCGGTGCTGGCTGGCTGTGCCTCGGGTGGAACTACAGGGACAACAGACCCTTCAAGTAAGTCTGCAAGTGGTAATGAGAGCAATGCAGCAGGCAGTGGTGCGGACGAGCAGACCAGAGTTATCAAACATGCCATGGGTGAAACGACAGTTAAGGGAACTCCGAAGAGGATTGTAACCTTGTTCCAGGGTGCCAATGATGTTGTTGTTGCACTTGGTGTTAAGCCAACGGGTGTTGTGGAATCCTGGGTTCAGCAACCCGTATATAAATATTTGAGAGATGATCTGGATGGTGTGACGCAAGTAGGTCAGGAATCACAGCCGAATCTGGAAGAGATCAACAAGTTGAAGCCGGATCTAATCATTGCCACCAAAACAAGACATGAGGATATCTATGATCAACTGTCCCAGATTGCTCCAACGGTAGTTACCGAGACTTTGTTTGACTGGAAAGAGACGGTAAAGACGGCTGGTGAAGCGATGAATATGAAGGAACAGTCGGACAAGTTGCTTGCTGATTGGGATGCAAGGGTAGCGGATTTTAAAGGCAAAATGGGTGACCGTCTTCCCGTTGAAGCGACTATTACGAATTTTAGAGCCGATCAGGTTCGCATTTTCTATATGGGATACGCCGGAAAAATATTGAAAGAGCTTGGATTTACCAGACCGCCTGGACATGATGAAGACACCTGGGGGGTGGAGTTGACCTCGAAAGAGAACATCCCCGATATGAACGCAGATATGATCTTCAACTTTAATTCAGGCACGGAAACAGAAGCTATTGAGAAAAACTATAAGGATTGGACCAGCAGTCCGCTCTGGAAAAATCTCGATGCGGTGAAGAATAATAAGCTAGTACAGGTTGATGAGGTGGCCTGGAACATGGGGGGCGGATACACATCGGCCAACATGATGCTGGACGACCTATACAAGCAGTTCAATCTGAACTAATGGGAGCAAGACCTGCCATGTACCAGGACATTCGTATACGAAGCGTATGGGCAGGCAGGTCTTTTTGCATTTCACGGATGAAAGAGTGAGAATATGTTTCCCCTTTTTACGAAGGCAAGTGCGAAAATTTATGGACTATCCGGCTTATTCATTTTGCTATTACTCGCCTGTGTAGCCAGCATGATACTGGGACGTACACACATAACATTTCAAATAGCAGTGAATGCACTACAACACTATGACGAAAGCTCAGTGGAGCATGTCGTACTTCTGACGGAACGTTTGCCACGCACAATTATTGCCGCTGTTGTTGGTGCAAGTTTGGCGGTGGCGGGAGGACTCATGCAAGCGCTAACTCGTAATCCGCTCGCTTCACCAAGTGTGTTTGGGATCAATGCGGGCGCCATCTTTTTTATCGTTATTGCCATCGTGGTGCTGTCGGTGTCCTCGCTCAGTACGATGATGTGGTTTGGTTTTGCCGGGGCAACCATCGCAACAGTGATTGTGTACGTGCTTGGGTCCATCGGTCGTGATGGTCTGACTCCCATCAAGATTGTGCTGGCGGGTACCGCTATCTCTGCACTTTTTGCTTCGTTCACACAGGCAATCCTGGTGCTAGATGGAACGGGATTACAGGACGTGTTGTTCTGGCTTGCAGGTTCAGTGAGCGGTCGAACACTTGACATGCTGTATCCTGTACTGCCATATATGACGGTTGCCGCTGTGATATCCCTGTTTATGGGCCGGGCAATCAATCTGCTTTTGACCGGTGATGATATCGCCAAGGGCATGGGACAGAACGTGCTACTGGTTAAGGTACTTATGGGAGCCGTTACAGTATTGCTGGCCGGTGGTTCTGTTGCGGTGGCCGGTTCGATTGGTCTGGTAGGATTAGTCGTACCGCATATCATGCGGGCGTTTGTAGGCAACGACTACCGCTGGCTTGTTCCCTACTGTATTCTGGGCGGTGCCATTTTGTTATTGGCGGCGGATGTGGTTGCACGGCTGATCATCATGCCGCAGGAAGTTCCGCTTGGCGTTATGACAGCGCTCATTGGTGGTCCCTTCTTCGTCTATATTGCCCGCAAGGGGGGGACAAAGATATGAGGAAGATGATTACTTTTCGCAATAAAAAAGATACGTTATCCTTGCAAATGGAGCACAAATCGCTGCTCATTATCGGAATCTGTATGGTTTTGGTATTGATTGCATCCATTGCAGGAACCAGTGTGGGTAATGATTTTATATCTCCGCTGAATGTGCTACAGACGATTTTCGGTCTGGGCACAGGTGATCATGACTTTGTCGTGTTGACGCTAAGGCTGCCGCGTGTGCTGTTATCGTTGCTTGTGGGTGCAGCACTAGGCATGTCCGGTGCCCTATTGCAGGGGATTATCCGTAATCCGCTCGCTTCGCCGGATGTGATCGGGATAACGGGAGGAGCTGCCGTTGCCGCTGTAGGTTTTGTCACCCTGCTGGGTGGAACCATCAGTATCAAGCTGTTACCGTTGTTTGCCATTATGGGGGCGATGATTACTGCAATCATCATCTATCTTCTTGCCTGGAAAAAAGGAGTTAGCCCGATTCGGCTGGTGTTGATCGGAATCGGAGTGTCAGCCATTACGGGGGCCGGGACGACCTTCATGCTGATCCTTAGTCCATTCTATACGGCTGGTCAGGCGTATATCTGGCTGACGGGGAGTGTGTATGGAGCATCGTGGACCGATGTTAGAACAATCATCCCGGTGATTGTAATCGTGCTTCCGTTGGCGATCTGGTTTGCCCAGAGTCTGAACGCACAGGAATTCGGGGATGATCTGGCCACCGGGCTGGGGGTCACTGTACAGCGTCATCGTTCAGCGCTGCTACTATGCAGTGTACTGCTGGCCGGGGCTGCTGTAGCTGTCGCGGGGACGATTGGTTTTGTCGGTCTGATTGCGCCGCATATTGCCCGGAAGCTGGTAGGGCGCATGTTTGGCAGCATGTTCATCGTTTCGGGTCTGGTCGGTGCCCTGCTTGTGTTTGCTGCTGATCTGATTGCCCGTACGGTATTTCTGCCGCTTGATGTTCCGGCAGGGGTATTTACCGCCGGGGTAGGAGCACCGTTTTTCTTGTATCTGTTGTTCAAGAATCGAAATCAGTTTTGAGGAGGAGAATGCTGTGAGTATTCTGGAAGCCAAGGACCTTACGATCGCCTATGGCGCAGAGCCTATTATTGAGAATTTGAACCTGACTATTCCCAAGGGGAAAACTACTGTCCTGATTGGCAGCAACGGTTGCGGGAAGTCCACCTTGCTGCGAACGATGGCGCGACTGCTGAAGTCCAGTTCAGGCTCGGTACTGCTGGATGGCGAGGAGATTGCGAAGTTGCCTACCAAGGAAATTTCAAGACGCATGTCCATTCTGCCACAAGGTCCTTCTGCTCCAGAGGGACTGACGGTAAACCAACTGGTTCGGCAAGGGCGGTACCCACACCAGACATGGCTGAAACAGTGGTCCTGTGAGGACGAACGCATGGTCAGGCTTGCGCTGGAATCCACACATCTGACTGCTCTGGCTGATCGGCCCGTGGACGCATTATCTGGCGGACAACGCCAGCGCGCCTGGATTGCGATGACACTCGCACAGGGAACAGAAACCCTGCTGCTGGATGAACCAACGACTTATCTGGATATGACCCATCAGATTGATATTCTGGATCTGCTGTTCGATTTGAATGAACAGGAGGGGCGCACCATAGTGATGGTGCTTCATGATCTGAATCTTGCGTGTCGCTATGCTCACCATATTGTGGCTGTCCACAATAAGTCCATCTACGCGGAAGGAAAACCGGAAGACATTGTTACGCAGGACATGGTCCGCACGGTCTTCCAAATGGAGTGCGACATTGCGGTTGATCCGCTGTTTGGCACACCCATGTGCATTCCGCACGGGAAAGGAAGGATGTTAAATGAAACCACACGCTACAGCCACTTGGCTTGATGATCAAGAGATGCAGGCCTTGGCTGCCGAATATCGTCTGACCTGGGAGCTCTCGACAGATCGTACATTTTCGATGCCATTTACGGACTTGCTGGACCCGTCCAAAAGCCTGAACTATTTGCAAGGGGTGAGAGGCATCTTTGAGACGGACTCCGAAACGGCTACTGTATCTCTCTTTGCTAAACGATATGCTTACTTGATCACAGCTTCGGGTCTCTATGCCATGTCACGCTTCAACAAAGGCTTGAATTATGAGATTGCCAACGGCACGATTGAATCCAGTTATTACGGAGAAGCATGGCTTCCCAAGGCTCGGCTGACCGATTGGCAGACGACCTCACCAGAGGCGGATCAGCGTGACGTATGGAGAGATCAGGTGATTGAACAGATGTTCGCCGGCAATCTGGCTAAGGTATGGCAATCGCTGTCCAAGGCAACCCGGATTTCCCGTTCAGTCCTGTGGGAGAACACGGCCATTTACGTATACTGGCTCTATGAGAACAAGTTTGCCGAAGGAGCCACGCCTGAAGAAAAGCAGCGTGTCGAAGAGGACTTCCATTATCTAATTTGTGATGCACCTGCGCATCTCTTTGGTGAATCCCGTAACCCGCTCAAGCAGTTTAATACGCCCAAACGGGCAACAGCTGTCTCAGATACACCTATTCGTGTACGCAAAACTTGTTGTTTCTATTATCTCGCCGCAGATGATCCAGAAGATTGCTGCCCGACCTGCCCCAAATTAAAGCATTAATACCGATGATTATCATCCACATCCCCAGCCTATACTTCATTGCATCTCAATACAGCGAATAGCACAGGCAAGCTTATGACATAACGAAATTCAGAGCTTGCCTTATTTGTTGTGTGGGGGTTATATCATCAATTGAGACTAAACCATGCCTAGAATAGCTGTTTTTATAACATTAATCAAAGATATTTATAACATCTAGTAGGATAAACGTACTTTTTCTATAAGATGCAGTGAGACATTATGATTACTTGTTTAATCTTATTTAAGGTATCTGGTAGATTTCGCCATGGAGCACCAATTGAGCCGCCCAAAGCATAGCATTTAGTATGTGTCGATTGTCCACGGAGGTATGTCCTATTTGTGGTTTTCTTTCAGGTGGAAACATCTTGGATTTCGTATCATGTATTCATCTAATTTTTTTAACCTATTTATTCCTCGTTGAGCAGTTTGAGGACACAGCCTAGTTTGAAATATAAAAAAACTTTTTAGGACTCTTATTTTCTCTCCAATAACTCACTATAGTAGTCGGATATTCCATTTACTCCCATTAATTTATGAGCTGGAATACCCGAAATTCTCTAAACGGAAGATTTCGAAATAGCTATATCATGATTTTTCAAATATTCGATTGCTTTTTTGAGTTTTTCTTTGTTCTCTATTGTGACTCAAATTGCTCAGCAGCTTTCCAACACTTAGATATTTGAGCCTCGTCATCTTTCTCTTGAAAAGACTTTCTTGAAGCAGCAATCAAATGATTTAAACCAGAATCATGTAGTGTTTCAGGAGAAATACCACTCTGAACAAAGAAATCTTCCATAGAACACAATCTATTTTGTTTTTCACAGTCTTTTAGATATTTAGCTAGTAATGTATTTATGTTTTTATGGACGTGTGGTCCTCTCTCACGTTTCGGTAAGTTTATTAGCAAATGTTGAACTTCTTTTTGATAGTAACCGTTTAATTCCTATTTTACTAACGTCCCTGTTAGTTGAATAAGAGTACAATTTGTGATTTATTAGGAGGACAGGAATTGATGCATCAGCAGAACGACTTTCGCACATAAGACTTATCGGAGGAATTTATGGATAATAAAAGGTGCTTTTCAATTGGGGAAGTTTCTAGATTAAAAAATGTTACGATAAAAGCCTTACGTTATTATCATAATATTGGCTTGTTGATACCTGCATACATTAATTCCAATAACGGTTATCGCTATTATACAATTGATCAATTCATCTATCTGGATATTATAAAAATTTGTAAGCAAAGTAATGTAAGTGTTAAAGAAATTAAAGCCTTATTTGCTAAAGCCGATACTAATTACCTTAAACTTTACTTAGAACAGAAAAAAGAAGAAATTCATAAAGAAATAAAGAAATTAGAACAACTTAATAAACGAATAGAACTATTAAGGGCAGCTATTCATTCATCTGAAGATGAACTTATGAACAATGGATTTAATATTCAGACATTTGAAGACAGATACTTTTTAAGTTTACCTACACAAGGTGGAGAACTTAATAAGATAAAGTCATTCGATAAATTAGATGAAAAATTAGGCGAATTTGCAGCCCATACGTTTCAGTATGGATTAATTTTTTCATGTCACTATGATAATTGGGAAATCAGTGATGTATTTCGTCTAATAACATCAGATGATTATAGATTACTTAAAGATACCTCTAATGTACCTGAATTACCCAAGGGGGAATATTTAACTGTTAATTGTACGAGAGATACTGAAATTGAAACATTTCAATTAGTAAAAGAATATTTGAAGAAAAACAGTTTGACGTGTAATAAGGTTTATATGTTTTATTTAGTGACAGATGTTTTTAATCAATATAATCACTTCTCCCAATTTCAAATAAGTCTAAAGCCCACCCCATAAATGAAGTGGACTGACTTTTAGCTTAAAGTTTGTATTCATAAATAAAATTTGTATTTTCGAGTTTACCGATAGGTAGATTAAATACAGTTGCTTTTTCATCAAGACGGACAAACCCATTATGGTCATAGAATCCATAGTTACACATTGTGTCTGTATACAGATAAATTTTATTTGCTTTTGTATCTCTTAAGTAAGAGATGAGCTCATTAAATAATTTTTTTCCTACCTTTTTTCCTCTAGCTTCTTCAGAAACAGCAAAGAATTCTAAGCAACCCTGAAACTCATTTTCTTTTCCTCTAATTAACTTGCTGTTTGCCTCATTAGTCATGGAGGTGAGTTCAACAAATACTTTTCGTTCTATGTCATTTAGATTTAAGAGTTGTAGCAATTCACTTGTATAATCTTCTTGTAGCAATCTATAAGATGTTGCTTCACCAACTCTTGAACCAAAAATTACACCAATGACTTCTCCATCTAATGTAGCTACTCTTCCAAAAGTACTTCTGTTTAATATTGGACTTATGAACATCATTGTAACTGCTGCATTTATGATGCTCTCATCCTCGATAAAATCTTTTGCGTTCCAAGTATCTGCAATAATTGCTTTAATAGGTTCTATATCCTCTTTTCTAATGTCTCTAATATCTAAGTTCATTTTGACTTCCTCCTTTTAATTGATTAGCTTACAAATTGAGTTTAATGTCTCCTCTAATGGGGAGAGTCAAGTATTTATTGCAATGCTTTTTTTCAACTAACCGTTTATTGAATAAAAAGGCTCTCCTTATTTCAGGAAAGCCGCCGTAAGTATATTAAAAAAGAACAAAATTCTGCCGATGGTTAATACCACAAGTCGATACTCATCTTGTTAAAATATCTTTTTTCATTTTATTCCCGTCTTTACTCGCTTTACGGGCATTTGCGTTGTCTCATTTGGATGTTATAAGCTGTCTCATTCGATAATTTAATTAGTCTCCATTGATGTTATAACCCACATTGTGCCCATTGTTCCATGTACAATCCTTCATTTGGGGATTCTCTCCCTGCAAAAACATCTTTTTTTTCCTAAAAAGCTTATTATTGACAAGGTGACTGAAATTGCCATAAAATAGATTTTGTTTGAAACTGATAATCATTATCAATATTATTTCCATCAAATCAAACCGATGAAAGCACAACCAGGAGCGAACGCCTTCATTCGGTCGGGGAGGATTTTCATTGTTTCCGAAAGGAATTCATAATCTGCAAAACCGACTCATCATAAGCAAAGCAAGAGAAATGGGAATAACCTGCGAGCCACTTCTCGCAGAATGTGAAGATTTTCTAGAATTGTCCTATGGGGACAAGCGCAGAGTCATTAATAAAACCAGATCGCATCGTCTACCCTTGATCGCTGGACTGCTCGCTAAGAACAAGCAGGTATGTAATATGCTACTGCATGAGCGGGGAATGCCTGTGCCGCCGTTTATCGTTATCGAGGCAATGGGTGACAAGGCAGCGCAGTTTCTGAAACTGCATCGTTCCATTGTAGTGAAGCCGCTGGACGCAAGCGGCAGTGCAGGTGTGACACTGGACGTTCGAACAAACGAGGAACTGGAAGCGGCTATTGCCCGGGCGGGTACCCATAGTAACAGCATCATGCTACAGCAATTCATAACGGGTTTGGATTATAGGGTACTGATCATTAACGGGGAAGTGGCAGCAGTAAATGAGTATCGGCCTGTCTTTGTAGAAGGGGACGGCACCTCAACCATCCGGGCGTTGATTCGAATGTTGAATCGGCAGCGAATCCAGCATACCCGTATAGGGAAGTTCGAGGCCTTTCCCAAGATTGATGAAGACGCAGAGCCTTTGCGAAAGGTTCTGCTTGGACAGGGAATCACGCTGGAGGAGGTACCTGCGGCAGGAAGAGAGATCGAGCTATATGATCTTCGCAATTCGGCCGCCGGAAACATTAGTGAGTTTTATGTGGACTGTACAGAAGCGATTTTTCCTGATAATGCACAAATGGCAATTAAAGCCGCAGAAGCTCTCCAGATTGATGTGGCTGGCATTGATATCCGTTGTGGGGATATCGGCCAGCCGCTGACAGCAGATCAGGGAGGCATTCTGGAAGTCAACGCATTGCCGGACCTGACGCACCATGTCTTTCCCTTTGGGGGAACCACACGTGATGTCGTCCGATTGTACCTGGAATATCTTTTTGAAATGGAACATCATTTCGAAAAGTCGATTACAGAATAAGGGCAATTCATTGCCTGTTATGGCTCAATGTCCCGCTTACTTTGTTCTCGCTCCTATGGTGTGGTCGGTACATTCGAATGTGTGTGCCCACCCGCCGCAAGCGGTGGCATCCATCCAGCATTCTGCTGCTGGTCACCAGTGCAGGTCTCTGGATGATAGGTCTGCTAAAGACTTGCCGGGGTCGGAACACCAGCGAATATGGCCCGATGAGCGGCACTGAAAGAGGTTAGTAGGCTCTCGGCTGTGCCATCCTGTTGGCCTTGTCCCTCGTTTTATTTATAACCCGAAAGAAGGTTGGCAACATTGTTCGAGATGGAAAACAGGCTCAGGTCTGAAGCAGAGCAGCAGGCGAATGTACACTCTTGTAAGTTGCTGCTCAATTGTTATATCCGGGAGCTTGCGGTGGAGAAGGAGGGCGACATTCGGATTAATCCAGATGCGATGACGTACGCAGTTGCTTTTCAGGCCAGCGGGGTGACGATAACCGGACAATTCGCGTATTACTCGGCTATGGGTGAGCATGAGTACCGAAGCATACAACAGCTTCACGGGCAAGCGGTGCATTATCAGGACCTGGTTCGCTGGATCACCCGGGAGCTGAGTGAAGACACGGCGTATGGAAACAGTCGGCATGAGCAAGGTGGGTTGACCCGTGCGGCTGCTGTGCGTGATTTTGCGGAAAAGGTAGATAACAGCGTGAATAATCTTGTGCTGTATATCGAGCAGGCTGCTGGACTTGGCATGTATGATTACTGTACTTCCGAACAGTCTCTGGTGTATGGACATCCCTTTCACCCGTTTCCCAAAAACTCCAAAGGTTTCACTGAACACGACGTACGGATGTACAGCCCGGAACTGCGTACCTCGTTCCAACTCTGTTACGTTGCTGTCAGGAAGGACGTATATAGGCAGGAATGGGTAGATGATCCCACCAGGATCAATCTGCATGCCAGCCTGCACGGGCATGTGGAACAAGTTTGGGAAGCGGAGTACGGTGAGCATGGGGATGAGTATGAACTGCTGCCTGTCCATCCCTGGCAGTATACGTACGTATTGAGCTTGTCCGAGGTCCAGCAGTATATTCTGGACAAGAAACTCATTCCGATAGGCAGCTGTGGACCGAAGGCCTATCCGACCTCCTCGGTACGCACCGTTTATATTCCAGAGCTGAATTGCAATATCAAGCTGTCACTGAACATACAGATTACCAACATGATTCGCACCAATAGTGCGGAGCAGATGCGAAGGACGCTGGACGCCTCCAGGTACGTCAGGCAGCAAAATTGCTTCGGTGCAGATCAGCATACGCAGATTGCCTATGAGACAGGTGTAGCCACTTGTGATTTTCAGGAGGAAGAATTAACAAGTTTGTTTACTGTCGCATACAGACCGATTGAGTTTGACCCGGAATGTACATATGTCCTGTCGAGTCTGGTAGAAGCTCCCTTGCCGGGAATGCAATCACGACTCATGACGATGCTGGGTGGCGTACGTGCTGAAGCCGAGCGCTGGTTTGCACGTTATCTGACCTTGTCTTTGCTGCCCATTGTACGAGCGGCCGGAGAGCGAGGCATTCACTTTGAAGCTCATTTGCAAAATACTCTCGTGACGCTAAGAGACGGAATGCCTGAGGCATTTATCGTGCGTGACTTGGAAGGAGTCAGTGTCGATGAGGAGCTGATCCATGAGGTGGATACCGCTCCCTCTAGATTGTTGTTTTATCCACGGGACAAGGCTTGGGCGAGGACATCCTATTACTTTATCATCAATCATTTGGGTTCCCTCATTCATGCGATGGCAAGGGATGTGAACATACCGGAGGAGCATTTCTGGGCAAAGGTCCGCGAAGTGCTGGTGAAGGAACTAGACCGAACTGGAAACGTATATGTGCAGCATTTGCTGACCGCGGACAGTTTTCTGGCGAAACAAAATCTGGTGAGCTGTCTCAAGGGGATCAGTCAGACCCCGGCGTATGTGACGGTGAGCAATATAATGAACCGAATAGGGAGTGAAGTGGCGTGGGGTTCATAGGGTACAGGGCTGAGAAAGGTCACAAGACGGCAGTATACACGGATGTACAGGAACGGATCATGCGGCAGACGCTGGAAGCCATGTGGTTCGAGGGTATCCTTGACTGTAAGGTGGATGGGAACGAATGGCGCACTGTGGGGCGGAATACGTCAGGGCAGGCTGTGACATACAGCTGTGAGGCGGAGCAGAAATTTTCATTTGGCCGAGTGAAGGTGGCGAAGGGCTCGATTCGAAGAGAGGGCGTGCCCTGCACCGATCTGGATCTGTTTCTGGAGGAAATGGTACTGAACCTTCTGGAGGGTGCGAATGTGACGGCCTTCATTCAGGAATTGCTGGAGACGATGGCGAAGGACAGCCAGTGCCGGGCTTTGCTGCCTGAGAAGATTCCGGATAAAGACCGACACTACGATGCCCTCGAAAGCCATATGAGCGACGGTCATCTCTACCATCCAAGCTACAAGTCGAGGCTTGGCTTCACCCTAAAAGACAATCTTGCTTACGGTCCAGAGTTTAACTCGGATGTGACCGTATACTGGATTGCCGTGAAAGAAGGACTTGTGCAAACGGCTCTCTCCACAGGCTACACGTCAGAACAGTTGGTGAGACAACATCTCACAGAGGCGGATATCAGCCGATTTGATCGGATGCTTCAGTCGGAAGATTCTGAGGGGTATCGCTATATGTTCATTCCTGTTCATCCATGGCAATGGGAACACCAGCTGGAATCGGTGTTTGCCCGGCAACGAATGAACAGAGATATCGTTTTTCTCGGCCCTTCGGCATCAGCTTATCGCGCCCAGCAGTCCATTCGTTCCCTGTCGAACCGAATGAATCCAGAAGCGCCTTATCTCAAGCTGGCACTGAGTATTACCAATACGTCCAGTACACGTATTCTCGCACAACACACGACCCAGAACGCACCGCTGATCAGCGACTGGTTGGAAGCACTGATTCGGGAGGATGAGTTGCTGCAACGGGAACAGTTTGCCATTCTGAAAGAAATCATGGGACTCTCGCTCCGGTACGAGAACTTGCCTGCAATCCAGTATGGACGAGCGTATGGCACAATCGGGGCGATCTGGCGTGAAAATGTATCTGTTCATCTGCAAGAAGGCGAGACAGCTTGGCCCTTAAATGCACTTATGCTAGTACAGTCGAACGGGGTACCGTTTATCCAGGGTGCAGTTGAGCGTCATGGCATTCAGAAGTGGAGTGAAGCCCTCGTTCGAACGGTATCGCTACCCATTATTCATCTGCTCTATGCACACGGCATTGCGCTGGAATCGCATGCCCAGAATATCATTCTGGTGCTGGAAAATGAACTACCGAAACGGATCATCATCAAGGATCTTCACGATGGTGTCCGCTATGTACCCGAGAAGTTGCTGAACCCAGAAAGAGCCCCGAAGCTGCACCCCGAACCGGAGACCCATCGCAAGTTCAATCGGTATTCCTTTATCTACGCAAGTGATGTGTCGGAAGTCCGGGACTATACGTATGATGCGTTCTTTTTTATCTGCATGACGGATATTGCGCTGACGCTGGAGAAGTTCGGTCTGACGGAAGAAGCGTTCTGGCAACTGTGCGCGGCTACGATTATGGACTACCAGCGGGAGCATCCAGAGTATGAGGAGCGGTTCGAGTGGTTTGATCTTTTTGCCGAGGATGCGCTGATTGAAGAGATGACCAAGCGCCGCCTGTATGGGGACGGAGAGCTGTATTTCCGTAAGGTCAGCAATCCGCTGAAGTTGGCGAAGGACGTTTTCGGATGAGAACCAACACGCTTAAGGAGAAAATTGAACGTAAACAGCCAGTGTTCGGCCTTTTTGTCTCTATCCCGCATCCGGTCATCATCGAGATGATTGGACATGCGGAGTATGATTTTGTAATTATCGACCTGGAACATGCCGCAACGAATATGGAATCGGTGGAAGAGCTGGTTCGTGCTGCGGAACTGGCAGGGATGACCCCGCTGGTACGCATCTCAAAGGTAGAGCGAGCAGAGATTCTAAAGGTATTGGATTGCGGCGCACAAGGCATCGTCATACCTCATGTGGAACAGCGGGAGCAGGTGGAGGAAGCGGTTCGTCATGCGTATTATCATCCGCTTGGCATGCGGAGTCTGAACAGTGGGCGACCGGGGGTATTCGGCAAGTATCCACTCACCGGGTATATTCAGGAAGCGAATGAACAGGTGATGGTTGTACCGATGATTGAAAGTGTGGAGGGCGTCCGGCAAAGTGCGAGCATTCTATCTCATCCCCAGGTGAGCTGGGTACTAGAGGGGGCGGCAGACCTGTCGCAATCACTTGGCGTACCGTGGCAGACGGAACATCCAGACGTGCAACGTTCGCTAGGTGCATTACATGAAGCCGCGAAGCAGTGCCAGGTACCGTATGCAACGGTGGCCAGAAGCAAGGAAGGCATGGCGCTGTGGGCGGAACGGGGGGTATACATATACGTGTTGGGCGATGACAGGAATACGGCTTTTCGGGCGTACGAACAGAAACGGAATGACTATGGAAATGCGGGTGGATTGATATGAAATCAAGCGTATGGAATATGATCCATGAACTGCAAAAAGATAGTGAAGACCCGGTATGTGCTTATGTTTACGATCTGGCTGGTATTCAGAAGCAGGTCCGTCACATGCTGCACACGCTGCCCAGAGGCATACGGCTGTTCTATGCCATAAAGGCCAATCCGGATTCTCGAATTATTGAGGCTTTGCTGCCCTGGGTTCACGGGTTCGAGGTAGCATCCATTGGCGAGTTGCTCAAGGTGAGGAGCGTAAGTAGCGAGGTTCCAATCCTGTTTGGCGGTCCGGGGAAAAAGGAGAATGAGTTGAAGCAGGCTATCGAGCATCAGGTGCGTTTTATTCATGTGGAGAGCCTGCTGGAACTGCGGCGTGTCATCGCCATTGCTACAAGGAGAGGAGAGGAAGTTCGCATTCTGCTGCGGATCAATCTGAGAAGTAGCACATTGCCACGGACCCGGATTGTAATGGGCGGTGGTCCGAGTCCATTCGGCATGGATGAGGAGAGCGTGGAGGAAGCAGTCCGGGTCATTCGTGAGGAAGGTGCGGGTTCGATGCGTTTATGCGGATTTCATTTTCACTCGTTATCGAACAATGTGGACGCAAGACTGCATGCCGAGATGATCGAGCTGTATTTGCAAAAGGCGGAGATGTGGCAGCAGACATATGACCTGCATCTTGAAGTAATTAACGCTGGAGGCGGGTTTGGTGTCACATATGATGGTAGCCCCGGGTTCGACTGGTCCCTGTTCACATCCCTGATTGAGCGAAGTGAAGCTAGAGGGCGCCTTGCTTCACGCGGCATACAGTTGTATTTCGAGCCAGGTCGCATGCTTGTCGCTGACCACGGTTATTATGCGGCAGAGGTTACGGATATCAAAACATCGCATGGTCAGCATTTTGCCGTGTTAAGAGGAGGTACACATCATAATCGTCTGCCCGCATCATGGGGACACAACCATCCATTTCACATTATGTCTACGGACCGTTGGGGGCATTCGTTTGCAAGACCAGAGGTACGGGACAACAAAGTTCACGTGGTCGGAGAACTGTGCACACCCAAGGATCGTATGCATTCAGATGCGGAAGTAGAGCGGCTACGTGTAGGCGATATTGTTGTGTTCGAGAAGTCGGGAGCCTATTGCTGGACCATCTCGCATCATGATTTTCTGGGTCATCCGCACCCGGCATTCCATTATTTGACGGAGGACGACAACCATGTCAACAGTGATGAAGCGTGCCAGTCTACAAGACGCTGAGCGCCGGATTATGGAGGATCTGATCAATGCATTTCTGGCCGAGCAATTGCTTCCGCTGGAAGGGCATCCGTTCATTGAACTCTCTACTTCACCAGAACCGTTCCGCCGAATGTTTCTGGGGGATGGTAATGGAGGTCCTCCGCAGAGCGGACGAGGAATAGCTGACGGACTCGACGGCAATGTCGCAGGCAAGGATAAGCAGGATGAGAATGGAACAGGTAGGCATAGTGGACAGCTTATGCTGCATCGGAAAGGGATTTTGTTTCTGGTGGAAGCAGGCAAAAGGCAGGGATATCAATGGCTACAAGGTTCACCTGTCTATGGAGAGACACCGGATGGAGGATGGAAGCTTCTTGAATCTCCAGCAGTCGTAGGACAGGCTGTGCTTCGGATGACGCTTTCCGATGAAGCATACGCGCATCCCGGGGTTGCGGAATTCTTGACAGGCATGGAAATAGCCACCGAGCAATTGGCACTGGGACTCCAGCAAGTGCAAGGGCTGGGAGAACAAGTTCCGTTCAATGCCTACGATTGGTTTATCAAGGGAGAGCAGGTTGCAGCGCTACGAGATCGTCCATTTCACCCCACCTCTAAGGCCAAGGTGGGATTCACAGAAGCGGATGTGGCCCGGTATGCAGCGGAATTCAGGAAGGAGATCCCGCTGCGATGGGTGGCGGTGCGTTGGGATGCCGTACAACAGGGATGTGGGGAAGGGCTGTCCACACTGGATGTACTGGATGAAGAACAGCGGAGCAGGCTGGAAGCAGAATTGGCCCGGAAAGGCCTGAATCTGCAAGAATACATGCCCATGCCAGTACATCCATGGCAGATGGAGCATATCATCTTGCCGCGTTTTACTGGAGAAATCGCGGACGGCACCATCATTGTACTGGATATCGAATTGGGAGAGGTGCAGGCGACATCGTCCCTGCGCTCGATGGCTCCGATGGAGGAATCCACACAGATGCTCAAGCTTCCGGTCAGTGTGTTGTCTCTCGGGGCCGCCCGCTATCTCCCGGTGGTGAAGCTGCTGAATGGTCTGGCTGGGGAGAAGATGTTACGACAGGCGGTGGCCTGTGATGAATCGCTCACAGGTAAAGTGTGGCTCTGCGAGGAACGGAACTGGTGGGGATACATGCCGGAATCCATGGGATTGTTCGATGATCATCCTCGCCATCTGGCCGCCCAGATTCGCATCTATCCGCCAATGTTGCTGGAAGAAGGTGTGCAGGTCATTCCCATGGCTGCGCTTGGGGTGACGCTGGAAGGTCGCCATATGTTATCCGACCTGCTGGGCAGAGAATTAACCAGTGAAGAGGTCATGGGATTCTACACCGATCTGACGGCGTTATTCTATGATGTGGTGATGCGGCTGTTCAAGGTAGGCGTTGTACCCGAAATTCACGGTCAGAACTGCTGCGTGGTCCTGCGGGACGGACAGGTGAACGGCCTGTTATTCCGTGACCACGATTCCGTACGTTTGCATCAGCCGTATCTGGACAAACACGGCATTGCGGACCCGGGTTATCATATTCGGCCAGGATACTCGAACAGCTTGTATAATGAGACGATCCGCAAGCTGATCTTCTACGTGCAGTCGCTGGGCACGCAGGTGAATCTGGCTGCAATTATGGAAGCGCTAAGCGAGGTGTATCCTATCCCGGAAGCGAAGTTATGGGATATTACCGAGCAGGTGTGGAAGGAAGCGCTACGGGTGGTGCCGCTTCCCGAAGCTGACCGGGCCGAGCTGTTCCAAGCGGTATTCGAGAGCAGGGAGTGGCCGGTGAAGCTCATTGTCCGTCCGTTGCTGGAAGCGGACGGTGTGCCTGGGGCGATGCCATCGGGCAAAGGCACAGGGCATAATCCTTTTTACAAAGGATAGAGTTGTGGCTAGAATGTTAGTTTAGATAGGGTGAGCGATGACGGAGGTGACCCGGTGTAATCGGGTTGCCTTTTTTAGGTAAGAGTTCATTGATAGCAGTGAGTGCAGTCACATAGACACATACAAAAACATGACTATAATGAACACATAGTTAAAATTTAGTCTTTATGGAGCTGACGGCTCCAAACATCTCACTTACAAAGGAGAGAATTCATCTCATGAGCATACATTTAGAATTGGATTCCTTGTCCGTTGAAAGGCTAGAAATGGCCCTTTCAGGACGACCGGGAATGTTCAAGTTGTTTTATGACACCGAGGATTGCGGATGCAATGGCGTACTTGTCATCTTGGTTGTCACTACGCCGAATGCAACTGATAAAGTAGTTCAGTCTGAGCCTTATTCTTTTTGGGTAGATCGCCAGCAGGAGCAGCAGTTCGATAGCAGAATGCGGCTTGAGGCAGACCCTAGTTACCCGTCATTCAAGCTAAGCAGTGATGCCGGTATATTTAGTAGCAACATTAGAATTAAAGATGTCCGCATAAAATCGTCTGAGGAGTGATATGGAATGGAAAAGGATAATAGCGATGGGTAAACCATCCATTCAGAACTAGCACCAAACTCCAAAAGACGAACCTGATCCAGCCCAATTGGAAGAGGTTCGTCTTTTGCGTTATATTCAATTCGTTCCTCCAAAAAACGAAGTGTTTAGTGGGCTGCTCTGAAGTGGTACAATAACCTTTATGATAATCGGAGAAGGACGTTGAGAAGATGAAAAACTTGCTCGTTTCGGGCTATCGTGCCCATGAGCTGAATATTTTCAGTCAGAAGCACGAAGGCATTCCATATATTAAAAAGGCGATTGCAGGCAGGCTTATTCCCCTAATTGAAGAAGGGCTGGAATGGGTGATTACCCCCGGTCAATACGGGGTGGATTTGTGGGCCTGTGAGGTCGTTACTGCACTAAAACAGCAATATCCCCACCTAAAATGCTCTATTATGATGGCTTATCAAAATATGGAGGAAAAATGGAAAGAGGACAAAAAGGAATATTTTCAGCAGATTTGTGCCGAAGTTGACTATGTGGGAGTAGTTAGTCGTCAGCCCTATCAGGGAATATGGCAACTCAAGGCACGGGATGAACTCCTTTTCCGCAAAACAGACGGTTTATTGCTTGTTTACGATGAGGATGCCGGAGAGGGCAGCCCACGTTTTATGAAGGAACTTGCATTGAAAAAACAACAGGCAGAGGGCTATCAGTATATCAGCATCAGCTCGGAGGATATCCAGAGTATCGCGGATGAAGAAAGATTATTCATGGACCTCTGATTTTTAAAGCATTAGCCCGGATTTTTGAACAAAAAGGACGTGCTCGTCCCTTTACATTGATGTAAGCGCTATCATAAAATTTAAACAACAATAACTTATCAGTCACATAAAATAAATTTATTGAAAATACAAACCATGAAAGGAGCTAATGATTCAGATGAACAAAAGGTTTCGGTATGCTGCGTTGCTCTGTCTCGGTGTTATGTTGAGTGGAGTGGTCACCCCGATGGATAGCCAGGTCTCTGCTGCCTCTACGAGGCAAATGGAAAAGCTAAACCGTGGAGCCGTTGCTGTTAAGGTGCGTGAGGGTGTACTGGTGAGCTGGCGCTTGCTGGGCACGGAAGCGGATTCGGTCGGCTTTAATTTGTACAGAGGGACAAGCAAGGTGAACGATACGCCGATTACATCGAGAACCAACTTTTTGGACAAGGCAGGTACGACCTCATCTTCGTATACCGTTCGTGCCGTGGTCAATGGAGCAGAGCAGGCCGCTTCTCCTGCGGTGAAGGTATGGAACAACAACTATCTGGATGTTCCGATCCAGCAGCCCGCGGGAGGCACAACCCCGGATAGTGTGAACTACACGTACCACGCCAATGATGCCAGCGTAGGGGATCTCGATGGAGATGGCGAGTATGAGATTGTGTTAAAATGGGACCCTTCCAATGCCAAGGATAATTCGCAATCCGGTTATACGGGAAATGTATTTTTGGATGGCTACGAGCTGGATGGAACACGCAAATGGCGGATCGACCTGGGACGGAACATACGGGCTGGAGCCCACTACACACAATTTCTCGTCTACGATTTTGATGGAGATGGTAAAGCAGAGATCGTATGTAAAACAGCAGACGGCACGGTAGATGGTGAAGGTGTGAAGATTGGGGACGCTTCGGCTGATCATCGAAACACGAGTGGATATATTTTGAAAGGTCCCGAGTTTCTAACTGTGTTCTCAGGTGATACAGGCAAGGCTCTTAGTACGATTGACTATGTACCACCACGCGGAACGGTATCGAGCTGGGGAGATAATTATGGTAACCGTGTAGATCGTTTTCTCGCCGGGGTTGCTTATCTGGATGGCGTGAGACCCAGCATTGTGATGGCACGTGGTTATTACACCCGCACCGTTCTGGTCGCATATGATTGGCGGAACGGCAACCTGAGCCGACGCTGGACCTTTGACAGCAACAGCTCCACCAATGCTGGAACGGCTGGACAGGGGAACCACAGTTTGAGCGTGGCGGATGTGGATGGAGATGATAAGGATGAGATCGTGTATGGCTCGCTGGTTGTAGACGATAACGGAGCGAAGCTGGCTAACACGGGGATGGGACATGGAGATGCACTTCATGTTGGCGATCTGGACCCCGACCGTTCAGGTTATGAAGTGTTCAAAGTGAACGAGGACAAAAATGCCACCTACGGAGCTGCCATGTACGACCCGCGTAATGGAAATATTTTATGGGGCGTAAATACAGGCAAGGATACCGGAAGAGGCATGTCGGCAGACATTGACCCGCGGACTAAAGGGAACGAGCAGTGGGCACCGGGTATTGGTTTGCGTTCAGCCAAGGGACAGCTCATTACCAACACGCTACCGTCATCCATTAATTTTGGCATCTGGTGGGATGGGGATCTCCTCCGTGAACTGCTGGATCATACCTCATCAAGCGATGGAAAAATAGACAAGTGGAACTATACGAACTCGACTACTTCCAACTTGCTTACGGCAACAGGAACGAGTTCCAATAACGGAACCAAAGGAACGCCGTCCTTGCAGGCCGATCTGTTCGGTGACTGGCGTGAGGAAGTCATTTGGCGCAAAAGTGATAATTCGGCGCTGCGTATCTACACAACACCATACGAGTCAGAACACCGATTCTACACGCTTATGCATGATCCAGTGTATCGCCTGAGTGTTGTCTGGCAGAACGTAGCTTATAATCAGCCGCCGCACACCGGGTTTTATCTGGGAGAAGGGATGTTCAAGCCCCAGCAGCCGAATATATATACTCCTTGATATGTCGTTCGGTAGTGGTCTGAAAGCAGGTAGAATGAACAAGAACAGAGAGGGCTCCAAGCTAATTGGAGCTCTTTTTGTCATGACAGCCCACAAGATAACGTATGATTTCCATAAAAATGGGAACATTAGTTCTTATTGGTGGAACATATGTATGAAAAAGGAGGCGGAATCGGTGAGTTCTTTAACGACTGAAGCCATGATCGAGCTCGTAACTAATGTCGGATTCCCTGCTGCATTAAGTCTGATTCTGTTAAAATACATCCTTGTCACTTTGAGTCGCAGATTGGAGGAGCTGGACCGATCTGTTAAGCAACTGTCGCTATCCTTGGAAGAGATGGAGGCAAAGCAGTTGAAACAGTCAGAACAACCGTCCCCGGCAAATACGGACAAACTTCGTGCAGAATGAACAAAAAAAGGCAAATAGAAACAATTTAGCAACCCAATCGAGAAGCGAAATTCTTATAATAGAAACGTGTGCAGTTTATGCAGACATATGATTATGGAGGTGTATATGAGTATGAAAATAAATACGAAGCTATCCGCACTATGCATTGCGGCCACACTTATGAGCGTGGCGCAGGCCGCCGCTGCCGCGCCCGCCGTGACCGCTCCAGCGGAAGCGACGCAACCGAGCGTGGCCAGTCCGGCCGCATCCGTCCCAGCCCAGGTGCCAGCACCCGCAGCGTCTGCGCCGGCTACGATGCCAGCCCCGGCGCAAGCGCCGTCGGTTCCAGCCGCCTCGACCCCGGCCGCAGCCGCAGGTTCTGCCAAAGCCGCTACACCCGCAGCTCCGTCTGCACCAGCACAGCGTCCATCTACATCGGTAGCGCCAGCGGCTGCTCCGTCCGTACCGTCGACTGTGAAGCCGTCTAAGCCGCAACAGCCGTCCACTTCGGCGCCAGCAGCCGCGGCTTCCAGCGTGAAACCGACGCAGCTGGACAAGCTGAATCACGAGAGTGCGGTTCCGCTTGTGCTGGAGGCGCAGTCTCGTTATCAGTATGCGATCAGTGGTGGCAGCCCGGTGGGTGAGTCGTTCCAGTTGAACGGTAAAAGCTACCGCTATCTGTCCGAGGATATCGGCACGAAGACCAAGCTGATCAGCTATTTGACGCAGGCCTATACCAAACAGGCCAGTGAGCAATTTGTCGGCAAATTTTTCGTTGAAGTCAACGGCAGACTAGCTCAGTTGAACGCAGATGGCGGAAATTTGCTAGAGTTCAACCGGGCTACGGCGAAAATGGTGACCATGACTCCGGTGAAGCGCAGCTATCTGCTGACCGTGCCTTATCCGGCAGAAACCAAGCAGGCGAATGCGAAAATCACCGTGAATTTTGAAAAGGTCGGCAACTACTGGAAAATCAGCTCCGCACCGCATGTCATTTTCTAAATTAAGATTTTGCAACAGGCTTCATATGGGGTAAAGTGATGTTAAGGCTTGTTTCGTAAGCCCTAATTCAATACAGGGGAGTGCTGTGCAATGATGACACCCATTAAGGTAAAAGACGTTAAGGATATTGAAAAAATCAATCAAATCGTTTCGAATTATACCTATGACATCTGGATTCATGGCAAAAGCGGCATGGCAGATGCCAAATCCATTTTAGGCATGTATGTGCTGAAGCTGGATGAACCGCTAACTCTGGTTGTACCTGACAATGTTAATCCCAAGAAGCTGTTCAAGGAGTTGGAGGAATTTATCCATTTTCCTGCTCAAGAAGAATAAAAGGCAAGAAAGCACCTGCTCTATTACTAAAATAACGCAAAGAAGCCGTGGAACCCTAGTCCCACGGCTTCTTTTTTAGTGTTCTTCCTCGTCCAAAAACGGGAGATTCACCGAATAGTACATAACCCCCATAAGCAACACGCCGCCAACCAGATTTCCGAGCGTGACCGGAACGAGATTATGGATCACACCAGCGACAGAAACCGTACCCGGATGATCCAGCACGAGCGCAATGGCGAAAGTACACATATTAGCCACACTATGCTCATATCCCGAAATGAAAAAGCAGAACACAAACAGCATCATGGCAAACATCTTTGCGCCATTTTCCTTCATAAACATTGGAACAAAAAAGGCAAGACAGACCAGCCAATTACATAAAATAGCTCGGAAGAATAGCTGCATTGCAGGCGCTTCCATTTTATGCTCAACCACACTCAGTAGAAAGCTGTTCACGCTGGAGGAGTCAAACAGCCCGGTCAAGTAAATAAGGAGTGCAAATACCCCCGCACCCAGCAAATTACCGCCATAGCTGGCAGCCCATAATCGAAGCACCTGCCCCCAGCGCAGCTTTTTACGGAGCGCAGCATAAGTGTAATAGAAGGTGTTACCTGTAAACAAATCCCCGCCGCCGTAAGCGATCAGAATGATGGCCGCTCCGAACGTGAGTGCCGCCATGGGATAAGTGAATGGAGAATGCTCCATGTAAAAAAAGTTGCCCGTCTTGAAGGCTACAATAACGCCGAACCCGATGAACATACTCGCCAGCATGGAACGTGCCAAATACCGGAGTAGGCTCTGCTTGTAAATTTTGTACTTCTTCATGGCTAGCTGTTCGACATTGCGTAAGCCTTCCGTCTCCATATTTAAGGACAACCTCCTATTTTCTCATATGTAAGTCTTTAAACAGACTTTATTTTTTCCGAAACATGTCCAGTCTATCAGCAATCCTGTTAGCTTAACAAACCAAGTTTTTGCAGTCCGTACAAAATACCGTCTTCATCTGCGCGTTTTGTGACCATTTTAGCTGCGGCTTTGGCTTCATCACAGCCGTTGCCCATCGCGACGCTGTTATGTATAGCTGTCAGCATCTCCACATCATTTAAACCATCGCCAAAGGCGTATTGATTTTCATCGGCAATGCCCAGTCTGGACGTAATTTCGCGGATGCCCTTCGCTTTGGAGCCAGAATGAGGGACAACGTCCACAGAACTCGGATGCCAGCGCACAAAGTCAAACGCCTTGAATACCGCTTCATAGAAAGGCTCTTCTTCTGCTGTACACATCAACAGCGTCTGATAAATATCTCTTCCCTGGAAATAGAGCGGATCGTATCCAACTGAAATCTTGGCCTTCAGCGTTTGGACCGATCTCTCCACAAGCTCATCGTTAGGGATATTGGCCTTCATATCCATATGATCCATATATACGAGAGCATGATTATGTGTGAGGGCCAGATCGGTCATCGCTTGCAACGCTTCTCTGTTCAACGGATTGGTAGCGACCACTTCCCCGCGAAGCACGACATATTGCCCATTAAAGCTAACGTAGGAGTCAATTTCCAACTGCTCGCGGATATCTTTGAACATAAAAGGCGCACGGCCTGTTGCGATGGCCACCTCATGTCCCAGCTCTTTCAAAGCAAAGACGGCCTTTTCTGCCGTTAACGGCATTTTCTTGTCATCGTCCAGTAACGTACCGTCGATATCAAAAAAGATAATTTTTTTGTCTGACATGTCCATACACCTGACTTTCAATAATGTATTGTCGAAATGAACTCATATGGATTCATTATATCAAAGGAACTGCTTCTGAATACACAAATACGTATAAATCCTCATGAATGTCCGACCTCTATAGCTTACAATATGAAATAAGGATTACTGTAAAATATAATTTCTATCTCCTATTTTCTTAGATGGGATGTGATCACCATGACAAAAATCCAAGTCACACCGGAGCAGCTGGACAACGTGGCCTCCCAATTTGCCAATGCCCACGGCACACTGTATAACCAGTTAAACGGCCTGGATAGCACAATGAACCGCCTTCACAGCCAGTGGGATGGTATGGAGAGGAATCGTTTTTATAATGACTATCGTACGGCTAAATATACACTTTCTTCTGTATTAAATAAGGTTCAATCCATTGAAATTGAGCTGAAAAGCATCGCTTCGAAGTTTAGAAATGTGGATGGTGAAAGCACACGTGGCTTCTGGACAGCCCTAGCAGCGGCAATGAACGCTAGCGCAGCGCTGGCAGGCAGTGCAGAGGCTGGAGATCATGGTGGAGAAATTGCCAAGCAGCCAAAAAACATAGACGAATGGGATCAGGCAGACGCGGATAAATACCATCAATATGAGGAACTACTGAAAAACGCCGAGGCCGTCGGAGACAAGCAGGTTATGCAGAAAATTCACGACCAGATGAATGTCCTGCAGCTGCAATATGAAGACTCGGTTACCCGTACAGATTACAATACAGGAGAGACCTCTAAGATCACATCAGATTCCCTTGTCGCCGTCACCGAACTGACAGGTAAAGACGGAAGCAAGACGGATATATCTATAGATAAAAAAGGGAATGTTGTGAGTTACGAGCAAAATACGGATAAATACGATTACTGGGTCCAAAAGCATACCCAATCCGCCGGAGAGCACGCTCTAGGTAAAACGGCCCAGACCGTCACCGGATATGGAATAGGTCTTATTTTGTCGCGCGGGGCTGGTGTTAGTGGAGCAGGTTCGGGCATCGGTTCTGGCGCAGCCTCCGGCTGGGGGGAACACGTCGTCGGCATTGGTGGCGGCATGCTCAGTGACAAAGTACTCTTCTCTGTACCCGATGAGGGCGAAACCCGTACCATGATCTACCGAACGAATAAAGAAACGGGACATATTGAAAATATGGTCGTTGTCACCAAAGGTGAGAATGAAATGGAGTATCGCTATTGGGAGGATTATAACTAGGTCGTGAGCTGTGAACGATGATAACGTGAATAGGAGTATCTATAAAATCTACAGTCTTTTTTTCTGGAACAGGTGAGCGGCAGTTGGAAACTGTCAACTCGCTAGCTGGAGAAGTCTGTAGATTTTTTTGTTTACCAATTTTTTCGGAGTTGGTGAGAGGCACAGTGCTTCTGCTAAATCGGAAGGCTGTGCCTTTCTATCAACTCTACCATTTCACAGACTTGCAATTGGGGTACTAAATGATGGATGATGGAGGAGAGAGTTTTATGTAGAAAATAGGGCTAAAGATAGAGAGGATACCAATATTAAATAGATCGGATTTACCGTATTTTTGTATATTATTGTAGAAAAAGATCGTAATTCAGGTTATAGTAAAGGAAGAAATTAACTAGGATGCCTTTACCCAAATACGTAATTGTGGAGGGAAACATGAGTACATTTAAAAATTGGTTGAATACAACTAAAAAAGGACTTGGAGACCAAGTTAAGAAGTTCAAGAATAAAGATTTTATGGAAGCTGTTGTTGCAGGCTGTGCATTAGTAGCATTTGCTGACGGTACGATTAGTCCGGAAGAGAAAACAAAAATGGCCGGATACATAAATATCAGTGAAGAATTGAAAGTATTTGATATGGGTGAGGTCATCAACCGTTTCAATCACTATGTAGCGAACTTTGAATTTTCACCTCAAATCGGCAAACAGGAAGCACTGAAGGCGATTGGTAAATTGAAAGGCAAGCCTGAAGTAGGCCGACTCGTTGTTGGCGTATGTAGTGCCATTGGTGCAGCTGACGGTGACTTTGATGCCAATGAACAGCGAATTGTTGCTGAAATTTGTGGCGCGCTTGGTTTGAATCCGTCTGAATTTAGTCTGTAAATTTTACGGAAGGGAGGTGTGTTAATCAGTGGCTGTAATTAATCTGGTCAAGGGCCAGAAAATTGATTTGACCAAAGGCAACACAGGACTAACCAAGGTTATAGCTGGATTGGGATGGGACCCAGTGCAGTCCAAAGGATTTTTTGGCATCAAGAAGCAACCGAACATTGATTGTGATGCTTCTGCCATTTTGCTGGACGCAAACGGGAAACTGACTCAGTCAGATAACGTAGTGTGTTTCCATAATAAAAAAAGCCCATGCGGCTCAGTCGTTCATTCCGGTGATAATCTGACCGGACAAGGCGACGGTGATGATGAACAAATTGCGATTGACCTGGCACGTATTCCTGCCAATGTCGACAAAGTGCTTGTTGTTGTGAATATATATGATTGCGTAAACCGGAAACAGGATTTCGGCATGATCGAGAAGGCGTATATCCGCATTCTGGATGGTGCTAATTCCAAGGAGCTGGTGACGTTTAATTTATCTGATAATTATGAAGGGCTGACCGCACTGGTATGTGGAGAACTCTATCGTCATAACAACGAATGGAAGTTTGCTGCAATCGGTGAAGGAACCCATGCCGTACATATTGATGTGCTGGCTCAGCGTTATATGTAATTTTAGTTACTCATACAAAACTTAATGTGAAAAGGGGTTCTTACTCATGGCAATTAACTTATCCAAAGGTCAAAAAATTGATTTGACGAAAACAAATCCAGGTTTGTCCAAAATTATGGTTGGTCTCGGTTGGGACACAAACAAATACGATGGCGGTAAAGATTTTGACCTGGACGTATCCGTATTTTTGGCTAATGCGGAAGGTAAAGTAGAATCCGATAAGAACTTTGTCTTTTTTAATAATCCACAAAATGAGAACGGTTCTGTCGTTCATACAGGGGATAACCGCACAGGTGATGGCGATGGAGATGACGAGCAAATTAAAATTGATCTGGGCAGCGTGCCAGCTAACGTAGAAAAGATCGCTTTTACGATTACAATCTATGAAGCACAAGAACGCAGCCAAAACTTTGGACAAGTGTCCCGTGCTTACGCTCGTATCGTAAACGAAGCAAACAATGAAGAATTGGTCCGCTTTGATCTGGGAGAAGATTTCTCGATCGAAACAGGCGTTGTTGTAGGCGAACTGTATCGTCATAGCGGTGAGTGGAAGTTCAATGCCATTGGTAGCGGCTACCAAGATGGTCTTGCAGGATTGACGCGTGATTACGGTTTGGCATAAAAAAATCTATACAACGAAAGCAGGTATGCGGAATGACCATTAGCCTTTCCAAAGGACAACGTATTGATCTGACCAAAACGAATCCTGGCTTGACCCGTGTTGTTGTAGGTCTTGGATGGGATACGAATAAATATAGTGGTGGCGCGGACTTTGACCTGGATGCTTCGGCTTTCCTACTTTATGAAGACGGTAAAGCCAAAGCTGCGGATGATTTTGTATTTTACAACAACCCGACAGGCGGAGCAGGATCGGTTACTCATACGGGCGATAACCGCACAGGGGAGGGCGATGGGGATGACGAGCAAATCATCGTTGATTTCTCGAAGATTCCTGCGAACATCCACCGTATCGGGATCACGGTTACCATTTATGATTACGAGGCACGCGCGCAAAACTTTGGGCAAGTATCCAATGCTTTTGTACGTGTGGTAGATGCGGCAACGGATCGTGAAGTGCTGCGCTACGATTTGGGAGAAGATTTCTCCACCGAAACGGCCGTCGTATTCTGTGAATTTTACCGTCAGAATGCGGACTGGAAATTCCAGGCTATCGGTAGTGGCTTTGCTGGTGGATTGGGTGCGCTTGCTAAAAACTATGGCTTGGACGCTCAATAATATCCACTTGGGGTGGTGTCCATAGGGCGCTACCCTTTCTTTTTAAGCTATTACATTAGCGTACGCTGGCACATGACAAACCGACAGAAAGGTGACACAATCATGGCTGTTATCGTAGTAAAGGGACAGAAGGCGGATTTGACGAAAACAAATCCGGACCTGACCCATGTCAACGTAGGGATTGGCTGGGAGTCCCCAGCGTCTCTGGAGCTGGATACTTCGGCATTTTTGCTGGGGCCTGGAGGAAAAGTATCGGGCGATGAGGACTTAATTTTTTATAACAATCCGACCACGCCCTTTATCACCTATTCAGACGGACAACAGTCCGGTGACAAAAAGCAATTTGCCCTTGATCTGACGCGAATTCCTGCAAATATTGAGAAGATTGCGTTTACGCTGACGATTTATGATGCGGATCAGAAACGGCAAAATTTTGGACAGGTTCAAGGTGGGTTCATTCGTTTTGCTCATCCGGTTAGCGGAGAGGTTTTGCGGTTTAATTTGGACAGTGGATTTACCGTGGAAACGGCGATTGTCATTGGTGAATTGTATCGTCATAACGGGGAATGGAAATTCAACGCGATTGGCGCAGGCTTTTCCGGTGGATTGGATGCGTTGTGCGTTAATTTTGGGATTGAAGTGGAAAATAATCCGGCTCCTCCCACGCCAGTGCCTACACCTCCGTCTCCAGCGCCTCGGCCAGCACCAACGCCGCCACCAGTACCACCTGCTCCGAAGCCAGAGCCATCTGCAACACCGGTGAATCTGAATCTGCGGAAAATTGAGCTGAAGAAGAAGGGCGATACCATCAACCTGAAAAAAGGCTCAGGCGGATTGGGTGAAATCCTGATCAATCTAAACTGGAACCAGGTGCAGCAAAGCAAGGGCTTTTTCAATCGCGGCTCCAAGGGTGTCGATCTGGATTTGGGCTGCTTGTATGAGATGAAGAACGGAGATAAAGGCGTTGTGCAGGCGCTCGGGGAAGTTTTCGGTTCTCTAAATCGCTTCCCGTACATTGCTCTGGATGGCGACGACCGTACAGGCTCTGTGAAAACAGGGGAAAATCTTCGCATTAATGGTGCTAAAATTTCTGAAATTAAGCGAATTTTGGTGTTTACCTTCATCTATGAAGGAGTCACGAACTGGTCACAAGCGGACGGGGTAGTCACGCTGTACCAGAAGGATGGGCCGGACATTATCGTTCACATGAATGAACATGACAATCGCAAAGGGATGTGTGCAATTGCCATGATTCAAAATGTAAACGATGAAACGTTCAGCATTGAAAGACTCGTGCAGTTCTATGGCGGTCATCGTGAGTTGGATCGGGCATATAACTGGGGCATGCGCTGGTCGCAGGGTAGCAAATAAATTGAATTATCGGAGGCACTCTTTTCATGTTGAATGATTTGTTTAAAAATATCAGCGAAAACTACGGCCATTTCTTTTCATGGAGTGATGTTGTAGCTACGCTTACTGATCCAGTGAGTTGGGGGATTATAGGAACTCTCATTTTGCTGGAAGGACTTTTATCGGCGGATAACGCCTTGGTTCTCGCAGTTATGGTTAAACACTTACCTAAGGAACAACAGAAGAGAGCCCTATTTTACGGGATTTTGGGTGCGTATATATTCAGGTTTCTGGCTATCGGCTTGGGTACATTCCTGATTAAGTTCACCCTGATTAAGGTACTGGGTGCGGCTTATCTGCTCTATATCGCTTATAAGGGCTTATTCAAGTCCGAAGGTGATGGAGAAGTGAAGAACAAACCTACTTCTTTTTGGAAAACCGTATTAATGGTCGAACTGATGGATATTGCCTTCAGTATTGACAGCGTCATTGCCGCTTTCGGTGTGAGCGAGAAAGTATGGGTTCTGTTCCTGGGTGGTATTCTCGGCGTTCTGATGATGCGTGGTGTTGCTCAAGTGTTCCTCAAGCTCATTGATAAATTTCCGGAACTGGAACAGACAGCCTTTATTATGATCGCCATTATCGGGGGTAAAATGCTGGCTGCTGCTTTTGGCTTTCATATGTCGCAGGTTTTATTCTTCGGCATTTTGATTGCTGTCTTTGTAGGCACAATGGTTATCAGCTCGGCGAAAAGAAAGAAAAAGGCCGACAAAGAGGCTTAATGTACAAAGTATAGCGAAATCCCTCCTGAAACTAAGGGGGGATTTCTTTTATACCCGAAGCACAGGGCTTCAGTCAGGCAAGAAAGAGCAAGAGGAGGGGAAGGGCCCTGAAATATTTTAATGATTTAACCTCTGAGGAAGTAGAAGCGATCTTTTATACTCCACCGTTGGAGTTTCATAACCGTTCTCCCAAAAGTATATTGGCTTATGCGATAGGAGCGGCTTTGTACATGCCAGCCACCCGCTCGGAAGTAGCAGAAGAGATCAAAAATGGAAAACATGAAGGGCTAACTACGGTCATTCTGGATCTGGAGGATGCTATAGGGGATCAGCAGGTCGGTCAGGCAGAACAATCGCTGGCACAGCAGCTGCTTCAACTATTGTTCTATGTACGGACGGGGATGATGAGTGAACAGCAATTACCTTTGTTATTTGTGCGTGTGCGCTCTGTGGAGCAGTTGGAACGGCTACTGAACGGTTTGGGTGAATCTTTGCCGCTGCTCACGGGCTTTGTTTTACCCAAGTTCTCTTCGGATAATGGACGGGCGTATTTTGCACTCATTGCCGAATATAACCGGAGTATGCATATAGGGGCAGGAAACGAAAGCAACATGCCTGTGCTGTACGGATTACCGATTCTTGAAAGCTCCAAAATCATTTATCGGGAAACCCGCTGGAAAGAGCTGCTGTCGATTAAGGAAATTTTAGACGAGTACCAGGAATATGTGCTCAATGTACGAATTGGGGCAACCGATTTCTCCAGTCTATATGGCTTGAGACGCAGCCCGGATATTACGATTTATGAAATTGCCGTCATTCGGGATTGCATCGCAGATATTATTAACTTGTTTGGACGCGTGGGCTCAAATTATGTCATTTCCGGTCCTGTATGGGAATATTTCTCTCACCGAGAACGTGTCTTTAAACCTCAATTAAGAGTGTCTCCTTTCGAAGATGCACTTGGAAAGCCGGGACGACACTTGCGGATGGACTTCATCTCAGATGCCGTAGACGGATTGATTCGAGAAGTTATGATGGACAAAGAGAATGGGATTATTGGCAAAACGATTATTCATCCTTCCCATATTAAACCGGTACAGGCCATGTATGCGGTGACACATGAAGAGTATATGGATGCACTTGAAATTGTTGAGCGTAATGACGGTAGTCTGGGTGTATTCAAAAGTACCTATGCCAACAAAATGAATGAAATTAAGCCGCATTTGAATTGGGCTCATCGTATTATAAATAGATCAAAAGTATACGGGGTGTTACATGAACAACAACATTTTGTCAGTCTCTTACCCAACCACGAAAACACATCTGCTGCCAATTCTGGAGCAGTTCAGCGTTAAAATTACGGAGACACATAATCCATTCCGCCTTCCTGTGGACAAGCTGTTTGCGATGGCGGCACGGGTCAACAAAAAACGTTCGTTTTTATTTGTCAGCAAGGTGCTGGGCAAGCATATTCCGGTAAACCCATACACCTCTCTGCTCAGTGGTGCGGCGCTGGCGATTCTACTATATAAGGAGCTTGTCCCACAAGCGGGACACCAAATGGATGAACTGATTGGAGAGGCTGTGAGAGGACTTCTTGACCCGGACTATGCGAAAGAGGCCTACCGAAAGTTGATGGATGAGCGTTTAGCTTTTGCTTTTACAGAGCCGATCAAGTTTGTTGGTTTTGCCGAGACGGCTACAGCACTGGGACACAGCATGTATCGGTTGTTTGACGATGGAGCCTCGTATATTCATACGACGCGCGAGGATATTCCGGGCCTTCGGCCTATTATTCGGTTTGAAGAAGAGCATTCGCACGCTGTTGATCATCGTTGCTATGCACTGGATGAAGATGCTTTTGCGGGAGATGGCCCGATTGTGCTGGTAGATGATGAAATTACGACGGGAAAAACAACGCTTAATATCATACGGGATATTCAGGAGCATTTTCCGCGTAAACAGTATGTGATTGCTTCGTTATTGGATTGGCGGACAGACAGCGACGAACAGGCTTTCACTGATCTGGAGGCAGAGCTAGGCATTACCATTACGCCTTTAAGCTTGCTCAAAGGAAAGATTGAGGTACAGGGTGTACCGATCCTAGATCACGCAGCATATGCCGGACAGGCTGGGCACTCAGAACATGCAGCCACTAGCATGGCAGAGGTTAATAAAGACGCTTCTGGAATAATTGACCACCGTTTTGAAAGGGATACTCCCAGTTTTGAGCGGGTAGTACACAGTTCCATGTCAACAGACGGGTATGCCAATACAGCTCCTTATCTAAAATATACAGGCCGTTTTGGTCTACAATCCGCTGACAATTCAGCATTGGATGCAGAAATCACGCGTACAGCTGAACGACTGAACCAACTTCGTTCTGGGCAACGCACGCTGGTTATGGGCACGGGAGAATTCATGTACATCCCAATGCGGATTGCAGCAGAGCTAGGCCCGGATGTGTATTTTCAATCGACGACACGCAGCCCGGTGTATCCCCACCGAGAAGAAGGGTATGGCGTCGCTTGTGGTGTGACATATCCTTCGCCTGAGGACAGTACGGTACGCAATTTTATTTATAATGTAGACCCCGGTCAGTATGACGAAATATTCGTTTTGATGGAAAGGGAGTCGGACCCAGAGCGGATGAACCCCATGCTGGAGGCTTTGACCCGTCTGGGCTGCGATAAAGTGCATGTTGTTTATTTTAATGGGTTAACTAGTCAGGAGAGTAAAGGAGCGCGGATATGAAGCAAGCACTTATGGAGCAAATACAGCAGAAGAACATTCATCCGCCCGAACCGCTGGGCAGTTATCCTGCCTCGGATGTCACTTTTTTATTGAAGGATTTGAGCCGGGTTACGTTGGAAAAAGGGACGGAGGATCGTGAAGAGGCGATTCAGTCGGGAGTCCATTATTCAGAAATGCTGCCAGTGGAATATGAGCCGACAGCAGAGTATATTGCATTGTTTCACGAAACGCTTGCCCAATCTGCCAAAAAGGTTGCATTAGCGGCAGCTTCTGTGGCTGAGATGATTGTGAGAAAAAGAGGCCTGAACACGGCGATTGTTTCTCTGGCTAGAGCAGGGACGCCCATTGGTATCCTGATCAAGCGTTATATTGACTGGAAGTATAGCGTATCCTTGCCGCATTACAGCATTTCTATTATTCGTGGCAAAGGCATTGACCGGAATGCGATTTTATACATTTTACAGCAGCATGGGCTGGGGATTGAACTTCAGTTTGTCGATGGCTGGACGGGAAAAGGGGCGATTCGCCAGGTATTGATTGAGGCCTGTCGTGAGATGAACACGGATTACGGGTTGCATCTAAATGATGATCTGGCGGTGTTGGCCGATCCGGGCAGATGTTCGGAGACCTTCGGTACACGAGAAGATTATTTGATCCCAAGTGCTTGTCTGAATTCGACTGTATCCGGTTTGATGAGTCGGACGGTATTACGCGACGATCTCATAGGCCCTGACGATTTCCATGGAGCCAAATTTTATGAATCCTGGCGGTCAGTGGATCAGTCTAATACGTTTGTGGATACGATATCCGGGTACTTTCAAGACGTGGCTGAAACGGCAGTTGCATATGCAGAACAAATGACATTGAATCCGCCTGCGGTGACATGGCAGGGCTTATGGGATATAGAGGCGATTCAGCAGGCATTTGGTATTCGGGATATCAATCTGGTCAAGCCCGGAGTGGGGGAGACGACTCGTGTACTGCTGCGCAGGGTGCCGTGGAAAATTCTGATTGACCGCGAAGATAATCCGAATCTCCAGCACATTATGCTGCTGGCCAAGGACCGTGGAGTGCCTGTAGAGGTATTTGAAGGATTGACTTATTCCTGCTGCGGAATTATCAAGCCGCTCAAGGGGGGACAAGAATGATCTACGCAAGTGATTTGGATCAGACACTGATTTACTCCAAACGTTCGCTTGGCGTACCACTGGAGTCCCCTGGTCTGTTGCCTGCGGAACAGATAGACGGGGCAACGTCGGCTTTTATTTCTGAACAAGCCCTGCAATGGCTAAAGACACTGCCTGAAGATGTGATGTTTATGCCCGTGACGACTCGGACGATAGAACAGTATAGACGAATCACCGTGTTTCAGACGGAGTTGGTTCCCGCATATGCCGTGACAAGTAATGGTGGAAACATCATCGTCGGAGGCGAGGTGGATCGAGAGTGGAATCGGCGTATTCATGAACAAGTACGCCGTGATGGTGCTCATGCGGAAGAAGCACGTCAGGTGTTCGGACAGGTGCTGCATGAAGACTGGGTGGTAAACGAACGCTTTTGCGACGAGTTATTCTATGCTTTCATGATTGAACGGGATCGTATGCCGCTGGAACAGGTGCTGGAGAAGGCGCGAATCATGCGTGAAATGGGCTGGGAGGTATCCATTCAAGGTCGTAAGGTGTATTTGGTACCTGCGGCCGTGAATAAACAAGCAGCCGTGGAGCACATCCGCAATCTCACGAATGGAGGGGCCGTGGTTGCGTCCGGTGACTCTTTGCTAGACCGTTGTTTGCTGGACTATGCCGATTATGCGATTGCTCCGCGTCATGGTGAATTGTATCGGGAACAGCTGCGGGATAAGCTGGAGGTCAATTACCGTTTTACAGAAGTGTCGGGGGTTTATGCAGCGGACGAAATCATGGCGTATGTTCATGCAATACACCGGAGTGTGTTCGCAGCTCAAACTTCATTTTCAGAATAGATAGGGGACGTGGCTCTGTGAAGAAGGTTAAGGTGTATTTTAACCGCTGGTTTTCAGTGGCGTATCATTATATGAATGCTATTCGTAACAATGAGGACGGTATTCCGTTCGAGATCTATGCGACGCACTCTGATCCGCAGCACATGGCGCTACAGGCCAGTGATATAGCTGAAGTAGAGCCTCGCATCAGTGGTGTGGAGTACGCACGGTTTTGCGCTGATTTTTGCAGGCGGCACGGAATTGATGTCTTTATCCCCCGGTGGAATATGCTCGATATTAGCAAGCATCTTTATTTGTTCGATGATATTGGGACAAAAGTGATGGTATGCCGGGATACCGAACTGCTGGAGCAACTGATGGAAAAGGATCTGTTTTATGAATCCATTCGTCAAAAGGACATTGTCACGATTCCCGACTATGCCATTGCCAGCAATGCCGAGCAGTTTAAACAGGCTTATGAGTCGTTAATAGCACATGGGCATAAGGTATGCTTCAAGCCATGTAATGCAGAAGGCGGGATGGGCTTTCGTATCATCGACAATGAACGTAATCCGCTGGAGGAACTGTTCGGCCATGCGCTGAATCATATTTCGTTCGAGGAGGCACACCGCGTATTGTCATCCACAGAATCATTTCCCAATCTGATGGTGATGGAGCTGCTGGAGGGATACGAATACAGTATTGACTGCCTAGCTGACCGGAACGGAAAGCTGCTAGCGGCAGTTCCGCGTAGGAAAGCAGGAGGACGATTACGGCTGCTGGAGCAGCATTCCGAGCTGTTGAAGGTGGCACAGAAGGTCGCTGAGGCGTATCACATTCCGTACAATTATAACATTCAGGTAAAATATAACGGCGAGCATGCCAAGTTGCTAGAGATCAATCCGCGGATGTCCGGAGGACTTCATGTATCATGTTTGTCCGGTATTAATTTTCCTTATCTAGCGGTGAAATCGGCTTTGGGTCATGAGATCGGTTCACTTCATCCGCAATACGACATTTTAGCCAGTCATATCGAGCAGCCAATCACCATACGTAAATCCGTACATTGACACACACAAATATTGTTTTCTACAATATGGTAAGGGTTTACGTCAGGAGGTACAAGCTATGACGTCAAAAATGTGGGGTGCCACGATTGCTGTGGTTAGCTACCTGATTGCGCTTTTACTAAGTTTTTGGTTGCCATTGTTTGTGTGTTTGGCGATTCCAATCATTGGTTTGGGAGGATACAGCGCCATCATAGCTGTTCGCCATCCTCGCCCCAATCTGACCGGTTCCGTGATTCCGGTGGTGCAGGAGCAGGTCGGTGAGACACAGCAGCATGAAAAGGAAGCTGCCGTTCGACCGGAGTCTATGACAGGACAAGTACCTCAACCAGATCAAGTGAGTAGTGAATTTGCTCAGGTGATGGAGTATTTAGAGGTACTGGAGGATATGGTGATCTCCGAGGGACAGAAGGATGCGCTTGATAACGAGATTGTCGAGAAGGCGCTGGCTCTATTTGCACGTTTGCAGCGGGTCATTCCGCTTTTGCATGAACTGAACAACAGCGAAGTGAATCATACGGTTCGGAGATTGATTTTGAAGGATTTGAACGGACTGATTAACCCGTTTCTTCGGCTCAGTGGCGATGCGAAGCGGACCAACCGGAGGACGTTATTAAACGGATTACGGGATGTAGACAGCAAAATATCGGTAATTGTGTCCACGGTGGAGCACAAGGATCTGCTGGAATTACAGAGCAAAGCGGAGCTTATTCACCAGCGATATAGCAGTTCCGAATTGTAGGCGATTTTTTGAGAAAATAAAAAAAGTAGCAGAATAGCTGCTCTGAATAACAACGATTAGACTTGGGTAACAGTTGTTTTCAGAATAGGAGGTAGCGTATGGTGACCCCATGGGCTGAATTGAAAAAAGAGGATGAACAAAAGGTGACTGAGGAGGCTTCACAGCTGATTCAGAAGGTATCACAAAGCGATGTCATGAGCCTGGATACCTTAATGGATGATATCGGTAAGCTGGGGGTTAAAACGCAGGAACGTGCGGGGCAGACCCTTAAAATGCTGGATCGTCCGGTAAACGACCTCATGTCCGGTGATCGGGCTGAGGTATCCAATATGATCTTAAAGCTACGTGATGAATGCGAAACGCTCCAGCAGAGCAAAAATATGAGTTTTTTTGGCAAGCTGCTGCGTAAAAGCCCGTTAAAAAACTACATTTACAAGTATCAGTCGGTGAAGACGAACATCGAGAGAATCATTACTGCCTTGAGAGATGGTAAGGATAATCTGGAAGAAAACATCGTCAGCATGAGACAGTTGAAGAAGGCTTCCATTGAAGAAATCTACAATTTACAGACGAAGATTGCCTTTGGTAATCGCTTGAAAGAACTGTTTGAGACCGAGATTGCCAAGCCGGAAAACGAAAACCGTAAGCCTCATCTGGAGCGGGGATTACGCAAGGTGGTTACTCGTACGCAGTCAATGACTGAAATGATTTTATTATACAATCAGGCGATTGCAGCAACGGATATTATTAATGATAATAATGATAAACTGATTGATTCTGTAAATAATGCGATTGATAAAACATCGAATCTGATCACTGTATCGGCTATGATCGCGATGGCGCTGGCAGATCAGGATAAAATCATTTCAGCCGTCGATGCGACCAATCGTACCATTGAAGATCAATTCAAGGAAAATGCGAAGCTTCTCAAAACGACGACCGAGAGAACGACAGATCTGCTTAGCAAGCCTTCTATGTCACTGGAGGCTGTGAATCAGGCGATTGGTGATTTGGTATCTGCTTTGGATCTGTCTGAAAAATCAAACCGTCGGATTATTGAAAGCTGCCACGATTATACAAGTAAAATGACAGCAATCAATGCCAACCTTAGCCAACGTCTGGGGATCGAAGGGAAAGAACCATCCAAACCGCTGAAGGATAGCAATTCCTCTGAGGGTCTAAGCTCGTTTTTGAACTGATGACAATGTAGAATAATAGACCCAATCTATGAAAAAGACGCCAGGATGACTCCGAAAGGCGTCTTTTTTTGGTTTGGCAGCAGCTAATAAAGGACATGATGAACATACATAGCATTCTCGTGCATAAACTCTTAAAAAGCGAATGACAAAAGGAGAGAGCGAGCGTATGATGTCCTTTATTTTAGGGTGTGTGATTGTCTATTTACTCGTGGCTGTCAGTAGCGAAAAAGCAGATTCAATTGTGGAGTTAAATGATTCTGTGAAATAAAATTTTTTATTGAAAATCATGCATTTTCTGATAGGATAGAGTTAAATATTGGAATCCCAAAGGAGAATGCATGCTGGAATTTTCATTTGAAATCATCGACGAATCGAAAATCAACATTGTATATCAGTATGGAAGCAGTAGCTTCAATTTTAATTTATTTTTCAACTACGGTGTGTGGACGCTGCATCCTTTTGACGGGATTCTACTGCAGAACAAGGAAATGTGCCGTCTGATCGTTACGGATCTGTTTAAGAACAAAGATTTTCATGTCATGCTGGCGCGCGAAAATATTTTATTATCAACCCTGCGTACCTCTATTGATCTCAATCCCGAAACTCGGGGAGATCGATATCAGGAACAGGAATTTGATGAGCTGTCTGATTTTGCTGAGACACACAGCTTTGAAGAGGTACTGCAAATAGAGCAGGATTCCGTCCGCGAGCGTATAGATTTCTTCCAAAACATCATTCAAAAAATGTATATGGAAGGATTCGGCCCGGAAGACAATGATTTTAACAAGGTACAAGCTATTCTTCGCATTTATAAGGCTGCACATGACCAACTCGGAGAATTGAGCGACTTTCCCCTGAGAGGCGACGAACGACGCAGATGGTAGACTTATTGAAACAAAAAAAGAGAGAGTCCCCGAATTAACTCCGCGGAACTCTCTCTTTTCTTTACACACCTCTAAAACGTATAGAAGCTCTTCGTCGGTTGCCAGCGGAGCGGGCAGAATTGTTCTGAAGAAGCGAAGCGATCGGAAGAACAATCTGCACGCGCAGCGCCCATCAATCGAAAGAAAGCTTCTCATATCACCCTAACTTATCCCCATTAATATCATCGAGCAAAGGATAAGCCCCGTCCCGCACCCCGAAGTATATACCTTGAGGTGGCGGAACATGGATGTTTTCCAGGCTGACAGAGATTCATCGGAACGCAAACGTTCATTTTCCTCCCGTAATGCCTTGGATTGACGAATGAACAACTGTCTGATGTCGGCAAATCCCCGCAGGAAGAGGGTTAGAAAACCGCTTTGCAGAACGTGGAAGATTGCACCGATCACCAAGCCCAGCAACCCCAACAGGAATAGCAGATTTGCAGTAGCCATGTTTTCACGACCATACAAGAGATGGGGGATGGCGTACAGAAATCCTAAAGTACCGACAATCAGGGCAGTGAGCCCGAAACGTAAAATCATTATTTTTCGACCCGTTTCGCAAAGCGCAGGTCTGGGTTCGAACGAGCATCAAATACGATACCTTGAATCTTAGGACTGATTAATGCGGTGTCCGCAGAGAACTGGATCGGAATAATCGGCAGATCTTCCATCAATACGTCTTCTGCCTGGTGGAGCTGTTCAAAGCGTTTTGCCGGATCAAGCTCAAAGGTTGAGGATTCAATCAGTTTGTCATACTCCGGGTTGCTCCAGTTGGTAAAGTTGTTCGAATTTTTGGAAGTATAATGCCCCAATACGCCGAGTGGATCCAGGAAGTTTCCTTCCCAGCCCATACGAGCGATCTGGAAGTTCTTCTGTTTAAAGGTATCAATGTACGTTTTCCATTCCTGATTCTCCAGCGTCACTGCGACGCCCAGGTTCGTTTTCAGCATTTCCTGAATCGCTTCAGCTACTTTTTTATGCTTGTCCGAAGTGTTGTATTTAAAGGTGATCGGTGGCAGCTGGGTCAAACCTTCTTCTTTCAGACCTTCGGCCAGCAATTGTTTCGCTTTCGCAGCGTCAAACTCATAGTATTTTTTCGGTGCTTCATCACGGAAGTCCTTGCCGGATGGCGTTGTTGTTCCGTATGGAACATAACCGTAAGCCGGAGTTTCGCCACCTTTGGTTACGCTGGTAGCCAGTGCTTCGCGGTCAATCGCATAGGCAATAGCCTGTCTGATTTTTTTATTGTCAAACGGCTTTTGTTTTACGTTAAAAGAATAGGTATACACACTGAAAGATGGATGCGACAGGAATTCCTTGTTGCTCTTTTCCTGATCCAGGGTATCTACGGGAAGGCTCAAAATCAGATCCAGATCGCCCGTTTTGTACATTTGATAATAAGTTGTGGAGTCTTGAACCATTTTAAAATTAATCGTTGCCATTGTAATGGCATCTTTGTTCCAGAATTGATCGTTTTTCGCCAGCGTAATCTGCTCGTTATGTTTCCATTCCTTGGCTACATACGCACCGTTGCCGACCATTGTGCCTGCTTCTGCTGCCCATTTGTCATTTTTCTCAACAACCGATTGGTTTACTGGCAGATAGGCATGACCCACTGCGATCGTTGGGAAGAAGCTCAGCGGTGATTTCAGCTCAACTACCAGAGTTTTATCATCTTTGGCTGTAACACCCACGTCTTCAATTTTACCTTTGCCTGTGTTGTAAGCTTCGGCACCTTTGATGTAGTAGAGGGCAGAAGGATCGTAGGCAGCTGTTTTCGGATTTAGTACCCGTTTCCAGGAGTATTCAAAATCCTTAGCTGTCAGTGGGTCACCATTCGACCATTTTGCGCCGTCACGGATCGTAAAGGTGTAGGTTTTACCGTCAGGAGATACGTTTACTTTGCTGGCAGCGCCTTCTACGATTTTACCGGCCTTATCGTATGTATACAGCCCTTCGTACAAGTTATCAATCACAAAGTAGGACGTTGTATCTGATGCGAAAGCAGGGTCTAGCGTATAAGGCTCGCCACCTGCCAGGTTGGCAGTAATTTCTTGCGGGATATCTGCTTGAGGCGCAGCGGACGGGTCGTTGCTTGCTGTTTTGTCCGTGGTGCCAGAGCATCCAGCCAAAGCCGTTACGGCCAAAAGTAAGATGATCGTCATCCAATGCATTTTTTTCATCGTGGTTTTCCTCCATTACTGTGATTAATTATGCCAAAAATAAGGTACACCGTACCGGGGTTATTCATCCTCCTTTCCCGCAGGTATGCCGCGTGTGCGCACTTCGATAAAGGAATTGCCGTTTTTCCTGCTGTTAGGTAAGAAGCTGCGGATCATGGTGACACCCCTCCTTGTCCAATTTCGATCTCTACATTGTTAATGTTGTGAGCGCGGGTCAAGTGCATCCTGAAGCCCGTCTCCAAGTGTATTGAACGCCAGCATGGTGAGCGATATCATCAGCCCGGGGAAAAATAGGCGCCACCATTGACCGCTTAAAATAACGCCAAGTGAATCGTTAGCCATCGTCCCCCAGCTGGCCGAAGGAGACTGAATCCCCAGACCGAGAAAGCTCAGGAATGATTCGGCAAAAATAGCCGACGGAATAGTGAACGTCAAATTTACGATAATGATTGCCGCTGCGTTTGGTAGCAAATGCCTGAAGATAATACGTGAATGAGATGTCCCCAAGCTACGGGCTGCTAACACATATTCTTGCTGCTTCAGCTGTAAGATTTGCCCACGCACTACACGGGCCATACCGACCCAGCCAGTAATGGATAATGCAATAATCATTGTGAGCAGTCCCGGCTTCATAATGACGAGCAGCAGAATGATGACCAGCAGATAAGGAATGCTATACAAAATTTCAATAATACGCATGAGAATGCTGTCGATCCGGTCGCCCGTTTTGCCGTGCCCAGCACAATAGCCAGCAACACAGCCGACGAGAATGCCAAGCACCAAATCAATGGCGGCAGCGGCAAAGCCGATCATGAGTGAAATTCTAGCTCCGGCCCATGTCCGTGCCCATACGTCCCTCCCCAGATCATCCGTGCCAAACCAATGCTCTTTCGAAGGAGAGAGATTCGTTTTCAAAAGGGATTGATCACTGGGTGCATAGGGAACCATGGAAGGTCCCACAATCGCCAGCACAATAATCATGATTAGTAGGGAAAGCCCCAACAGAGCAAGCTTGTTGTTAAAAAGTCTGCGTAGCCGATCTCGCCAGGGTGATTCTTTGGGTCTGGTCAACGTGGGGGTGGGGATCTGGCTACGATCTACAAGACTGAACAGGCTGTCCTTTTCGACAGTAGATGCTGCTTTCATGTTAATCTCCTTTGCTGACTAATTTGATTCGTGGATCGACAAGGCGATAGGATATATCAATTAGAAATAAAGTGACGACCAGAATGGCACTGTAGAAAATGGTCGTCCCCATAATCACTGGATAATCCCGGTTAAAGATACTATCTACGAAGTATTTACCGATGCCGGGAATGGCGAATATTTTTTCAACGACAAAGGTACCTGTAATGACGGAAGCAAATAGCGGTCCGATAAAGGAAAGCACCGGAATCAACGCATTGCGTAGTCCGTGACGAAGGACTACTGCCCAAGAGGACAACCCTTTTGCTTTGGCAGTTCGTATGTACTCCTCATGCATGACCTCCAGCATACTCGTCCGCATAAAGCGGGCGATAACGGCAAGCGGTGAAACAGCGAGAGCCAGCGACGGGAGCACCGTATGCTGCCAGGTTCCCCATGAGGCGACCGGAAGCAGATGCCATTGGACGGCGACATATTTGATTAACAGCGGTGCCAATATGAAGCTGGGTACGGAAATACCAACAATCGCGATAAACATCGAGATATAATCCAGTGGTCGATTATGGTGTAGAGCAGCTAGCGTTCCGAGCGAAATACCGGCAATAATTGCGACCACGATGGATTGAATACCCAGCAATGCAGAAGGTGGAAAACCTCGGGCAATGAGCATATTGACGTCCGTCGTTTTCGATTGAATAGACGGGCCCATATCCAGCACTAGCAGATTTTTGAGATACAGCACATACTGTACAGCGAGCGGCTTGTCCAGGTTGTATCTGGCACGCATGTTTTGCAATACCGCTTCCGGAATGGTTTTGGAATCGTTCGAGAACGGATCACCCGGAATGATGTGCATGATGATAAACGTTAAAGTGACGATAATCCACAACGTAATGAACATCGTAAAGAGACGTTTTAAAATGTACATGGGGCTTTATTTCTCCTGTCTATCAAGCTGATTTACATACTATTGCTGTTGAAATTTTAAAATAAATAAAAGTATATAAGAATACTAGGAAATGATAAAACGGTTTAGGTGACATGTCAAGGTAAGGTTTTACATTATAGAACGCAGGTCAAATTTTCGTCACAGGTTTTCCATTTATATAAGGCTAAGATTCCGCTTATTCCTCTCGACGAGTATCCTGCAGTATGTTATGATGATACTCTGATAACGTGTTAACGAACTAAAGCGTTTGCCACCTGTTCTTGGATACGGGGGTCACCATTGTTGGAGGGGAATAAGATGAGAAAAGCAGCCATGTTTACGATGTTGATTGGATTGATGATGATCGTGTTGGCCGGATGTTCCAGCGGTAAGGATGACAGTAAATTGATTATTGGAATTGATGATAAATTCGCCCCGATGGGCTTTAGAGATGAAAATAACGAGCTGACCGGCTTTGATATTGATTATGCGAAAGCGGCCGGGGAACAAATGGGTAAACAGGTGGAATTTCAGCCGATTGACTGGTCTGCCAAAGAATCCGAGCTGAACAGCGGACGTATTGATCTCATTTGGAATGGATACACCATTACGGATGAGCGTAAGGAAAAAGTGCTGTTCACAAAGCCATATCTGAAAAACAGTCAGGTGATTGTCATTCCGGCTACTTCCAGTCTTTCCAAGCTGGCTGATCTGACGGGCAAAACGGTCGGACTCCAGACGCTGTCTTCAGCAGCCGATGCATTGGATGCGAATCCGATCAAAAGTAAATTGAAGCAAGTGTCCGAGTTCCCGGATAATGTTCTCGCTTTGACAGACTTGAAAACCGGACGTCTGAATGCGGTTGTCATTGATGAAGTCGTTGCCAAGTATTATATGTCGAAGGAACAAGGGACGTATAAGCTGCTTGATGAATCATTGGCCCCTGAGGAATACGGCATCGGTGTGAAAAAAGGAAATGAAGAGCTGTTGACGCAGCTGCAATCTGCTTTGGATGAGCTGCACAAGAACGGAAAAGCTGCTGAAATTTCGAAAAAGTGGTTTGGTGAAGATAAAGTATTAAATTAATACGTAGTGTATTGAACTAAGGGTTTAGGAGTCGAAGGTCATGAGTATGGAATATATTTTACGAATTATGAAGCCTATGCTTGAAGGGGCACAGATGACGGTTATTTTATTTTTCATCACGCTCATCTTGTCTATTCCATTGGGTTTTATCGTTACGTTGCTGGCCAAAAGCCGGATTAAGCCAATCGCCTGGCTGATGCATACGTACATTTATGTTATACGCGGTACGCCGCTATTGCTGCAATTATTGTTCTTTTGTTTTGGTCTGCCGATGTTGCCTGTCATTGGGGAGTATCTGGTATTGGACCGGACAACGGCTGCGGTACTGGCATTTGTACTGAATTATGCGGCTTATTTTGCAGAAATTTTTAGAGGCGGGATGTTGTCGATTGATAAAGGGCAATACGAGGCTTCGCAAGTGCTGGGCTTGAGCAAGTCGCAGACACTGATTAGAGTCATTGTGCCGCAAATGGTACGGATTGCTTTGCCTGCGGTAACCAATGAAGCGACAACACTGGTAAAAGATACGGCACTACTGTATGCAGTAGCGGTACCGGAACTGCTGCATTTTGCCAATACGGCTGTAAACCGTGATTTCTCGATTGTACCTTATGTTGTAGCGGCGGTTATTTATTTGTTGTTAGCTTTGGTGCTGACGCTATTCTTTAGGGCGCTGGAAAAACGTTTTAAATTCGAGTAAAAGGAATGTCGGGATATGAATACTAATGCAATAGAAGTAACCGATTTGAAAAAATCGTTCGGCAAGCTCGACGTTCTGAAAAGAGTGAGCTTTAACGTTAAAGCCGGCGAGGTTGTAGCCGTCATCGGTCCTTCAGGTTCAGGAAAAAGTACCATGCTCCGTAGTTTGGTACACCTGGAAGATGTGACAGGCGGGACGATCCGCATTCATGATAAAGCACTGGTGGAAAACGGTCAGTACGCTCCGGCAGGTGACATTAAGGGCATTACCACCGGTATGGGCATGGTGTTCCAGCATTTTAATCTGTTCCCTCACTTGACGGTGCAGGATAATCTGGAGCTGGCTCCGAAGCTGGTGAAGAAGGTGAGCAAGGCTGAGCTACGTCGCCAAAGCGCTGAGTTGCTGGCTAAAGTCGGATTGGCAGATAAAGCAGATGCGTATCCATCCCGACTGTCGGGAGGACAGAAGCAGCGCGTGGCGATTGCCCGGGCAATGATGATGAACCCTGATATTTTACTGTTTGATGAGCCGACATCGGCCCTTGATCCCGAGCTGACGGGTGAGGTGCTGCGAGTTATCAAAAAGCTGGCTGAGGAACATATGACGATGGTCATCGTGACCCACGAGATGAACTTTGCGAGAGATGTGGCGGATCGTGTCATTTTTATGGATAATGGCGAAATTGCAGAATCCGGTACACCAGAGCAGATTTTTGGCAATCCTCAGCTGGAACGGACCAAGGTGTTTTTGAATCGGGTGGAGGCTTAAAAAAATAGTTGCTTGTTAGAGTGTGTGTCTGTGAGCAATATGTTTTTAAGCAGGAAGTATGAGGGAAGAATAAAAGCAAGGGAGATGGCAAACGCCATCTCCTTTTTGTAGTTATAGAGTATGCGAACTGTGTAGCCACATTTGGGCAATATGTAGATTGAGGTTCGTATACAGATTATTATTTTTAATCTTTACATACCTACCGAAGGTATGTAAAATGAAAGATACCTACCGAAGGTAGGTTTTGAATGATGAGAGGAAGAGTCGATCATGAATAAATCTCGCAACGAAATCATCTTTACGTTAATCATCAATATTTTACTGCCTTATCTGGCTTACCGTTTGTTAATTCCGCACACAAGCAGTCTGATCGCTCTGTCCATCGCTGCCCTCGTACCGCTATGCGACTCGCTCTACAGCCTTATACGGACGCGCAAGGCGGATGCGTTCTCCGGTTTCATCTTTCTCGGCCTGATTCTTGGCGTCGTGGCCGTTCTCTTGGGCGGCGATGAACGCTTCATTTTGCTGCGTGAGTCTTATGTAGCTGGTATTATGGGAATGGTGTTTCTAGGCTCGCTGTTTTTGGCCGACCATTGATTTATTATTTTGCCGAGAGATTTACAGGCCATGATCCTCAGATGAACGATAAATGGGAGGGACTTCCGCGCTATCGGTTTAACTTTCGCCTGATAACGGCGGTGTGGGGATTTAGCCTGCTGTTGGAAGCCTTCATCAAAGTAGTGCTGGTGTATTCGATGTCGATATCGACCTTTCTGGTCGTATCGCCGTTCTTCACCTATGGGCTTATTGGATTGACGATTTGGTGGAATATGAGCTTCATTAGACGAATAAAAAGACAGACAAACGGGAGGTAAAAGATTATGCAAGATAAAGCGATGAACGACAGTCTAAAAAAGCTGCTTGAGATTGCCGAAAAGATGATTATGGAGAAAGGCTGTCGGGCGACGACACTACAGGATATTGCGGATCGCAGCGGACTGACTAAAGGAGCCATTTACCATTATGTCAAAAGCAAAGATGAATTGTTCGGTATGATTCTGGAGGCGGGAATGGAGAAAACCAATCAGCGCTTTTTTGAATCTGTCGCCCGGACTCCCGCAGGACCAGAAGGAATCAAATCCCCGCTTAACACCTTAACTGAACGCCTTCGTAACATTGGTAGTGGGGACAGCGCTGCCAGCCTGATTTTTATTTATCTACTCAGCCAACAGGATAAGCCCGCCGTGGCTGGCATTCTGAAACGTTATCATGAAGCATCTATCCTCACTGCCAAAACGTGGATCGAAGTCGGACAGCAGAATGGAGCTATCCCTGTTTCAATCGATGCGGACAGGACAGCTCGGATGTTCACCGTGTTCAAGAACGGACTGCAAGTTCAGCATAACATAGTGACCGATGGCGATAAAATCAACGAACTGGAAATTTATGAGTTCTTGATGAATGCGCTGGGCGCAGGAAGAGGCTAGGCAGCCCCTCCATTCGTCTGAAATTCTCTTAAAATAATTCATTCGTTCAGCTATCCCTGGATTTTACCTTTAAGTTTATATTCTACTGAGGAGAAATCTAGGGATAACAGCGATCGGAAGAACAATCTGCATGCGTAGCGGGCTCACCACCATAACTCCTCCATTATCTATCTATTAGGATCAACAATTTCCTTGTCCTCGCTAAATACTTCAATCATCGTTAATGCCCCCGCCCGGTACCCGTGAATGAATGCTGCTGGTAATTTGCTTTTCAACATCTCCATGAGATCACTAATTTTTTGATTCACTTTTTGCGATTCAGGGTCGGTTGAATTTATTTGTTCACTAGGACGCCATTTCCCATAATACATATCCTCTAAAATCATTTTTTATCAAACCTCCTATGAAAAGTTAAGTGTTTGTCCTCACGTGAATCGAGATTTCCCATTATGCACTGCTAATCACCCAAGCACATTTTACTGCATGTGATAGATGCATATTGATATTTATGCGTTATTTGCATAAATTTTTTTTAGTATATAAGCTGAGTTAAAAATGTACATGAGGCGCCACTAGGCTGTCGGGTGGTGCTTCCCATCGCTGTAATATTGGAATTATTCTATAAAATTCAAAGAAAGCTAAACATAATAGAGTTAAAGCTTTAATTTGCTAGGTTTATATGCAAACGCTAGTATTCTATAATTTCACTCAGAAAGGGGATTAAAGTAAAAAAAAATTACGGAATATGGAACGTATAGGTGATATACTGCAAAGAGAATCAACCAACAAGCAAGTGTATGGGACAAACACAAAATTTTAGGAGGTAGAGTATGTTTAATTTTAGTAAGAAAATGATGACGGTAGTTCTTGCAGCTTCCATGAGTTTTGGGTTGTTTGCAACAACCTCAAGTGCAGCGACAGACTATTGGCAAAATTGGACCGATGGCGGTGGGACAGTCAATGCTGTTAATGGATCAGGCGGTAATTACAGCGTAACATGGAAGGATACCGGGAATTTTGTCGTCGGCAAAGGCTGGACTACTGGATCGCCAAACAGAACGATCAACTACAATGCCGGTGTCTGGGCGCCGTCCGGTAATGGATATTTGGCTCTCTACGGATGGACGAGAAACTCACTCATCGAATATTACGTCGTTGATAGCTGGGGTACTTATCGACCTACCGGAACGTATAAAGGTACGGTGACCAGTGATGGGGGCACATATGACATCTACACAACAATGCGATACGACGCACCTTCCATTGAAGGCGAAAAAACGACGTTTATTCAGTACTGGAGTGTTCGACAGTCGAAGAGACCGACCGGGGGCAACTCCACAATCACTTTCAGCAACCACGTGAAAGCATGGGCGAGCAAAGGAATGAATCTGGGAAGTAACTGGTCTTACCAGATGTTGGCGACAGAGGGGCTTCAGAGTAGCGGGAGCTCTAACGTAACGGTGTGGTAACCACTCAACTGCAAGCTGTTCAACGAACAGGCGCGGTTGGGACTGTCTCACGGGATAAGCGGGTTTTGAGAGCTGTCTGTATAGATAGGGTTTAAATGAATCGATCATGGAGGACTCACCGAGCCCTAAGTATTGTAGACAGGCCGATGACCGTTCCCCTCCAGTCTATCCGTCAGTGCGGATGCGTTGAAGGCCGTTTCCTGCCAGGCGAACGGCCTTCGACGCTGCTGGAGGCGAGTTGCAGGCCATCACGGCCTACTATTTTTCCTATCAGCTTAAAGGATATCTATCCATGAGAAAGCTATTAATATTTATTTTAATAGCGACAATAAGAATGATAACGATAATATAAAATGGACAGCAACGATCAACGAGGGAGCTAACAGTTACCGATTGCCTACAGAAGTAAAGTGGGAATATGCAGCAGGCGGAGGTCAGGCGAGCAAGGGCTACACATACAGCGGAAGCAATAATGACGACGAGGTCGCATGGTATTGGAAAAATGCCGGAGACAAGTACTTATCTGGAGACTGGAACTGGCCTATCATCGAGAGCAACAATAATAAAACAAAATCAATAGGTACCCAGAAACCCAACGAGTTAGGAATATACGATATGTCCGGCAACGTCAGCAACAACGAGATATCATTCCGAGGCAAGTTCGATGCGAATGGCTTTGGTCCCGATCAAGGGTTTCGTATAGCTCGCAGAGAATAGTCGAATAAGGCACTACAAATGAAGGTTAAACTAACGGGCAGTTTAGGTTAATACAGTTCTACCCCACCGAGAAGACAGGGTCGGGGAGTGTCCTTATCCTGCCTTCTTGCATGTTATATGTTTTCTACTGTACTAAATTATCCAAATCCGGCTGCAATTTGGTCCGCAGAACATACAGCATGGTGGCACCAACAAGGAACGCAACGGCATCCGAAATGACAAGCGACCAGACCACCCCGTGGAATCCGTTCATTCGATTAGCAATATACAACACAGGAATCAGAGTAACTCCTTGAATAACTGACATAATAAACGCGGCGGTTCCTTGCGCTGTTGCTTGAAAGATACCGGTAAACAGCGAGGTCATTCCTGTAATGAACAAGGATAAGAACGTCACATGTAGAATGTAGCTACCCATTTCAATTAATTGCGGGTCACTCGTAAATAAACCAATTAAGTGGTCGGAAATCAGATAGACGATAACACCGAACACGATTGCTAACGTCACAATAGCTTTGATTGTAAATCCAATGGTATGCTTCATGCGTAATTTATTCGCTGTAAAAGAGAAGGCAATCAACGGCACAACTCCCTCGCATAAGCCCATCAGAATAAACTCAGGAAATTGCAATAGGCGCGATGAAATTCCGTAAGCCGCTACGGCCTGATCCCCATAATCGACAAGAAAATGGTTAAAGATGAGCGACATTGCACCCAAGAAGATACTCATAACAAAGACGGGAACTCCGATTTTGAATACATTGCTCAGAATATCCGTGGTAGCCTTAAACCATTTTACGGAGACAGTTAAGAATTGGCTCTTATATCCCATATGGAAGGCGTAGAATGCACTCGCAACCAAATTAGAGATGACCGTAGCAGACGCAACGCCGATCACGCTCCAATGGAAGACGAAGATGACTAGCGCATCGAGAATAATATTCACGACAACACTGAGAATCATACCGATCATCGACGTGATTGCTGCACCCTCGGAGCGCACAATATTCTCCAGCGTGAAGAATAATACGACGAATGGTGAACCAATAAGCATAATCGTGACATAGTCCTTCGTGAATCCGAAGGAGCTAGTTGTTGCCCCGAGGCCATGAACGATTGGATCGATCAACGGGAGACCGACCGCCATCACGATAAGACCGAGAACTAAACTGCTGTAAAAGGCGAATGAAGACACATGCTTCACATCGTCATATTTTTTTTCTCCCAGCAAACGGGAGATGAATGTGCCACTACCCATGCCTATCAAGTTGCCTAGTGCCATAATGATCGCGAATAACGGCAAGGTTAGTGCGAGTGCGGTTAACATGGCAGTATTGCCCAGTGTACCAAGGAAATAGGCATTTAAGATGGAATAGATGACATTCATTGACGTACCTAGCATCATCGGTACAGCGAAGTGAGCTACGGCTTTTGCGACCGGTGCTTTTTCAAAGTAATGGAGGTTTTCTGCATCCATGCGAGTCACTACTTTCTTTATTTATTTTGTCCTTCAGTCTAACAGTGTTAGGTTGTACCTTACAGTGTTAGATGATATCATGAACCTATGAACCTGTAAAGCATAAACTTACACTGTTAGATAAAAGGGCGGATACCGATGAAAAAAAAGCAGCCTCAAATTTCGGAGGATAAGATTTTGGAAGCCTCGTGGGAGCTTCTTGGAGAGGAGGGTATCGAGAAATTCAGTATGAGACGATTGGCCGACCGGCTAGGGATTCAGGCTCCCTCTTTGTACTGGTACTTCAAGAGCAAGCAGAATCTCTATCAGCGCTTGGCCAACCAGGTATCGAAAATGATTCTGGAGGAGTTTCATTCCGAGGGGGACTGGAAGGAGCAGCTGACGGGGCTTGCGGTAACGATGCGGAGTGTGCTCTACCGGTCCCCCTGCTCCACGCAACTCATGATGATGACGCTGCCCCACGAACCGGACATCATCCGGTTCACCAACCGTATGCTACTCTGCGTGGAGTCGACGCCGCTTGAGCAAGAGCAGAAAATACAAGTGGTTACTACGCTTGTGAACTATGTCTCCTACTTCGTCCTAGACGATTATCAGCATGAGCGTAATGTCTCCGCTATCCTCAAGGACCAGGGAGCGCTTCCGGGTGAGGAGATGATTCACCTTCTGAATTCCATGAGCGAGACAGAAGTGGGACTATTCCGGAGGATGTTCACGAACGGGCTGTTCGAGCTGATGGGGACCGACGGAGCGTTTGAGTTCGGATTGAAGCTGATTCTGTTGGGGGTTGAGCAGGTGATAAAGGAGCAGGAAAGTAGTATGTAAAAACCGCCCATCCGGTTATTGGATGGGCGGTTTCAATTAGGTTACGTTTACCCTAAATTGTTAGTGAATTTATAATCTTCTGTCTGTCTTTTGTCCTTTGTAAACGTGATTTACTTGTATTAATCATCAAGACAGGAAATATGTATCTTCAACTCAATTACTAAGCATAAAATCAAAAGAAGCATTTATAAAGTTGATGTTATTGTCATATAAAATAATGATAGATTAACTAGGGCGTGTCTTCAAACTCAAGCAAGCCAGATCATAATGGAAGCCAACGTCAAAAAGGCCTTGAAGGTACACGCCAATTTATCATAGCGAGTCGCCAGGCGACGATAATGTTTTACTTTGTTAAAAAAGCATTCCACCAAATGCCGCTCTTTGTAGAGATCCCGATCATATTCCGGTCGAACATGGCGATTCTTCTTGCTCGGGATGACCGGAATCGCCTGCTGTTTATCTAATAGAGCCCGGATGGCATTCGTGTCGTAAGCTCGGTCCGCTAAAACCTGTTTCTTTGTGAGCTTTAGGGTCCGAAGTAAGTCGTATCCTTTCACCGAGTCATGAGCTTGCCCACCCGTTAGCTCAAAACGAAGAGGGTTTCCCAAGGCATCGACTACGCCATGGATCTTGGTGCTGAGTCCGCCTCGAGAACGCCCGATTGCTTGCTTGGCTGCCCCCCTTTTGCTCCCGAGCCATGTTGGTGGACCCGTATAATGGTGGAATCGATCATGACGCTTTCATCGTCCTGCTCTTGCGAAACGTGCTTAAGAACCTGATCCCATATCCCAGCTTTTTGCCAGCGCCGGAAACGAGTATACACCGATTTCCAATGAGGATACCGGTCTGGCAAATCTCGCCATGGGGCGCCCGAACGTGCGACCCAAAGCATCGCATTTAGCATATGTCGATTGTCTATTGCCGGCCGTCCTCCTTGGGGTTTTCGTTCAGGTGGGAACAAGTCTTTTATCCGCTGCCATTCATCATCTTTGATTTCGTATCGTGTATTCATCTACTTTAATTAACCATCTGAAACGATATGAACCAATTTCTGGTTTGAAGACACACCCTAGTATTGGAGTACATTACAGAAAAGAGAACTTTATCACCGATTTTTTTAGCACGTAATAGCGAAGAATTCGCTTTTGATATCCGCCGCTATTCAACTAAAGGGCAGTTATTCAAAGTGACTTCATATCAATGTAAGTTTTACCCGCTCAAGGATTTCGGTGTTTTAAGTCTTGTAAGAACTTCTGATTTACGTAAAGTAGCTCTCCAAGCCGCAAATCACGCGGCATTCAATGAGATATTGTTTTTTTTCGATGTGGATATCTTTTTTTAATATAGACTGTATGTTCAGTCATGATTAAAATGCTAATCAAGAAAATATTACCTCACTGGGGAGGGGAACAAGGTGGAACTTTTTTACGAAATCGAAGGGAATGGAGTCCCTATAGTCATGATTCACTCGGGAGGTGTCGACTCAAGGGTATGGAGATATATGGTGCCTGAATTGGCAAAATCATTCAAGGTCATTACCTTCGATGGTCGAGGAACCGGCCGCTCGCCTGCTATGCAAGAGCCGACTTCACTTGTGGAGGATTTGCGCAAACTTCTCGAACATCTCGGACTGGATCTTGTCACACTTGTTGGCCATTCCATCGGTGGGCAAGTCGCGACTGATTTTGCGTTATCATATCCTTCTATGGTTGAGCGGCTAGTGGTGATTGCCCCTTCATTAACGGGGTTTGCATATTCGCAAGAATTTACCAATTATATAGCATCGGTGAATGCGGCCGCTCCCGATATTTCAAAACTTGTAGAGTTGTCTTTAGCCGGACCGATCTATCGGGCTACGATGGCTAGCCCCCACCGGAGATTTCTGAGTGAAATGCATACTCACTACATGACAAGGGTATTTACCGAGTGGAGGAGCTTTGATGTCCTTTGGCCAGAGCCGCCTTCGATTGAACGTTTAGAGAACATTGCAGCGAGTACGTTATTTATACAAGGAACAATAGAATGGCCGGATATGTATAATATCGCCGAGCACTTCAAGCGTGTACCTGAGATTAGGTTTGCCGAAATCAAAGGAGCTGATCATATGCTTGTCCTTACTCATGCGGAAGAACTAGCAACTAGTATCCGACAGTTTTGTCACAGGAACCATACGTGATTAGATTGGGTATCTCTTGAATCAAAGTATTATAATGGGGTGATAAGAAGTTTTCACTTCTGAAACTGGATTCTTTGATCGAATCATTTTAAAGAAGGAAAACGCAACACCAGATGAATTGGAACGCAACCCTCGTCTCAAGGGGATCTCAAGGAAGAAGTTTTGAACCTCAAAGAGCAACCCGGAAGTAACATCTTGGTGCTTGGAAGCGGCGAGTTAGTTAGGAAGCTGATGAAGCATGATCTCGTCGACGAGTTTCGGATCATGATCTTTCCGTTTATATGGGTGAGTGGAAAGCGTTTGTTTACAGATAACATCAAGACGATGTCTCTTAAGCATGTCTATACCAAGACCTTACATTCGGGAGCAGTTGAATTGACGTACCGTCCATCAAAAGAAGATAACGTTTTTCACCAAGGCTCAGACTGATAAAAACAAAGTCTGAGCCTGCCGCTGTTTTATATTGGAGCCAGTCTTATAATTATAATCCGGAGCCTGACGGTAAACTATACCCAGCTACCCTGCATCCCACAGACGGTTCTTGCGAGCTGTTATTCTGAAAATAAAGCATCCGTTGCAACCGGCTGAAGGATAGGCAGTGGCTTAAGGGAGATGGTCTGGTCGAGATGAACAAACGCATCATAACGATCCGCCATGCTGGAAGGCACGTAATTGCCAAATCGCTCATGAGCAGGCTCATATACCACACCGATGGCACGGTGGCCAATGACCGTATGCAGCATGGAAGATGCATCGGTGAGCATTACCATGCCATTCCGGCCGCCTCCCGCCTGGTGCATGCAATACTCCCAGCTTCCTGGTTGTCCGGGCGGCACGGTCATTTTCTCAACCGGAGCTCCCCAAGCTCTTCCGGCCAGTACCTCGCCCTGATAGGTTCCGAAGCCAACGGCAAATACACGATGTTCTGGATCCTCCCGCAGCAGCTGACCCACATTGACCATGCCATCAGCCATCATATCCGTTGCCCGCGCATCACCGATATGCGTATTATGCTCCCAGACAATGGCTTTTGCCGAGGCGCCGTAATAGGACATGATTCGCTTCAGTGATTGAACCATATGTCTGTCCCGTATATTCCAGGACTGCGGGCCGCCCTGGACCATCGTACGATAATAGGCCTCCGAGCTGGAAGTGACGAGCATGTTCACCTCCGTATTTAGTTCTTCCTCACTTCCCGGATACGCCATGCGCCGGCTCTGAATCTGCTTCAGTAGCTCAATCACTTCTTTCTCACAGCTCTCCGAGAGCAATCCTGCCGCAATGCCATAAGTCTGATGGTCCCTGCTATATGGATCAAAACAGGCGTATGTCCTGCGGGCCTGTTCCAGCTGGGGAGACTTGGTCTTCTCCAAATAACCGATGATTGCCTCCATCGATTCCCATAACGAGTACATATCGATGCCATAAAATCCAACCTTGGGACAGCCACTGCCGCCCCCTTGATTCACCTCATTGTAATCCTTCAGCCACTCCGCGAAATCACGAATATCCGTATTCGCCCACATCCAGGTCGGCCAGCGAGTAAAATCACCCAGTGCATCGGTTGCCGAAGAATCGGCCCCCTTCATTCCTTTAACATACCGGTTCAATCGATAAGCAGAGGGCCAGTCTCCTTCCACGCCGATAATGTTAAATCCCTTGCTTGCAATTAGCTTCTTCGAAAGCTCGGCCCGAACTCGGTAAAAATCAGACGTCCCATGGCTTGCCTCGCCAAGCAGCACAATATCTGCATCTCCGATGGCCTTAACTATGCGGTCTAGATTCTCCATTCCGTCCAATGGGATAAATAAGGCATTCAGCTCTTTCAAATATGCATTCTGCTCTGATAGATTATCATTAGAATTCATGAATGTGTTCTCTCCTTTAGACGGTATGAGTGAATTATTTCCGATTTGTCCATTCATTAACCCAAAACATGTCTCCCTTAGTGATAAGCCCGGGTAAGTCTGGTCGGGGCAAAATTTGATTTGATCTAACGGGACACGATAGCTTAATAAACAACTAAGACACGGCTACCGGCATGGATCGGCCATGTTGTACTAACGGGCAAGATAGCGTGACGAAGTAATCTCGATAAATAAATAGAGGCACAGCTAATTCAGAAGATCGGCTGCCATTTACATTAGTCTAAAAACCATTCAAATAAAATCGGAGCGCTTCGGAAAGTGTTATGGTGTTGGGAAATTGGAAGTCATAACAAAAGGCTGAAGTAATTAAGATAATTGTAAAATGTTGAGGATAAGGAAGGTTACTAAAGTCCTCCACGGCGAAAAAAATGCCCGATTTTTAGCATAGTACCACAGCAGTTCAAGGGATATCATTAAGATGTGCGCAAAAAAGGAGGAGAAATATAATGTCCGTTGAACGTTTTCATATTCACATTGCAGATGAAGTCCTTGATGATTTGAAAAGAAGATTACACCACATCCGCTGGCCGGATCAATTGGAAAACTCAGGCTGGGATCGAGGTGTTGATTTAACTTATTTAAAATCCCTTGTTTCGTATTGGCGAGAACAGTATGATTGGCGCGAACAAGAATCTCAGTTAAACCGTTTTTCCCAGTTTCGCTGCAAGATCAATGGAGTTGATGTGCACTTTGTTCATGAGTACGGAAAGGGTCCCAATCCCATGCCCATTATTCTAACCCACGGATGGCCAGATAGTTACCTTAGATATCAGAAGATTATTCCTCTTCTTACAGATCCAGCTAGCTATGGAGGTGATCCTAAGGATTCTTTCGATGTCATTGTCCCTTCATTACCTGGTTTTGCGTTCTCTAGCTCTCCTGACCATCCTGGTGTCAACAATTATCAGGTTTCCGAGATGTGGGCTAAATTAATGACAAAAGAATTAGGATACGATAAGTTTGCTGCAGCAGGTGGGGATATAGGTTCCGGAGTTACGAGATATCTGGCATCGAACCATCCTGAACTTTTATTCGGGATTCACCTAACAGATATTGGTATCATAAGAGATCTACTTACGTCCCATGAGCAGGTAAAACTTTCAGAGGAAGAACTTCAATACAAGAAAAGAGCATTAGAATGGCTTTCTCTAGAGGGAGGGTACATGTCGATACAATCGACACGTCCACAGACTCTTGCGTATGGACTTTCTGATTCACCAGCAGGCTTAGCCGGTTGGATTATTGAAAAATTCCGAGCTTGGAGTGATTGTGGAGGTGACCTCCGTCAAAGATTTAGCGAAGATGAACTCATTACGCATATCATGGTTTATTGGCTTACTAACACAATCGGGTCGTCAACGCAGATGTATTACGAAAATTCACATTCTCTGCCGTCATTAGGCTATATAAAAGTACCAACTGGGGTTGCATTATTCCCAGCAGATATAGTATTACCACCAAAAAACTGGGCAGTACGCAATTTAAATATAACTCGCTGGACTATCATGGCTCGTGGTGGACATTTTACGGCCATGGAAGAGCCAGAGCTTTTAGCCCAAGAAATTCGTACCTTCTACAAGCCTTATAGAGTGGAATAGTGAGTGTTTATGATGGAGCAGATACCTTAGAATAATATTCAAGAGCGAATAGACTTTTTGAGTATGTGCGAACAACCAATTGATTCAGCGTTTGTTTGATGAAAAAGCTACGGATAAAATCTTTTATTCGAATGCTATTAAAAGGTATTTCAAATTTTAAAATACGCACTGATACGCTAACGGGTACATTAGTTGAAACAAAAAGGTTGCCGTGGCAGCCTTTTTTATTTTATGTTAGGTCTAGTAGGACCAACTTACTAGTTGAGGCCGATTGGATCAATAAATCTGCCTTAAATGATGTGGGTTAGTATCCATTATTAAAGGCGGATTCACGAAATTCAATATAAGGCTCCTTAACGTTGTAAAACCGTGTTTGCTGGCGATACCTCAATAATGTAAAAAAAATACAATTCATTCTCGTTCCTAAAAGCATGCTTAATAGGAACGAGAATGAATTAGTCTATTTCACGTCCCCAAATGTGTATAAATAATTATTGGAACGTTTCAGTATTAATGGTCCCTTTTTTGGAACTAAAAGGGGGATGCATCATATAGTAGATATGGCTTATGTTTGTGTCGGTCGGCCAAATACCAGGCTACTTTCGACGCTACTGTTGATCAAGAGCATGATGCCCAAAAAGTCGTCACAAGATATCTAACTGCTATTCATGAAAAGCATTTATCGGATGCAGTAGATATGGTCAAAGATTCACGGTACCTTTAATGAAGAAAAACAAATTCGTAAGTATAAGCAGTACAGTAATAGAACTGATTTTGATAACTCGGTTATTAATTGGTATAATTTACATGTAGTAATCAGCAAACTTAAATGATATATTATGTATCCGGTCGTAAGATAGGCTGTGATGTATAGTTAGATGGACTTCAAAAATTCAAAGGATTACCTACGAGGTATTATTTACCAGTAGCATGAATCGTCGAAGTATGATATATTATTATTCCCGGTGTTGATATGGCCGGAAATGATTGATCTTTGAAAACTGAACAACGAGTGAGTAAAACGATTTTGTTCGCAAAATCAAACAAGAGATATTTTTATCTCGTCAGTTTCAAAATGAGCTTATCGCTCTTTCTATAAACCAGCCTCGGTTGGTCTTTAATGGAGAGTTTGATCCTGGCTCAGGACGAACGCTGGCGGCGTGCCTAATACATGCAAGTCGAGCGGGGTTGTGTAGAAGCTTGCTTCTATATAACCTAGCGGCGGACGGGTGAGTAACACGTAGGCAACCTGCCCACAAGACAGGGATAACTACCGGAAACGGTAGCTAATACCCGATACATCCTTTTCCTGCATGGGAG
>NZ_JAXCHD010000089.1:0-255 GCF_037027525.1 Paenibacillus sp. 203
CGTGGCTTTTCCGGTCCTCCTTCACCGCTTCGTTAAGCTCGTCCATATAGTCTTTGGTATTCTGCAACACTTGTTCTTTGGTGTACTGGTGCCTGTTAGCATTGGCTTTGACGTGTGTGGAATCGGTAACGAGAACACGCCCACCCACCATTCGGTGAGAGATCGCCTGCAGCACAATTTCATCGAAGATATCTTGAAAGATCGTGGTGTCTTTAAAGCGAGTGCGACGATTCCAGCTAATCGTCGTATGGTCTG
>NZ_JAXCHD010000090.1:0-255 GCF_037027525.1 Paenibacillus sp. 203
TTGACAATGGATAACTTTGGGTGGTATAGTCGGAAATGTGGGCGAGAGCTTCACTTCATTTGATGACGAAGGGAATGTTAGTGCATGCAAGGTAAAGTAAAATGGTTTAACGCAGAAAAAGGTTATGGTTTCATTGAAACATCTGACGGCGGCGACGTATTTGTACATTTTTCCGCAATTCAAACAGAAGGCTTCAAAACACTTGAAGAAGGACAAGACGTGGAGTTCGACATTGTCGAAGGCGCACGTGGACCA
>NZ_JAXCHD010000091.1:0-253 GCF_037027525.1 Paenibacillus sp. 203
TGATATTGAATTTGGGTACGATCTGTACAGGATAGGTGGGAGCCGTAGAACTTTGAGCGCCAGCTTGAAGGGAGGCATCCTTGGGATACCACCCTGATCGTATCTAGGTTCTAACTTGGTACCGTAATCCGGTGCGAGGACAGTGTCAGGTGGGCAGTTTGACTGGGGCGGTCGCCTCCTAAAGAGTAACGGAGGCGCCCCAAGGTTCCCTCAGAATGGTTGGAAATCATTCGAAGAGTGCAAAGGCAGAAGG
>NZ_JAXCHD010000092.1:0-253 GCF_037027525.1 Paenibacillus sp. 203
TGATATTGAATTTGGGTACGATCTGTACAGGATAGGTGGGAGCCGTAGAATCTTGAGCGCCAGCTTGAGAGGAGGCATCCTTGGGATACCACCCTGATCGTATCTAGGTTCTAACTTGGTACCGTGACCCGGTGCGAGGACAGTGTCAGGTGGGCAGTTTGACTGGGGCGGTCGCCTCCTAAAGAGTAACGGAGGCGCCCCAAGGTTCCCTCAGAATGGTTGGAAATCATTCGAAGAGTGCAAAGGCAGAAGG
>NZ_JAXCHD010000093.1:0-252 GCF_037027525.1 Paenibacillus sp. 203
TTTTGATTCGTAGTCAAACGCTCTATCCAGCTGAGCTAAGGGCGCAAATATGGAGCGGACGACGGGAATCGAACCCGCGACCCTCGCCTTGGCAAGGCGATGCTCTACCGCTGAGCCACGTCCGCAAAAACAAGATGCGCGTGGAGGGACTTGAACCCCCACGTCAAAGACGCTAGATCCTAAGTCTAGTGCGTCTGCCAATTCCGCCACACGCGCATGTAATACAATGGTGAGCCATGAAGGACTCGAACC
>NZ_JAXCHD010000094.1:0-251 GCF_037027525.1 Paenibacillus sp. 203
AGATAGGTTGGGGGTGGAAGTGCAGTAATGCATGGAGCTGACCAATACTAATCGGTCGAGGGCTTATCCTAAAAATAAAACGCAAATGAGTTTCGGATCCAGTTTTCAGGGTGTAACCTTGAATGTAGAATTTACGATGTAAATTCATGTTTGGTGGCGATAGCGGAGGGGTTCCACACGTACCCATCCCGAACACGACCGTTAAGCCCTCCAGCGCCGATGGTACTTGGACCGCAGGGTCCTGGGAGAGT
>NZ_JAXCHD010000095.1:0-247 GCF_037027525.1 Paenibacillus sp. 203
TGCGTTTTAGAATATTCCTTTAAGCTGATCTTGTGTAAACAAGTGAAATAAAGGTAGCAGGTAAGGAAAGATCTTTTGCCTTTGGCAAAAATCATTCTTTATCAAACATCGACATTTTCTTTTTTTTTGAAAGAAAAGTCTAGGTTAAGCTACAAAGAGCACACGGAGGATGCCTAGGCGCCAGGAGCCGACGAAGGACGTGGCGAACAACGATAAGGCCTCGGGGAGCTGTAAGCAAGCTTTGATC
>NZ_JAXCHD010000096.1:0-247 GCF_037027525.1 Paenibacillus sp. 203
TGTATATATTACATAAGCCAAGTTTTCAGGTTTACTAATTAACTTTGGATTTGATACATCCCCAGTAAATAGTTCCTGATTTTCTATGCTAATAAATTCAGCATTTCTGTAACTACCTTTAGCATTTCTGTAACTACCTTTAGCATTTATAAATTTATCCTGTATCAGAATAATTTGGCTGCCACTGTCATCAAGCATAAACTGGATCCTGTCTTCAGGGTATTCAGGAGCTATGGGTAAATAAGCC
>NZ_JAXCHD010000097.1:0-246 GCF_037027525.1 Paenibacillus sp. 203
GATCAAAGCTTGCTTACAGCTCCCCGAGGCCTTATCGTTGTTCGCCACGTCCTTCGTCGGCTCCTGGCGCCTAGGCATCCTCCGTGTGCTCTTTGTAGCTTAACCTAGACTTTTCTTTCAAAAAAAAGAAAATGTCGATGTTTGATAAAGAATGATTTTTGCCAAAGGCAAAAGATCTTTCCTTACCTGCTACCTTTATTTCACTTGTTTACACAAGATCAGCTTAAAGGAATATTCTAAAACGCA
>NZ_JAXCHD010000098.1:0-245 GCF_037027525.1 Paenibacillus sp. 203
AGTACGGTCGCAAGACTGAAACTCAAAGGAATTGACGGGGACCCGCACAAGCAGTGGAGTATGTGGTTTAATTCGAAGCAACGCGAAGAACCTTACCAGGTCTTGACATCCCTCTGACCGGTCTAGAGATAGGCCTTTCCTTCGGGACAGAGGAGACAGGTGGTGCATGGTTGTCGTCAGCTCGTGTCGTGAGATGTTGGGTTAAGTCCCGCAACGAGCGCAACCCTTATGCTTAGTTGCCAGCA
>NZ_JAXCHD010000009.1:0-213737 GCF_037027525.1 Paenibacillus sp. 203
CATTAATTACTACAATCACAAGCGCATCAAGTCAAAATTAAAAGGTATGAGCCCGGTACAATACCGAGCTCATGCCCAACTGGTTGCATAAAAATAGTTGTCTAACTTTAAGGGGTCACTTCATACAGGGCTGCTTTTGTACTACGGGCTAATTGCTCGTGTATTTTACCCAATCATATTCAGCGTATAGCGGATTCACTCCATTATACGAACCCAGCCAGTCGTCAACGCCAGTACCATTCCATAAATTCATCATAATCTTGCCTGGCGTGCTTGGTATGTTTGAAGTTGCCGTATGCTTTAAAACCCCGTCAACATACCACTTAATGTACCCTGGCTGCCAATCGAAAGCATAGGTGTGGAAGCCACTTGATGCATCAAAGCCCAGATCAACAATCTTCTCGTGACCCCCGACCCCGTTTGTATAATAGTTGAATTGCACTTTTGTCGTGTCTTTGCCTAAAAATTCAATATCTATTTCATCCCATTGTGTGCCATCAGTAGGTCCCGTATACGTAAAAAAGGAAGATACGATCCCAGTATTATTAGCAGGCTTCATGCTGACCTCGTATAAGCCGTATCTGTAAGTGTTCGTCGATCGATACTCTCCGCAGTCAAATTTATTGTACGCAGAACTTGTTAAGCCAAGCTTCATTTTGCCATCGTTCGTAAAATTGACATTATTGGCACGCCAAGTGCAATTAAACATGTTCCCATTGGAATATCCATCCGCCTTTTGCCATGCACCAGAATTGAAACTATTAAGTGGTTCCCAAAAAACATTCCCCGCATAAACGCTTACCGAAAAAAACAGAGAGACAATACCCGTGACCATTAAAGTAAACCAAGATTTCTTCTTCACTTTACACCTCCATAAAAGATTGACCAAACATGAAAGAAACGGCTGACAATAATACATTATTTCAAGTATTGACCGGCTTATCGAAAAAATATAAAACGTTTCCATATTTGGTATCTTCATTGTAGCTTGAAATTGAGGCGTAGACTATAGCAAACTTAACACTTGAAAAAAAATTTAAAAAAACTAAATTTTATCAAGTTGTGGTTTGGAAATGTAAGTTATACAATTAGATGCAAGAAATACAAATAAACGTTATAATTTTCCATTAAGGGAGATGATGATTTTGCAATAGGATAGACTCAGGAAGCGGAGCCACTACATGTTTATACCATTTTATTCTTTTGGCATAATAGTCAATTAAATTTTTGAGGAGGAGGCCTTTCTTTGAAAAAATTAGGTATGGTATGTAAAATAGTTTTGATACTTGTATTCATATTGCCTTTAAAACCGGTGTTTGACCAACATATAGATGCATGGTCAGGTATGCCCATGGGAGAGCTCCATGTCAGGGGCAATCAATTGGTGAACAGCAGCGGAAAACCTGTTGTTTTGAGTGGCTGGCATCAGCCGTCGGGAGCATACTGGACCTATCAAAACAGTAATTATTATCTCAATTTGAATGGTAACAATCGTCATGCAGCAATGTTGGCTTATTTGAAGGATATCACCGACACCTTTACAGACACCAGACCGAAGTATGGAAGCAACCACGGTTGGTATATGAATCAGGTCCGATTGTTTATTGACCGCCAGGATATGGGAGATGTGGCCGCAGGGTCATACAACTTCGCCGGTTTACAGGCAGTTACACAAAATGTAATTATTCCATACATCAATTATGCGAAAACAAAGGGCGTTTATGTTACCCTTGGTCTTGATTTCACTTTGGCTAACGACCAGGCTACAACACAATCCAATTTGGACAAATTTAATCAAATCTGGGGGTATCTTGCCTCGCAGCCGTCTATTAATAGCGCGGATAACGTCATGTTTGAACTGATCAACGAGCCAATTAAGTCGTATGCGAATGGGCATTGGGGAGGCTATCCCGGCGAGAATGATTTTCTTGACCATTGGAATGATCTGAGAAGATTCCAGAACTCTATCATTTCCACGATTCGAAGTAAAGGAGCGGATAATGTCATCTGGGCTGCAGGACTTGGATACAACCAATTTTACAGCCCGGTGGCAAAACACCCGCTGACAGACCCCTTGAACAACTACGGCTATGCTGTCCACTGGTATCCGGGCTACGGAGCTTATGATAACAAGGACAAGCTGCAATCGCAATGGAATTCCAACATTAAGGCGGCAGCTCAAGCCTATCCAATAAATATTACAGAATTTACCTGGTTCAAAACACAACCTGGCGATTCAGAGTACTGGAATTTGTTTAACGGCTCTAATGATGGATTTGGGAAAAACACGAAGTCCATATTTACAGCAGCCGGTAATGTCAGCATGACCGCACACATGAATGGCTTTCTGCTGGAATCTGGAGCAAGGAGTTCATTTGCGGACCCAACAGCAGGGTTAAAGTGGGATGGCGATACCCGACGTCAGGCGATGGCCCGCTTCTTGTTTAACTGGTACTATGAGCGTGCACAGGCCTATCCGAGAGCACTACTCCAGAACAGTGAATCGGCAACGGATAGTGTGCCTGCGGATGCACCGACTGATGTGCTTACAGATACATACATTAATGCACCGACTGACGCACAATCAGAATGATGTTAATACTTTCAGCAACCAACAGCCTATCCAATTGGATAGGCTGTTGTATTATTTTATAGAAATGAGAACTCAAAATCACTCAGCAGGCGGTGAACAAATGGAAGAAGAAATCTCTTCGCGAATTATGTATGATGATCAGTTTATATGAAGTTAGTAGAACTTGCTGTAACCTCTAATTTGGGATTCACAAAGTTCCGTCACCTAACATTTACGTCCATTTTTAGGCTTCCGTTATGTAAGGTTGTTGAAATGATGAGGAGAGAGTATAGTTTGTATGTATTTATTTTGTGCGGGAAGAGGTTAATATGGCGACAATTCATGATGTAGCATTAAAAGCGGGCGTGTCGGTCACAACAGTATCCCGTGTAATGAACAACCGGGGATATATCAGCGAAACTACACGCAAAAAAGTGTTCGACGCAATGGAGGAACTTAATTATCAACCGAATGAAATAGCACGATCCCTATTGCGCAAGCAGTCTAATATTATTGGCCTGATTATTCCCGATGTCTCGCATCCTTTCTTCAGTGAGCTTGCCAATCAGGTTGAGTTCTATGCCTATCAGCAAAACTGCAAGGTCCTGCTGTGCAATTCCCATATGGATCCCGTGAAGGAAAAAGTGTATATCGATATGTTGAAGCGGAACCGGGTGGATGGTATCATTATGGGTAGCCATACATTAGAAGTAGAAGAGTACCGACATTTGAATTCACCGATTGTGACATTTGATAGACAGATTGACCCGTGTATTCCTTACATATCCTCGGATAATTATCGCGGAGGCGAGCTGGCTACGGAGCTGCTCATCAGCAAAGGCTGCCAGAAAATTGCGCATATATGCGGAAATCTGGAGCTGAACATGCTGTCCAATGAGCGGACCAAAGCATTCCGGGATGTCGTGGGCAGGGATGGTGTCCAGCATGTGATCGTTCAAACAGACTTGAATGTGTTCGACCAGAAGGAGTACGAGCGAATCATTTCAAAACTCGTTCATGAACATCCGGATGTTGATGGAGTGTTCGCAACAAGTGATATTATTGCTGCTTTTGCGCTGAAAGAATATATTCGCGCTGGAAGGCATGTGCCAGAGAATGTACGCATTGTAGGCTTCGATGATGTAAGCGTTGCTTCCTGGCTGACGCCGGAACTTACATCGGTAAGACAGCCGATTGCAGACATCGGCAGACTGGCGGTCGAGCTGATCCGCAGGCAGGCGGAAGGGGAGCAGGTACAACCTGTCAATCTGCTGCCTGTTGAACTAATTGAGCGTGCAACGACCTGAATGAAAATCTGTTCCTCTAACAAGGGGAACAGATTTTTTTTAGTACATGTTAAAAATTTAACATGTCAAACGATTGACACAAATTAAACCTTTGACATATAATCCGTTTGTAAGCGTTTTATTTAAGCGTTCAGAGCCATTATATAAATAAGGGGATGACAACAATGAGGAAATTCAAAAGAGTTCAATGGATGGTAATGCTGCTTCTTTTGGTTATGGTGGTGTCTGCATGCAGTGGCTCCGGAGGAGAAGGTAATTCGGCTTCTGGAGGGGGATCAGGGGATTCGAAAAATGTGAAAATTACGCTTTTGAACTCCAAAGGCGAAATCCTTCCACAGCTGGAGGAAGCCGCGAAGGCGTTCCAGAAAGACAATCCGGGCATTACTGTTGAAATCCAGCCGGTTCCGACTGGTGGATCTCCTTTTGAGCGTGCCTCTGCCTTGTATGCATCAGGAAACCCACCGACCATGATCATGCTAGATACAGGTGATGTTGAGAAATTTAAGGACCGTATCCTCGATCTAAGCGGGGAAAAGTGGAATGCGGACACTGTTGAAAACGCTACCACTGCTACGACAGTTGATGGTAAAAATTACGCGTTTCCACTGGCTGTTGAAGGCTACGGATTCATTTACAACAAAGCCGTTGTAGATAAAGCGGTAGGCGGAAGCTTTGATCCCACCACAATTAAAACCCGAAATGACCTTGAAAAACTGTTTCAGCAAATCGAGACATCCGGAAAGAAAGCACTGGTGATTTCATCAATGGACTGGTCCCTGGGCGCTCATTATTTGCCTCTTGCTTATGCAGGCCAGAACAAAGACATGGCTGAAGTGGACAAATTCATGGCGTCACTAAAAGCGGGCCAGGCGGACTTGGCTAATAATCCTGTATTTAACGGACTTATGGATACATTCGACGTCATGATGAAATACAATATCGATCAGGCTTCTCCGCTAGCAGGAACTTATGAACGCGGACCGGAACTGCTCGGCAAAGGTGAAGTTGGCATTTGGTTCATGGGCAACTGGGCATGGCCGCAAATCAACAGTTTTGATACCGCTAACAAAGAATATGGTTTTCTGCCTGTACCCATCAGCAACAATGCCGATGACTACGGCAATCAGGAGATTTCGTCTGCTGTATCCAAGCGCATTGTTATTGACAAGGAGAAGGCTACTCCAGAACAGCAAGAGGCGGCGAAGAAGTTCCTGAACTGGATCGTCTATGAAGAGAAAGGCCAGGATTTCCTCGTGAACCAAGCAAACATCATCCCGGCGTTCAAAAATATTACACTGCCTGCGGCCGATCCGCTTGGCAAGTCCATCCAGGATTATATCGCAAAAGGCAAGTCAGAGCAGTCGATGAGTATGCTGCCTGCCGACCACTGGTCCAAGACAGGATCTTCCATGCAAAAGTATCTGGCGAAACAGGGCGATCGTGCAACACTGGTTAAAGAAATCGAAAACTACTGGAAGACCGTAAAATAAGGTTGTTTTCAAAGTACCCGGAATAGAGAGAGAAATCAGGGACAAAGAGAGGGGGATCATCATGATTGCGGAAAAAGGAGTATGGAATCGGCTGCGGACGCGGCTGCTGTTTACCGGACCAACCTTGTTTGCCTTCATAACGGTAATGATCATTCCATTTTTGTACGGCATCTATCTGACGTTCACAAACTGGGATGGTATTTCCACCACACTATCGCTGGTTGGCGTCCAAAACTATCTGGCTGTTTTTAGAGATATTGAGTTTTGGAAATCGTTCAGCTTGACGCTCAAGTATGTGTTTTATACCGTTGTTCTTATCAATGTGATCGCTTTTATGCTGGCTTATGTGCTGACAAAAGGGTTAAAAGGACAGAGTATTTTCCGGGCGGGATTTTTCCTGCCCAACCTTGTCGGCGGCATTGTACTCGGTTTTATATGGCAGTTTATATTCAACAACGTGCTTGTCTATTTGGGACAACATGCCAGCATACAGTCGCTCAGCACGACTTGGCTGGCTGATCCCGACAAAGCGTTCTGGGCACTCGTGATTGTAACCGTGTGGCAGAACGCGGGTTACATGATGGTCATTTACATCGCAGGGTTGACTGGTGTCCCGAATGATATTATGGAGGCCGCAAGCATTGATGGGGCAAACAGCTGGACCAGACTGCGGAAAATGGTGCTGCCCTTGATGGTTCCTTCTTTCATCGTATGTATATTCTTGTCCCTGCAGCGCGGATTTATGGTCTATGACGTGAACCTTGCACTCACGAAAGGTGGGCCGTTCAGCAGTACTCAAATGGTGTCGATGCATGTGTATGAAAAGGCATTCCTTTCCCGTGATTATGGTGTGGGGCAGGCAGAAGCATTCGTGTTGTTCCTGATGGTTGCTCTCATCACTCTGCTTCAGGTTTATTTTAGCAAGAAGTTGGAGGTGGAGGCGTAATGACAAGAAAAAGAATTGCTTCCTCCGTGATCAAATTCATTGTGCTGACAGTCATACTCATATTGTTCATCGTACCTTTCGTCTTTCTGCTGATCAATTCGTTCAAGGAAAACATGGCCATCACCTCAAATCCGTTATCGCTTCCAGAGAGCTTCAGTATGGTCAATTATATGAATGCATTTGATAAAATGAATTACATCGCTGCCTTCACCAACTCATTGGTCATAACGGTGTTAAGTGTTCTGTTTATTTCACTGTTCGCGGCGATGACGGCCCATTATTTTGTCAGAAACAACACCAAGTTCAACCAATATACATTTATGCTGATGGTTGCATCCATGATCATTCCATTCCAGGCTATCATGATTCCATTGGTGAAAATCTACGGGTCACTTGATCTGCTGAACAGCAAGTGGTCGTTGATTTACATGTATATCGGTTTTGGCAGCTCGCTGGCCGTCTTCATTTATCATGGTTTTGTAAAGAGTATTCCAAAGGAACTGGAGGAAGCGGCGCTAATTGACGGTTGCACGCGGTTTCAGACATTCTTCCGGATTGTGTTTCCGGTACTGATGCCCACGACTGCCACCATTTCCATTCTCAATGTACTGTGGATCTGGAATGATTTTCTGCTGCCTTCCCTCATTCTGGTCGATCCGGAGCAAAGGACACTTCCGTTGTCCACGTATAACTTTTATGGAACCTATACAGTGGATTATGGTCCATTGATGGCAAGTTTGGTACTGACGATATTTCCGATCATTATCATCTATCTGTTCGCCCAGAAGTATATTATTCAGGGTGTTATGCAAGGCTCGATTAAATAACTGCAGGGGGAGGATGCTTTATCAAACAGACTAGAACGTATACGAGAGAGCGTGCAGATCAATTTATTTCCCAATCGAAGCATATGCTTCGGCCAGATTATCGGCTGCACTACCATTTAATGGCTGAATTGGGCTGGATGAATGATCCGAATGGCTTCATTCAATATAACGGGCAATATCACTTGTTCTATCAACATTACCCGTATAAATCAGTATGGGGACCGATGCACTGGGGACATGCAGTCAGCCGCGATCTTATGAAGTGGGATTATCTACCGATCGCTTTGGCACCGGACGGTGAGTTCGACCAGGATGGCTGCTTCTCTGGCAGTGCGATTGAGCGGGACGGAAAGCTTGTCCTGATGTATACCGGACATGTTGTAACCGGGCCTGACAAAGATCAGGATTACAAGCAGTCGCAGGGAATTGCAGTATCAGAAGACGGAATAAGGTTCGAAAAGTGGGAGGGCAACCCGGTCATCGGTTATGACGCTATACCGGACACGATCAGCCGTAAAGACTTCCGTGACCCTAAGGTGTTTAGGCACGAAGATCAATATTACGCCGTTCTCGGTTCTAATGATGCCAAAGGGAACGGACTTGTACTGCTTTACCGTTCTGAAGACCTGAAAAGCTGGACGTATGTCAATATACTAGCCGTGAGTGACGGACGCTTCGGCGATAATTGGGAGTGTCCAGATCTGTTCCCGCTCGGTGGTCGGCACGTATTTATGCTATCCCCGCAGCGCATGCCTGCACAGGGGGAGGCTTACCGCAATCTGCATTCCACCATGTACGGTATAGGTGATTTCAATTCCGCTGCCGGAACATTTACGGCAGAGCGGTATGCTCAGGTGGATCACGGATTCGATTTCTATGCACCACAGTCAACCTTGGATGATAAAGGGCGGCGTATCGTCATCGGATGGATGGATATGTGGGAATCGGAGATGCCGACTCAGGAGGGGCACCATTGGGCTGGTGCGATGAGTCTTCCGCGGGAAGCGGTTATCGACGGCGCCAGGCTGCTGTTCCGTCCACTTGAAGAGGTAAAGAATTACCGATGCAATCTGTTCGAGCAGCGAGATATCTTACTGACAGGTGAGCAGATTATGGACACGCGCGGAGATAGCTACGAACTGAAGGTCGTATTTGAGTTTGAGTCCAGTAACACCGATGAATTCGGTTTGAAACTGCGGGTGGGTAGCGAAGAGGAGACTGTACTGTCGTACCGTCCCGATGACGGTCTGTTCCGTTTTAACCGAGAACGTGCCGGTATAGGCCCGGGTGGAGAGAGAAGAGTGCCTTTGGGCTTAAACGAGGGCCGCCTGGAGCTTCGGGTTTTTGTCGATAAAAGCTCGGTGGAAATATTCATCGGCGACGGTGAATACGTCCTCACAGGAAGAGTGTATCCGGGATTGGAATCTACGGGCATTCGAGCGTTCGCGAACGGAAACTGTACGATTGCCTCGTTCCAGAAGTGGGATATCCTCACATAGAATCGCATACAAACAGGAACCTGACCGTGGATGGTCAGATTCCTGTTTTTTTGTGGCCATTTTGCTCGTGTGATTTTAGGCGCGCTTATGTTGCAGATAAGCATCAAGATAAGCATCAATTTTTGCGAGAGCTTCTTTTGTACCGCCGGATTGCTGGAAGCTGTCATTTATTTTTTGTACGCCCTCTTTATACGCTGCGTTTGACACTACCTCATGTACGGCATCTCTTAACGTTTGTGTATTGATTTGATCCTTAGTTATTCGATAGCCCGCTTGAAGTTCCGTTAACCGCTGCGCGACCATGGGCTGATCCTTGTCCTGAGGCAGCACGACCAAGGGTACATTAAAGTGAATTCCTTCATTCACACTGTTCATTCCACCATGAGTAATAAATACATCTGAATGACGTAATACCTCCAATTGAGGAACATAAGACGAGATGATAAAGTGCTCAGGAGCCGGGTTAATTTTGGTAAAGTCAGCTTTCTCGCCAGCTGCAATCACGACGATGCCTTCAAAATCGGAAAAAGCCTCAATGCAGGTGTTAAAAAAGTCTTCAGTGTGGTCCAGCACAGTTCCCATCGAAATATATAAAACCTTTTTACCCTGTAGGCTGTCCAGCGGGAATGAATTTTCTCCTTTGCGCTCCGGGAAGCTGGGGCCAATAAAAAGATGCTCGTCCCCAAATTGTTCACCATTCGGTTGAAAATATCTGCTCGTATATACAACATTCAAAGCTCCTGAATTGTTCATAAATTGAACCAGATCTTTGGGAGCAACACCGAACCTTTCTTTCATGAGATGCAGTGAAGACGTGACTTGTTCATCAGGCTGAAACGGTACTTTAGCGTCGGAGCGGAAGAGATTGGCAGCCATCAGATGATTTGAAATGAGAAAAGATGGGGATGAAGAAATGCCTGGAATATTCAAGTAATCTCTTACTAATTCACCAGCTCCGAATCGATCATAGAACACCAAGTCAAATTGAATACGCTCGGACAGCTCCTGAGTGATGGCTAAGATGTCCATCGAAGTCTGGATATGAATATTCATAAATGCGTTCAGTCCTGCCGGAGTGTTGGTATCAATGGAAGCAGTCCTGACTAGATCAGGATGCAGGTGAACCTTCGCTCCAACTGCTTCGAGTCTATTCTTGTATTTCTCAGTTGTAATGTAATGAACCTGGTCCCCTCGTGCTGCAAAGGCTTGCGTGATCCCAAGCGTGGGGTTTACATGTCCTTCTGCCGGAAAGTTAACCATTAATACGTTTAACATCCATCATTACTCCTTTTCTCTACAATTAAGATCGCAGTTTTCACTGAATCTCTTAATCCATAATAACAATAATATTTATTTTTTCAAATGATATCCTTTCATGATCGTGAAACACATGTTGGCATGAAATGTGTATAACAAATATTTAACTCGTGCATAGTAAAGGCGAACTCTACTTAGCAAGGGAGGTTTTTTCTAAGTGAATGTTCAAAGAGCGCAAGAAATAGCGTCCTCTTCCATTATGGCGAATGTGTTGTGTGATGGGTTACCCATTTATATTCAGCATGTGAACGAGCAGAGTGAGACGGCACGCATTTATGCGCTGAGCAATCCAGAAGAGGAACGGGAAGTACCTTTATACACGTTAACAGAACGAGATCAGGCACTGGAATAAGAAAGGAGCGATATGAAAAATGAAACCCAATCAACAGAAGGAAATCGAGGCAGACCGCTTGAATTTTCGTGACCAGACGGATGATGTGGTTAGAGAAGTACCGGCTACGACGGATGCCAGCGAAGCAGTTGCAGCAATAACTTCACATATCAATAAATACGATGTACCGGATGAGTTGGAGGAGAAATAGAGAATGACCAAGCGCGCACAGGATAACCTGTTGCGTGCTTTTTATATGACACATATTTGGCTGGAGTCGAACAAATAGTATTTAATGCCCAAACGTACAAATGATATTGCCCATGTGTACGTTTTTTTCTGTTTGTTTTTTTGTAAAATAATATATAAATGATTTCTGTCCAAATTAAATTGACCAGGTCGTCATAGCGGCGTTGTCTCTAATAAGTTGAAAAGCCGAATTCAGAATTGTAGGAGGGAATTATGATTGATGTATTCAATGAACAGATTCAAAATCTAGATCCGGAAATAAGTGAAGGTGAATTTGAGCAGAAAGATATTTCTAAAGTATTAACCATAATATGGATTTTTATAATTTATAGTGAGTCTGTCATTCTTCAACATTTGTTCGGGGGTCTAAATCTGCTGCAAAGTGTCTTATTCACTGTAATCATCATATTGCACATCCTCTTGTACTTGCATGCTCATAGAGTTGCGAAACATTTTTCATGGGCTTATTTTGTTGTGCAAGGGGGATTGATCTTTTCAAGTGCATTTCTTCTACCTAACAGTTTTTCCATTGTACTGGTGGGGTTAATGCCAATTTTGGTGGGTCAGAGTATAGGTATTTATTATAAGCCGCTTAAGGTCATTCTTGTATTTTTGATCTCCTATGTACTTTTTTGTGTGGCTGTGGTCTGGCATAATGATGGCAGGCAGTTTGTTTTGTTCATCCCTCTATTTTTTCTAATTGCAGTTGTTATAGTAGCTTATGCCGTTCTTTTTCTCAAACAAGTCAAAGCACGAATTCGAACGCAAAACGTTCTTAAAGAACTTGAAATCGCACATCAAAAGGTCGAAGAACTTACAATTGCTAACGAACGACAACGTATGGCCCGTGATCTTCATGATACGCTGGCTCAAGGGCTTGCTGGGCTAATCATGCAACTTGAAGCCATTGATGCCCATCTGACAAAAGGGAGTACGCAAAGAGCTCAGGAGATCGTCCAACAATCGATGTCACAAGTGCGAAGAACATTGTCTGATTCAAGGCGAGCTATAGACAATCTGCGTTCGAAAACCATCTCGGAAGTTGATTTTGCAGAAGCAGTGGAGGAAGAAATACAGCGATTTACAATGGCTACGAGCATTCGTGTAATACGCAACATCAAAATTAAAGCTTCCGTCCCCAGACTGTTGTTCGAACATGGATTGTTTATTATAAGCGAGTGTTTAACCAACGTAGCGAAACATTCACATGCTAATACCGTATGGATTCATATTTTAGATAATGAAGGCAAGATTGAAATTCAGATTCGCGATGATGGAAAAGGATTTGATACAGATATTATTGCCAAGCAAACAGGGCATTACGGAATAATAGGCATACATGAGCGTGTACGGATGCTGGGTGGAAAAATCAATATCAGCAGTATATTTCAAGAAGGTACAGCTATAAAAATAGAGGCGCCTCTTACTAAAGGAGACCTATCATGAAATACAAGATTTTAATCGTCGACGATCATTGGGTAGTTAGAGAAGGATTAAAGCTGGTGCTGGAGACCAATGACAGTTATGAAGTGATTGGTGAAGCTGGAGAAGGTGTAACGGCTCTTAAATTGATCGAAGAACTTCAGCCGCATGTCATATTGTTGGATTTATATATGCCACAAATGAGTGGTTTGGAAACCATGAAAGCCCTCAGAGAAAAACAAAATGAAACACCAGTCATTATCCTGACGACCTATAACGAAGATGATTTAATGATTAAGGGACTCTCATTGGGGGCAAAAGGATATTTACTAAAAGATACCAGTCGAGAAAACTTATTTCGCACTATTGAGTCTGCGCTAAGGGGTGAAACGCTGCTTCAGCCAGAAATAACAGCAAGGGTATTTGCTACTACGAATAAGAGAGAAGCTGAGATAGAATCACACGAAAGAAACTTAATTCTAACTGATAAGGAAAGACACATATTAAAGTCTGTTGCACATGGTTTTAAAAGTAAGGAAATTGCGTTTGATATGGGAATTTCCGAGCGTACCGTAAAGGCACATTTAACGAATATTTATAACAAGCTTGGTGTTGATTCCAGATCCGAAGCCGTTGCCGTTTCGTTGGAACGTGGTATTTTACAGCTTTAGAAATAATAACTGAAAATATGTTATTTATTTGCCCAGTCGTACATAAGGTGCTTGCCCCTTTGTACGATTTTTTTGTTTGTTCATTGCTATAACATGAAAAAAGGATGAAAAAGTTTACTTGACCCACGGGTTGCTGATAGCACCTTTAGAAGAGAGAATCAGAGAGGATGACATTAGTTGAAGAGAAAAGAAATCAGGATAATGATTGCAGGGGTTGCATTAGCCTTAGTAGCTTCCGGTTGCTCCAGTGCATCGGAGAACTCTGTAACAGAAGCCAGTCACCCGGTGAAAATTGAGAAACTTGCAATGAAACCTTTGGCCAATGATTTTAATTTGGCGGGAACATTGCAGGCAAGTAATGAGGCCAATGTTTCCTTTGAAGCGGATGGACGTATATTGAACACCATGGTTGAAGTTGGGGATTCAGTAGAAAAAGGAAGTGTCCTTGCGAAGTTAGATACATCTGCTTACCAGTTACAGCTGGATCGGGCAAAGGCAACCATGGAAAAGGCAAAGGCTGGTGTAAGCCAAGCGGAGGCTACTGTCCAATCGGCCCAGGCGGGCATTCATAGTTCACAATCCCAGGTCAACGCGGCCCAATCCAAATTGCAGGAATTGAACAATGGCGCCAAAAAGCAGGAGATTGCACAGTCTCAAAATGCGGTTACTGTAGCAACTAATAATTATAACAAGAAGAAAGCGGATGCCGCACGGTCCCAAAGTCTATTCCAGGCAGGTGCAGTATCATTAACGGAAAATGAGAATGCGCAGCTGGAATTAGCAAACGCACAAAAAAGCTTAAGTGATGCGCAAGAGAAATTGTCTCTTTTGCTTGCAGGGGCATCCCAGGAAGAGCGTGCCCAAGCTTCGGCCGGCGTAGATCAGGCCAGGGCAGGGCTGGAATCGGCTAGGGCTACTATACAACAAGGACTAGCCAGTAAAGCTCAGGCGCAGGCTACCTATGAAGATGCATTGGCTGCTTATGAACAGTCAGCCTTGTCACTGAAAAAAGCAACTTTAACTTCCCCGATCACGGGTGTTGTGATTGAAAAAAAGATATCTGATGGTCAACTGGGCTCCAGCGGGAGTGAGGCATTTGTTGTCGGAAATATCAAGACTTTAAAAGTACTCCTCCCCGTACCGGACAGTGAAATCTTATCGTGGAAGAAAAACCAAAAAGTAAATATCTCTCTCTACGATGAAATTAGAACAGGGACCGTTACTCAGATCTATCCATCGACTAACTCCAAAACGGGAAGCATCAATGTGGAAGTTAGCATTCCCAATCCCGAACTGAATTGGAAACCTGGTCAAGTCATAAGCGCATCTAAAAGCATGAATCAAAACGAAGCGCTTTTAGTGCCCGTAGAGGCCGTAATTAGTACGGGAAATGATCCTTATGTCTTTAAAGCTGTAAACGGAAAAGCCGTCAAAACACCGATTAAACTGGGGAAAGTGACTAATAATCAGCTCGAAGTGGTCTCTGGATTACAGGCAGGCGATCAAATCGTTACACAAGGAGCAGGAACCTTATTTAATGGTGATTTAATTGGGAATGACGTACTTGAGAAATCGGAGGAGTCGTCCGAATGATTAAATATATCGTTAAAAAACAAAAAATTACACTCATTTTCTTTGGCATGTGCATTGTGCTAGGGCTCTATAATTTTACATCGTTACCTAAACAAGAGCAGCCCGATGTTATTCCCTTGTCAGCCAGTGTTACAACCATCTATCCGGGCGCCTCACCCGAAAGAATCGAGCAAACCATTACTAAGGTCATGGAACAGAAAATTAAAGCCGTACAAGGTGTCAAAACGGTTTCTTCCACTTCATCTAAAGGCCAATCCAGTATAACTGTAGAAGCTTTTGAAGATGCAGACCCGACAAAGGTATGGGCTGATCTTCGTACAAAGGTACAGGATGCACAGTCCGAGCTTCCAGATGATGCGATGCAGCCGGTTATCAATGATAGCATGACAAGCTCCTTTATTGGTTCATATGCGATTACTTCTGATAAAATTGAGAATTTATACTCGTTGAATGAATTGATGAACAAATGGAAAGATCAATTAAAAACGGTCTCGGGTGTTTCGCAAGTTAATATTCAAGGAATACCAGATCAAGAAGTACGAATCAGTGTAGACACACAAAAGATGCAACAATATAACATCTCCTGGGAGCAGGTTGTTCAAGCAATCAAAAATGAGAATGAAAGAGTTCCTACAGGTAGTATGGATTTCAATGAGCGTACTTATCAGTTGACGGTAAATGCCTCTACCGATCCATCCATTCTAAATAACGTCCAGATTTCAAGTAATGACGATGGATTCCCGATATCTCTGAAAGATGTAGGGACAGCCTCACTTGTTTTTAAAAAAGCAGCTAGTTATACGTATGTGAATAACAAGCCTGCTATTTCAATCAGTGTGAGTGGAGATACAGGCACAGACGTGCCAACAGTATCTAAAGCGACTACAGCCAAAATCAATGAACTTGTTAGCAGTTTGCCGAAGAATGTACATTTTGAGCTGCTTTTTGCGCAAAATGATCGAGTAGATGAAATGTTTGGAAACCTGACCAAAGAGATGATCATCGCTATTATATCGGTCATTGTTATATGTACATTAGGTTTAAATTTGCTGACTTCTGCATTTGTGGCCTTGGCCATTCCTGTTTCCATCGCCATCGGCTTTATTTTCTTGCCCACAACAGGAATCACGCTGAATCAAATTTCAGTCATCGGATTAATCATCGTGCTAGGGATATTGGTTGATGATGCCGTCGTGGTCAATGACAATATTGAACGCCGACGCACTGAATTTGGGGAAGATGCTACGGAGGCAGCCATTAAAGGAACGAAAGAGGTATCCTTATCAATCATTACAGCTACACTAGCTACGGTTGCAGCATTTGCCCCGCTTTTATTCCTGCCGGGCACCATTGGTGACTTTATTAAACCGATACCTACCGTTATTTCGTTAACGATGCTGGCGTCCATGATTATGTCATTAACGATCATTCCTATTTTCCGTCAATGGTATGATCAACGTCGTAAAGGAAAAGAGAGTAGTAGGACAGTTAAGCCACCTGGACTTCTGGGGAATCAAATCCAGTCTCTATCCAATGTGTACTCTAAAAACTGGATGCCAAGAATACTGCGACGCCCACTTTTAACAGCGCTTATTGGTCTTATGATGGGTACAGCAGCTTATGGACTACTTGCTGTTGTTCCTATTGAGTTATTTCCGGATTCCGATCAAGCGGATGCCACGATCAGTATAACGATGCCAGAAGGAACATCGTTGCAGGCAACCAATCAGGTTATTAACGAGATTGGCATGTGGGTCAAAAAACAGCCAGAAACGGAGCGGTTGGCGGCAACGGCAGGTGGAGGAGCGCCTCAGTTGTACAGCGATGTTGCAGGTGGTCACGGCTCTGGGGGGGCGGTAAATGGCCAAATTGCTGTCGTTGGAAAAGAGGGGCTATTTGATCTCAAAAAAACAGTGGATAACTGGACCCATACGCTACAAGCTAAATATCCATCTGCATTAATCAGCATTCGCGTTCCCCAATTAGGTATTCCGGTCGGCAGTGCGGTGTCTATCCGTATAAAAGGAGAAGACATTGATAAGCTGCAAAACATGACAACTAAAGTCAAAGAAATCGTTGCGGGAACCCCCGGAGCTGTAGATGTGACCGATAATATGGGTATGCAAAGCTATAATCTGAATTTCCAAATTAATCAGCAAGCCTTGGATAAATATCAGGTTAGCTATTCCGATTTAACGCGTACTTTGCTATTAATGGGTGACGGGGTGAATGTAACGGATTTTGATACGGGTAAGGAATTGCTTGATGTCAATATATACATGAACAAACCAAACCATGATCCTGAGGTATTATTCCAACAATTAAGTGTGAACAATGCGGCAAGGGAGCAAATCCCCTTATCCCAATTAGCCACGATGAAACCGGACTTTTCCATCCAACAAATCCACCGCTATGATCTGGAACGGACGGTAACGATCTCAGCCAATGGAAATGGGCGTACGGCTACAGAACTCACTAATGATATCCGTAGCAAACTTACAAATACCCAGTTTGAACCAGACTACACCTGGGAGATGGGAGGGGAAACATCTGCGCAGTCTGATATGTTTAAGGATTTGGGCAAATTAGCTGTGATTGTTATTTTTCTTATTCTCCTCTTAATTACCATGCAGTTTTACTCGGTTTCCACACCGCTCATTATTATGACCACTGTTTATCTGGCAGCGGCAGGGGGAATCCTTGGAAGTTTTATTTCGGGGATGCCAATTGGATTCATGAGTATTATGGGTATCATTTCACTTGCTGGTATCGTCGTGCGTAACGGTATCGTGCTGATAGAGTTTATTGAAGATGCGCGGCGTGAAGGCGCTGATTTAACAGACGCCATTCTAATGGCATGCTCTGCCCGTTTCCGTCCGATCTTGCTTACTTCGCTAACTGCGATTGTGGGTATGATCCCTATTGCCACAATAGGCGAGATCTTGTTCAAACCGTTGGCAACGACCATTATTTTCGGACTAATTTTTTCAACTATTTTAACTTTGTTTGTAGTTCCGACGCTGTATATGGTCGTAGCTCATCTGAAACTGAATCGGAAGCATAAGAAGGAAAAGGCTATAAATAGCGATAGCTCATTGACCTTGTAGGTAAATATATGAAATCGTGCATTAGACGAGTGTCTTAATGTACGATTTTTTCTTTTGTCGATATTGATTATTATTTCATTGACAGAGTCCACAAAAATCATTACTATAATTGTTGCAAAAGTCCACTAAATTGGGGGAGTTATGATCAATATAGATGCTAATATGATAGCGGATATGAGGCGTTTTAATCGATTCTATACGAATATACTGGGTGTTTTAGATAGACATGTGCTGGATAGCGGATATTCCTTTACTGAGGCCCGTGTCATTATAGAGATCGGGTTGATCGAGCCATGTATTGCGAATACTCTAGTCGAATCTCTTAAAATTGATCGCAGCTATATGAGTAGGATCATTGCTAAATTTTGCAAAGAGGGCTTTCTTGTTAAGGAAAATTCAACGTTGGATAATAGAACAAATCTGATTCGGTTGACTCCTAAAGGAAAAGCATTCTACAACCAACTGAATGAAAGGTCTGATGAACAGATTTTAAAATTAGTTCAAGGACTTTCAGAAGAAGAGATTAAGGAATTACATGCTTCTATGTTGTTAATTCAGAAGAAATTGGATAATTTGGAGAGGATACAGAATGATACGATTTGAATGCGACTATACCGAAGGTGCTCATAAGCGCATATTAAAGCGACTACTGGAGACTAATGATGAACAAACTCCAGGTTATGGTGTCGACGATCATTGTGAAAAAGCCAGAGCATATATTAAAGAAGCATGTCACTCCCCAAATGCGGATGTACACTTTTTGGTTGGAGGTACACAGACCAATACCACCGTCATTTCTTCTATTCTGCGTCCGCATCAAGGCGTCGTTGCTGCAGTTTCTGGACATATTGCCGTACATGAGACCGGAGCGATTGAAGCTACTGGGCATAAAGTACTTACTTTGCCAAGTGATGATGGGAAAATCCGGGCCGAGCAAGTAAAGGAGCTATATGACGCTCACTGGAATGATGCCGCTCCTGAGCATAGTGTACAGCCCGGGATGGTTTATATTTCCCAACCTACTGAAAATGGAACGATTTATAGCAAATCAGAGCTGGAAGCATTAAGTAGAGTCTGTCAAGAGTGTGGTTTACCACTGTTTATAGATGGAGCCCGATTAGGCTATAGCTTGGTGGCCGAAGATAGCGATGTATCTTTAGCAGATATAGCGAAGCTATGCGATGTATTTTATATTGGCGGGACCAAAATTGGAGCCTTGATGGGAGAAGCAGTAGTCATTCTAAATGATACATTGAAAAAAGATTTTCGATATATGATCAAGCAAAAAGGAGGACTGTTGGCTAAGGGAAGAATGTTGGGCATTCAATTCGAAACTTTGTTTGAAGACGGTTTATACGTTGAAATTTCCAAACACGCTATAGATATGGCAATGCTGCTTCAAAACGGATTATCTGAGCAAGGTTTTTCTTTTCAATACCGTTCTACAACTAATCAGCAGTTTCCGATTTTGCCAGATCGCATACTAAAGGCATTGAGTGAAAAATATACTTACTCCTTTTGGGAAAAGGTTGATGATGCACATAGTGCTGTTCGATTCTGTACTAGTTGGGCTACAAAGAAAGAAAATGTTGCAATGCTGATTCAGGATATTAAAGCATTGCGATAAAGGTCATAGAAAGTGTAATTTATAATTTTAAAGATGTAGAATGACTATGGAATAGCCATACTTCGTTGCATGCATTGCAGCGAAGTATGGTTTTTTTGTGCATTTTACTTGCTCCAAAGCGGCTTGTCTTTAGTTCCATGAAAGAGCAAGTGGATATAAAAATGGAAAAACAAGACAAGAGCGGATGTATAAAGTCGGCGTCTAATTCTTTACACTGAATATCTACCGAACCTGCTTGCGGTACTGAAGAGGAGAGAGCCCGGTTATTTTTTTAAAGATTTTATTAAAGTGGGAAGCATGACCGAACCCGACATCCTCTGCAATATGCTGGATTTTGTCTTTGGTGGTTCGCAGTCTTGTTTGGGCCGCCCTGACCCTCACTACGCGGATGTATTCGCTGAAATGAAAACCAGTCAACTTTAGAAAGATACGGCTTAGGTAAGCTGGACTAATGAAAAAGCAGGCGGCCACTTGTTCGAGAGTTAACGGTTCATTGTAATGATCCTGAATAAAAGAAGAAATTTCCGTGATTTTCTGATGCATGGGATGAGAGGGAACAGGTTCACTACGCTCGATCGCTTCCGATCGGTGCACCAGAATAAGCATTTCCAGCAGTAAATGCTGTACGCAACGGTCATGCAGAGGCTGCTTATTCCTGCATTCGGTATTCATCTGTAGGAATAAACGTTCAACCTCCACTTGCTCTCTCGCAGGTAAGCGAAGCAACGCGGATTGCTGATACGGTGGCAGGTCAAGAATATCATGATCCTGCTGTGGGAGAAACGTCGGAGAAAAATGAATCAAAATGCGTTCTGTTTCCTGCAATTGCGTACTGGCGGTAGAATGCAAGTCATGAGGAAGGATGAATATCAGATCCCCCTTGCGAGCGGTGTATACCTTGCCATTCATAAAATAGATGCGTTCTCCTCGCAGTAAGAGATACAACTCATAGTTCTCGTGGACATGAGGCCGGGGCATAACCGTGAAACCGGTACGATAGATGTGATGAATGGAGAATTGTTGTTCGCCAAGGACATATTTATCTTCTTTCATTTCATTCATGTGCTTCTTCCTTTACAAATTAAGATAAGTAAGCGCATTCATATACCACCAGTATATATGACAACCTGCCAATGATAAAAGCAGAAAAGATTGATGAAAGGAGGTGAAGGCGCTTCTGAACGTCTCGGATCGTGTTTTTATAAAAATATGCGCTGATGTGGAAGAAAATCTTAGGGAGGAAACAGAATATGAGCAAGCAGCGTACATGGAAAAAGGTGCTATGTAATGTGGTTGTGGGTTCATTGTTGTTGACCTTGTGCCCACCACTAATCCAAGCGGAGACTGCGGTAGGAACAGAGAACGCCAAGGTGTCAAAAGTGGCGACGGATATTCCGGCGTTTCCGGGGGCTGAGGGTGGCGGTAAATATGTTACCGGTGGACGCGGAGGTGAAGTGTATGAGGTTACCACGCTGGCAGACTACGGCAAAGGGGAACAGATAATACCCGGATCTCTTCGTGCAGCGGTCAGCTCCGATAATCGGATGGTCGTATTCCGGGTGGGTGGAACGATTCATCTCAAGGAGCCACTTAAAATCTTGGGAAACAACCTGACGGTTGCGGGCCAGACAGCTCCTGGCGATGGTATAACTGTAAGCGATTACACGACAGGGATTGATGCAGATAACGTCATTCTCCGTTACCTACGTTTCCGATTGACCGACCGTTACCCCAGTGAGGATGACGCGTTAGGAGCCAGATACCATAAAAACATAATGATTGATCACTGTTCCTTTAGCTGGTCGGTGGATGAGGTACTGAGCCTGTATGACAACGTCAATACAACGGTACAATGGTCCATTGCGTCCGAAAGTATGCTAATGACCACGCATCAGAAAGGTCGCCACGGCTATGGCGGCATATGGGGCGGACGAAATTCCACCTATCATCATAATTTGTTGGCTCACAATGCAAGTCGTAATCCGCGTTTTCCAACCGATAAAAAACAAATCGACGCTGTGGAAATGACCAATAATGTCATTTATAACTGGGGATTTTTCTCTTCATACGGTGGCGGTGAAGGATTGTATAATGTGCTGAATAACTATTATAAGTATGGCCCCAACACATATGAGGACGTTCGCGGTCAAATTTTTGTAGACGTGGGTAGTAAAAAATATAAAACACGCATCTTTATTGGTGGTAACTACATGTACGGCAATGACTCGGTTACGAAAGACAACTGGCAGCTTGGCACATCCATTGGGTCAATTATTGATCCTTCCACCCGTTTGGCGGAGCCGATTGAAGTCAGAGGGGAATACGACAACGGAATTTCACCGGATGCGTATGGTCCATATCAAGCGACAGATGCACAAACCGCATATACGGAGGTGCTTGCCGGCTCAGGAGCCACGCTGCCAAGAAGAGATGCGGTGGACGCCCGAATTATGAATGATGTGAAGAATGGAACGGGTGCGTTTATTAACTCTCCGCGTGAAGTAGGGTGGATTTACGACGATTCTAACGTAACGACGACGGAGCTTTCTGATAGTGACCATGATGGAATGCCGGATGAATGGGAACGTGCCCATGGTCTGGACCCCAATAATGCAGATGATCGTAACGATCAGGGGCTTGCCGGCACAGGGACGTATACTCATTTTGCCAAGGGTTATACCAATTTGGAGGTCTATTTAAATGATCTTATTGAAAAGCTGTCGAATGGAAATGAGGTAGATAATCCAGAGGCCGTCGTTCAGGTGTCGGATGCAAACGGACGTTCACTAAAGCATAACGATATTTTGGAAGCAGGCCGTGATGCGACCATAACAGCAACAGCCAAGGACAAAGATGGTATTGCTCATGTTGAATTTATCATTGACGGCAAATTTGTTAGTAAAGTAGAGACCCCGCCTTATCATCTCGATTGGAATCATGTAACAGACGGTACCCATAATATTATTGTACGGGTGACCGATCGCAAGGGGACTGCTGCATTTTCCAATCCTGTTACCATTCACGTCAATACGACTGCGCCGTCGGGAAGTTGGCTCAGCGAAGAGATTGGCTCTGAGGGCAACGATGGTTATATAAAAGGGCATACTCAGGTCTTAAAAGAAGATGCAAGCGGCAGCAGCATACGACTGAAGTCAGCGGGAGACGTGGACGGTAAGGCAGATATTTTCCATTATGCCTATCAGAAATGGGAAGATGACACTGAAATTACAGCCCGTGTGGAACAAATTACCCCGGTGGACGATAATGCCGAAGCGGGTGTAATGATTCGTGAGTCGCTGAAGCCTGGATCAAAAATGGCCTTTATGTCTTTAGCATTTGTTAAATATGGCAAACAGGGTATTTTTATCAGTCGTGATCAAACGGATGGTAAGACGAAACGTGCGTCAATGGAGACGTTTATTGCAACGCCATATTCGGTTCGTCTGGTACGACAAGGACAAAAGGTTACCGGCTGGGTATCCGCAGATGGTGTGACGAACTGGGAGAAGGTTGGTGAAACTGTTATAGATGTGCCGAATAATCAGCCGCTATTGATCGGGTTGGCTACCGATGCATCCAAACAACAAAATGATGTATGGAATTACAATACGTCGGAATTCAGCAATGTCACCATCCGCAACCTGACAGACTCAGGAGGGACTCATCCCACTAGTGTGGTGGTAGCGACCTATGGCCCTGCTGACTTTAGATCTCTTCAGGCAGCGATTGACGCAGTCCCTGACGACAGCAACACAAGGACAGTTATCCATCTCAAAAATGGTACGTATCGTGAAAAAATAAAGGTGAATTCCTCCAAAAAAAATCTGAGCATTATCGGAGAAGATCGCGACAAAACGATCATTGCTTTTGATGATACGGCCAAAACGGTGGTGGACGGAAAAGAATTAGGAACAAGCAACAGCTATACCATGCGTGTGCAAAGTCCCGATTTTGTGTTGGAGAATGTCACAGTTGCCAATACAGAAGGAACCGGGCAGGTGCAGGCTGTAGCGTTATATGCCGAAGGTGATCGTGGTAAGTATCACAATGTCAAAATTACCGGCCTACAGGATACGTTGCTTGTGAACCGTGGCAGACAGTATTTTAAGGACAGCTACATCAGTGGTAGTGTAGATTTTATATTTGGCAATGCACCTGCCGTGTTTGATAATTCGATCATACACAGCCTGCGTGCTGGATATGTGACAGCAGCTTCAACAGAAGAGAACAAGCCGGGCTTTGTATTTATTCAATGTCGTCTGACAACAGAAAATGGCTTGACAGGCAAGGTGGATCTTGGACGGCCATGGCGCCCTTATGCTCATGTTACTTTTTTGAAGACCTATATGGATGACCATATCAAGCCGGGCGGCTGGAACAATTGGGGCAAGGAATCCAATGAGCAAACCGCAAGATTTGGAGAGTTTGACAACTTTGGACCAGGTGCAGGAAGTAGCGGGCGTGTACCTTGGGCCAAACAGCTTACCGCTGATGAAGCAAGTCAGTACACCGTTGAAGCTGTTCTGAGCGGGACAGATCATTGGGATTGGCGTCTTTAAATTTGATGTTCAGTGGTTAAGCGGGGCAAGCGCTTCTAGCGTTCAGCCTCGCTTATTTCTATCGTTTGAGTAGAGGATACATACTTAATTTTTTGGTATTGAAAATACTTGTTTATATGGTAAATGTTTGCTATGTTAAAAGTGCATTTATCTCAAATTGAAATTTATTATTGATTTGGAGGTGTAGGATATGGCACGTGTGTTAGTAGTGATCACGCCAGCTGAAGGCCATGTTAATCCGACCTTTTGTTACACATGCGGGGATGAACAGTACAAGTGAAGCCTTATATTACAATGTACCGCAGGTCATGATTCCTTTAACATCGGATCAGCCGATCGTAGCTAGTCGGGTGCAGGAACTGGGAGCGGGTGTTGTTGTGGATAAAAATAAGCTTACACCCGCTAGTTTGAGAGCTGCCTTATTAGAGGTATTGAGTCATCCGACCTATAAAGAACAGGCTCATGTGATCGGCGAATCATTACGTCAGGCTGGTGGGTACAGACATGCGGCAGATACAATTATGAGTCATTTCTCCACCATAGAAAAATAAGCGCAGTCTATATACTGTGATTCCTTTCTTTTAAAGCAGCAGATTTTTCAAACTCTAATTTCTTCGAAATTGCCAGAAGACCCAGGGAGCAGATGATTAGGGCCAAACATACCCAATAGGTGTTTCGGTAACCCATCCATTGAGCGGTTAATCCGCCCATTAAGCTCCCCACTAGTCTTCCGATAGTTGTCGCATTGGAATATAGCGTCGATGCGTACCCTGGAAGAGAGGGCAACAAATCCTGCATGTAACTAATGCCAATGGCAGAAATCACTGCAACAAAGAAGGCTAGAAGAAGTTGCCCCACGAATAGCTGCCACATCTCCGTAGACATAAGGACAAGGATATAATAGACAACTCCTGTTAATGCCCCTAAAAATACAAGCAAACGGTTGGAGTATTTAGCTGCTAGTACGCCTAGCATGAGCATCAAGGGTATTTCTAAAATGGCGCAAATACTGGATACTAGAGCAACGTCACTTGTGTCACCTTTTAAATTGTAAATGATGAACAAGGAAATATTTAAATTGTTCATCCAGTGAGACGTATAAAGCAGAGTAAGAACTGAGAAAGGGATCAGAATCTCAATATTTTTATGTAATGTAATGTTATGAAGTGAAAGTTGATTCTTATGTTTAAGCTGAGCGGGAGGCTGCTGGATAAAAAAGAATAAAAGAACAGCAATAAGAACAAAAATAGAGGTCGTCCCCATAAAGATACCTTTAAAGCCCGTATGTGCAATCAAAAAGGAACCAAAAAGCGGCCCGGTAATAAATCCAAGAGAAAACATAGACCGAAGTGTTGAATTAGCAAAGGCGTGATCCGCAGATTTACTGCGATCTACTGCTTCACGTGCACTGGCAAATAACTGCGGCATCCCAGGAGCACCAATGGCCGTAAAGATCGTCATATAAACAAAAAGTACATAAAAATTTTGGATTACAAGATATCCTGCAAAGGCTATGGCATTAAATAACGTACAAATCACCAAAATTTGTTTACGATCTAATCCGGTATCAGAACGTTTGGCAATCAGAGAGCTTATCCATATGCCACAAATCAAAGTTACCGCTGTAAACACACCAAAGGTTCCCACAGATACGCCAAGTGTACTTGTGAAATATACAGCTAAAAAAGGTGCGCTGATGGATATAGCCATGCCTTGCAATAACATGCAGATCATGAACAATGGGTAGTTAGGGATAACAAAAAGATTCTGAATACGCTTTAGCATTTCATTTTTACACTCCTTCCGAATACATACCTATCCCAACCAAACTATATATGACTTTAGCATAATTTGTATATTTACATAGTGTAAAATATTATATAATATTTTTCACTTTGATGAGCAGGACAATATACAGGCAAAGATACTGTCTATTCGTTCCTGATGATTGATAGACCGCCCCTTGCTCATAGCTTTCGCTTTCCCATTCCGTACAACTCATAGCGATGTCGCCATTTCACTAAGGTGGTAACGCTGATGTTATGTTTTTTTTGCTACTTCCACACGGCTGCTCTGTCCTGCTTTTAACTCCTGTATGATTGCTAGTTTCTCAATCGCATTGTATGCGTTCTTCTTAGACAAAGGAAAACTCCCCTTCAAGTAGCGGTTTATTTATTAAACCTGCCTACTTGAAGGGGAGCATATCAAAATCGGTAGCCTGTTCCGTAATTTATAATAGCGAGGTTACGAACTTCACCTCCGGAAAGCGGCTATCCGGTCCTTTCATTAAGATTCCGCCTTGATTTTTCAGATACCTATCGAAGAAATCCAGCATATAGGCATTGATAACGGAGTTCGCTCTTTCGGGCGCAATCTGTCCTGTAATGCCCAGCATTTCGAAAATCGGAGAAATAAACTGTACGTCGGCAAAATTCAAATGCTCCGTATTTTCGATATAGAGAACTTGTCCCCCTTCGTCGACCGCTTCGCGCATCCGTTCAAGCTCCAACTTTTTATCTTCCGTTACTTGATCCTCCCACTCTCTTGTTGAGCCCATACGGTTAAGCTCTGCATCCGTGTAGACCCGGTTATCCATCACCATTTTTAATTTTTCGAAATAGCTTTCCGAGTTGATGAACAAAAACGGCTTTCGCAGACCCTCTCTGTCACGCAGTCGATAAAGCCCTCCATCAAGGTCTATTCCAACCGCGATTCGCGGATCGTAAGAAGCGTCATAGGTCGTCGCTCCGCCGATGGAATGACCGAACACCCCGACATGACCGAGATCAATCCTCCCTTTTAGATCACTTGGAAACTGCCCCGATTGGATGAGCTCGAATTGGTCCAGCGCAAACGCCACATCACCGGTTAAAACTTGTCCCAACTTGTCGCGATTTCCTCTACTCGTCTGGTAATCATGGGCGGGCGAGAATAAGTCGTTGGTTGTGCTGGTCGTGATTCGCCCGTCCGGAAACTCGGTTGCAAATGTATTGTAGGTGTGGTCGATCACTGCCACGATATATCCATGACTCGCGAGATTTTCGGCTTGCGACGTGTGGAGGAACCTGGAAGAGCCATTGCCGGGATTCGCAAGGATCAGCGGGTATGAAGTCTGTGCCGAAGAGACTTCGGCCCCCGAATAAGCATGACTGGATACGTACTTCAGATGTTGAAAAGTAAACTCAGGAAGGCCATAGTCCGCGGCCATATAACGTAAAATCTGGGTATTGGGAATAAAGGGAGCGTACTTGTCGGTGCCAGCTTGAGCCGGATACCATACCTGAACCATCAATTCCCTTTTGCCTGTCGCGGTTTTGCCAAATGTCTCCTCCCGGCTTGGATCGATGAAATGAAAGACTTTCGTGCCTACCTTCAACTCGCCGGTTGGCGCCGGAAAGTCGAATACGGGAAACACATAGAGGAAGCACGCCGTTGCGATTAGCCCAATCACGATAAAAAGGCGGCCCAGCACCCTACGGATTCGCGAGGCAGTCCGAACGACTTTCAGCGTTATGAAAACGTCTATAAGCGAAAGCATAAGCATTAGGATCGTAAATCCGTATAAAAATAAAAGCTGAACCCTGTATCCTTCGACAAGCAAATGTATCACTAAAAAAATAGAGCCTGCTCCGCTTGTCACGAGCAAAGCTGGTCTTCGGATACGTTGATTGATAATGAACAGGAGTGCCAACAAACAAGCACTTGAAAAGAATAGCAGCATTTCAAAAAACCTCACGCCAACTCCCCCTTAAAAATAATCCTATCAATGGATTAGTATAGAGGAGCAGCTAGGTTGATACCATTGATCTAGATGACAATTGCCTAACACTCTTGTAAGGTTGCGCGACGATGGCGCAGAAAACAGCATGTAATGTGCTGATTCCTGCCTTTCGGCCGGGGTCCGGAAAGGAATGCCCCATCCGCCGCATGTCATGGCCAGCGGATGTTGAACAGGTGGGGGGCTATTTGACGCTTAACGTAACAGGAGTGGAATGTAGCTATGTATGTGGAATTATCCTGTAGGATTTGCTTTAAAGGCTGAACCGATCTACGAACTGCTTGATCAGTTCATTCAATAATCCGGCGGCCTTCGTAGGAAGGCGATGATCAGCTTTCTTAAGGAAAACCAGCTCACTATTTGGTAATTGTTGATGCAATATTTTGGCATAGGGATGAAAGTGCTTATCTTTTTCACCATAAACGAGCAGGACAGGAAGATGGATTTCCTCGAGCCGTGAGGTGCAGTTGTACTTCAAGCTGTATCGATAATATTGTTCGACATTCCTTGGATTTCCCTGCTTCGCATCGTTGAATAACTTACGGAATAAAGATAGCTGTTTCGTTTGTGACCAAGCATTAGAAAGGGCAATCGTACCGATTGTGCCGATTTTGGAAAGAGCAATGCCCAAAGAAATTTTATTTCTTAGTCGCCATTCGTTTACTTCCGACATTCCACTGATAACAATGCCTCCCCATGCCCGATCTGGGTAAGTCAAGAGGAATTCAAGTACTATCGAGCCCCCGGTAGAATATCCACACAGAAATACTTTATCAAGGCTCATCCGGTCCATCAAATGTTTAATATCCAGGGCGATGAGAGGGTAAGTAACCGTTTGCTGGGAAGGCTGACTTTTACCGTGTCCTCTAATATCAAAAGCTATAGTTCGAAAATGGGGCGAGAGTCCTTGGATTTGGTATGTGAAATTTAAGCTTGTGAGTACTGGAGGGTGAATGAATAGGATGGCCATTCCTTCACCAGAATCTATATAGTGCATGGAATGTTCATTTATGTTTGTCGTAGTCATGGTTATGCTCTCTCCCTGAATGGTTTTGATCTTAAATTTGGCTTATTAGATTCAAAAAATTCATGGAGGTGTAACTTTAATTGCTTGTATGAGATACCTTTGTCCCGATGATCCAATGCAGGAATAATATTTTAAGTACAAGAAAAAAATAAGAAGATCAAGTTTTTCTAAGAAAGGGACACATACATGGGCATGAAAAATAAAGTTACCATTGCAGTAGTGCTAAGTTTATTGTTGTTGGTCTTGGGCTGTAGAGCGGACTCCAGTCAACAGCTAAAACAACAGAGTGTGAAGCCACCTATTACAGTAAATCAAATGGGCAAAAAACCTGTCATTATGATCTTGATTGATTCGTTAATGGATAAGCCTTTGCAAGATGCGATTCAAGCAGGCCGCGCACCGGCAATGCAATATCTCCTGAAACAAGGGCAATATTTCCCGCAGGTAGTGAGTTCATTTCCCACGATGTCTGTGACAATCGACAGTACATTATTAACGGGAACGTATGCAGACCAACATCATGTGCCTGGACTCGTTTGGTACAGCGACCAAAAGAAACGCATGATTCTCTACGGCAATGGTGCCAAAGAAGCCTTGAAGATAGATCAAATGCAAGTATTCTTAGACGCAATTTACCAATTAAACCAAGTTCATTTGAACAAAAAAACGAAAACCATACATGAGGAATTGGCTGACAAAGGTAAAGAATCCGCGTCCATCAATGCTGTTGTCTTCAGAGGGAAAACGAAACATGCCTTAAAGGTGCCTGACTTCATAGCGAATAGCAACAGGGTGCCAGAAAAAATGATAGTAACAGGACCTAAATGGTTATCTTATGCAGCTCTGGCACAATTGAATCCGAAAAATAGCTGGAATACTCCTTTGTGGAAAAAATTTGGGATGAACGACGAATTTTCCGCAAAAGATACCGCTTTTCTAATAAGTCAGAAGAAACTTCCAGACGTAACCATCACATACTTTCCAGAGAATGATAATTTGGCGCATAGAAAGGGCCCGACTCAACTGGAGGGAATCGAAAAAGCGGATCAAGCACTGCAAACTGTGTTGAATGCATATGGTTCGTGGGAACAGGCTGTAAACAATGCGACATGGATTGTCATGGGTGACAGTGCGCAAAGCGCTATTTATAATGATCGACAGGTAGCAACGGTTGATTTAAAGTCGCTTTTGAATCATTACCGCATTGCAAAATTAAATCAACCAGTAAGAAACGATGACCAAATCGTGATTTCTGCTAATGAACGGATGGCTTATATCTATGCCATAAACGATGATGTGGAATTATCCAATGTGGTGAGGTTTTTACAAAATGAGGACAAGCTCGACATTATCGCTATGAAAGATGGTAAAAACAATATTCATGTTACAAGGGGGAAAAAGGGTAAGCTGTTTTCTTATCATCCTGGTGGAAAATACACCGATGAATATGGACAATCGTGGACATTGTCGGGCGAAGAAGCCCTTGTGGATATTACGATAAATAACAACCGGATCAAATATGGAAAATATCCAGACGTTTTGGCGAGGCTGCACGGGGCAATGTATTCACATGAAGGAAGATATATTGTCGTCACGGTACAACCCGGATATGAACTCGTCGGTGAAAGTTCTCCCACCCACATCGGTGGAGGTGCTCATGGTTCGTTGCATGAAAAAGATTCCCTTGTCCCATTAATTATTTCCGGAACGAATACACGCCCCAAAACACTGCGAATCGTTGATATAAAAGACTGGATTATGCAATTGGTGAATGGATAAGTATTATTGTTCTTGATATTAAAAACGTACCCCATTAGTATATAAGCATACAGTTATATAAATGAAAGGAGGTTACACATTGGAGCAACTTGGATATATAGCCGATCATTTAAAGCTATTGGGCGATAAAACTCGGTTGGCCATGCTTTCCCTGCTAAGAGAGAGAGAATGGTGTGTTTGCGAATTTGTAGATATCTTTGATATGTCGCAGCCAGCAATTAGCCAACATTTGAGAAAATTAAAGTCGCAAGGAATTGTAAAAGAAGAACGACGAAGTCAGTGGGTATACTATTCCTTAAATGTAGACGACAAGCCGCATATTCAAGCCGTTCTTGAGCGTATGCCAGACTCCAAGCAGATTTTAAAATGGCTGAATAAAGAGGAGCCGATAGCATCTTGTGCACCGGATTCATCGGCTTGCTGCTCATCCTAAAGGCTGTTCCGTTTATCTCCTTGGGGGATAGACGGTGTTTTTAACATAAGTATATGTTTATAAGGTAATGTAATGGAGGTTTAAAACATTGATTTTGTTGGCATGCATTATATTTTTAGCCACTTTAGTGCTGGTGATCTGGCAGCCTAGAAATCTGTCTATCGGCTGGTCTGCTTGCGGAGGTGCCATACTCGCCTTGCTGGTGGGTGTCGTCGATTTACATGATGTTTGGGAAGTTACTCATATTGTCTGGAATGCGACACTGGCTTTTGTAGCCATTATTCTGATTTCGTTGGTGCTTGATAAAATCGGCTTTTTCGAATGGGCGGCGCTCCACATGGCACGAGCTGCGCGAGGAAGCGGAACCCGGATGTTTGTTTATGTGACCCTTCTTGGCGCCGTTGTTGCTGCTTTTTTTGCGAATGACGGTGCGGCCTTAATACTGACACCGATTGTACTGGCGATGGTTCGAGCACTTAAATTGGATGAGAAAATGATTTTTCCTTTTATCATAGCGAGCGGTTTTATTTCAGACACGACGTCGCTTCCGCTTGTGGTCAGCAACTTGGTCAACATTGTGTCAGCCGATTTCTTTGGGATTACCTTTATGGAATATGCGAGTCGCATGATTATACCTAATTTATTTTCTTTAGCAGCCAGTATAGGGGTACTGTATCTTTTTTTTCGCAAAAGTATTCCGAAAACGTTTGATGCGGCACAATTAATCACGCCTGCGGAAGCGATTAAAGATCCAAAAATATTCCGTATGTCTTGGATCGTTCTCGCGGTTTTGTTCGTTGGCTACTTTGCATGCGAATTTTTTAACATTCCCGTTTCGGTGGTGGCCGGTATTATTGCTATCTTTTTCTTATTGATAGCGCGTAGAAGCCCTGCAGTGCCGATGAAAGAAGTCATCAAGGGCGCTCCATGGGCCATCGTATTTTTCTCTATCGGAATGTATGTTGTGGTGTATGGTCTACGTAATGCCGGTTTGACGGATCTGCTGGCCCATGTGATTCAAGCGGCTGCCGATCAAGGTATGTTTGTGGCCACCATGGGCATGGGTTTTATTGCGGCGATTATCTCGTCGGTCATGAATAACATGCCTACGGTCATGATTAATGCGCTTGCCATTGATGCCACCCATACAACCGGTATGGTCAAAGAGGCGTTGATTTATGCTAACGTCATTGGTTCTGATCTGGGGCCGAAAATAACTCCGATCGGTTCATTAGCCACGTTGTTGTGGCTGCATGTGCTTCGTTCGAAAAACGTGAAAATTTCTTGGGGAACTTATTTTAAGACAGGCATTGTCTTAACCATTCCTACACTTTTTATGACCCTACTGGGCTTATATCTATGGTTAATCATTTCATAATTGAACATTGAAGGAGACGGTAATGATGGAAAAGAAGACAATTTACTTTTTATGCACTGGTAATTCTTGTCGCAGTCAAATGGCAGAAGGCTGGGCCCAAAAATACTTGGGAGACCGTTGGAATGTATACAGTGCGGGCATTGAGGCACACGGCCTTAACCCTAAAGCGGTGCAAGCGATGAATGAAATAGGGATCGATATCTCCGGACAAACTTCAGATATTATAGATCCTGCTTTGCTGAACAGCGCGGATTTGGTTGTGACCTTGTGCGGAGATGCTGCTGATAAATGTCCTATCACACCTCCGCACGTTCGTCGTGAACATTGGGGATTTGATGATCCGGCTAAAGCAAAAGGAACAGAAGAAGAGAAATGGAGCGTGTTCCAGCGTGTACGGGATGAAGTCGAGGCTCGTATTCGGAAATTTGCGGAGACTGGTAAATAAACAAGCTGCACAGCTATAGTATTTCAAACAAGCACGCCTCCTTAAAGAGGTGGTGCTTGTTTGGCGTTTTTCTCCTTCACAGAATACTCTTCTAGCACCTTTGTTTTATCTCCATAGATCCTATCCAAATGATCTTCTCCCCATAAGCAAAAACGATCAAGCAGATCTTTAAAATCCCATCCATATTCACTAAGCTCGTACTCCACTTTGGGTGGAATCTGGTTATAAATGATGCGGTGGATGATTCCATCCTTTTCAAGCTCTCTAAGCTGTTGGGTAAGCACTTTTTGGGTGATTTTCGGAATGAGTTGACGAAGTTCGTATGTACGTTTTCTGCCGCTGGTTAAATGATGCAGGATGATGCCTTTCCACTTTCCACTGATGACCTCCAAAGTTGCCTCGATCCCGAGCATATAGGTTTTGGCTTTGTGTTCCATAGACTTTCCCCCTCTCCGATCTGTAGTACAAAAGGCACTAAGGAACCTAAAAGTACCTACAGTACATTGAAGTGCGTACTTCACACTTTCATATATATCAACCATAATAGCATCTGTAGACAGGGTTCAACAATTATGAGGAGAAAGAAGGTTACGGATAACATGAAAGTTCTATTGGTCGTGACGCATCCTAGAGAGGATTCACTTACCCTTGCGGTCATGAATCGTTTTGTAGAGGGATTGAAAGAGAATAAGCACGAGGTAGATATTTTGGACTTGGATCGGGATGGATACAATCCGGTGTACAGCGCCGCAGATGAGCTGGATTGGAATACGACCCATAAACAATATGCTCCTGAAACGCGGAAAGAAATGGATAGAATTGCAGCTGCGGATGCTCTGGTCTTTGTGTTTCCACTATGGTGGTACAGTGTGCCTTCCATGCTAAAAGGGTACCTGGATAAAGTCTGGAACAAAGGTTTACTTCAGGAATTTACGACGAAGCAGGTTTTGTGGATGTGCTTGGCAGGAGGGACGAAAGAACATCTGATCAAGTATGAATATCACGATTTGGTTACTAATTATTTGAATAAAGCCATTGCTGGTTACGCAAGAGTAAGAGAGTCCAAGGTGGAGTTCTTCTATGATACTTTGTCCGAGTCGAAAGAATACATTGCAGGTTTACTGGAGCACGCTTATCAATTAGGTCGGGCATATAAGTGAGTTTTATTCTGATAACAATGGGAAGTTAATATTATTGAAAAAGGGTTAAGGCTCGTTAGACGGCACTTAACCCTTTTTTATTTTATAGACGAGACTCTATCCTTTTATAGGCTCGTGCATAGGTGCTGACGGTGCCCCTTGCATAGATAACCCGCCGCCAGTTGTGCTTGCTGGAACAACGGGATGTGGTGAACCCTTTTCAGAAGCAGAACCCGCAGTTTGCTTGGCCAGCTTCTGTTTTTCCCACAGGGCCCTGGCGATCACCAGCATGGAGAGTACACCCACATATAGTAACAGAGAACCGAGTTCGGGAAGCATCTCTTGCAAAGGTGCACCACGCAGACCCATGGTGCGCAGGAATTTATACATCCATACAAAGGGGAAGAAATCACCGATTTGAATCGCTAAAGGTGGAAACAGTGATCTGGAAAGAACAGCCCCCGATAGAACAAAAGCAGGCATGAGTATCATCACCATTCTGCCGATGGCTATTCCCGGATGTGCAGCGCCCCATGCAACCAGGACATTGATACAAACGGTACCGAATACATACAGGACAACTGGAATTATAAAGAGAATTGGATTGGCCTCGAAACGGCCTCCCCCAAACACTTTAAGCATCCCGAGAGAGAAGATTAAGCCAGCCGTCGAAAACAGCGTATAAGGAAGCATACGCAGCAGGATGTTGAATGGATTTTGCAGCTCAGCAGCCAGCCTCTTGGAAACTCGGAGTCTGGCGACCAGAGGTAAGCTATTTATATTCAGTATCATAAAAGAGAACATACAAGTGAATGCAAGTATCGTCGTATTCTGATAGTCATTAGTTGGATTAAACAGGGAACGCACTTCCAAGGCGATACCATTGAGGGCCCCTTGAGCCTGTTCTGCGTTCATCCCGGTTTTCAACATAGCTGGAACAGACAATTCCATATTCTCGGAAACGCTAATTTCCTGCATAGCTGTACGAATCGAAGTAATAGATTGAACATTGGTATTATCGAGAATGAGACCCACGCGGCTGGAAAGGGAGCGATTGTGATTATCCTCTAAACCATGCGGCAAGGAAATAACAGCCAAATATTGCTCGTGATAAAAATACTGTTCAGGGTTGTCCGTATACGAAACAATCTCAGCTACGTTCATATACGGGGAAGCATCTATTTTCTGAATGAACTCACGGCTGTAAGCTGTGTTATCTTGATCCACTACTACCACGTTAGCGTCGTTAATTTGGCTGCTTGGGAGCAACAGTGAATACCCCAGTACGGCAATCAACGGGAAGATAATAGCTATGATCGGATACTTGGAGTGAACCAGATACGACCATTCATCACGAAGAGATTTCATTTGTATTCACCTCAACTGTCATGCCTGGTAGCAAAGCTGCTTCTCTTGTTACATATACACGTACCTGGAATGTAGCGGTATCTGCTTCTCCTTTTTCACGGGACATCTTCACATTAGCGAATTGTGGTGCAGCAGTTACATAGCGTACCGTACCTTTCAGGTCCTTATTGAGACCAGAGATATGAGTTTTAATTTCTTGATTGGCCTTGAATTTCCCCGCTTGTTCTTCATTCACATAGAGATCGTAATATAAATCATTGGTTTCCAGGGTAATCACAGGAGCCCCTTGCGCCACATTTTCGCCGACTTTGGTACTAATCGAAGTAACCTTGCCATCCTGTGGTGCTTTTAACACCAGGCGTTCTTTTTTGAGCAGCAACGTTTTAAGCTGAACTTCCTGTGTGTCTTTTTGTTGCTTTAAGAGGTCAATAGCCAGCTTCTGATCTGCCAACTGTTGACGACTCTGCTGAATGGTTTCTAGCTGGGTCTTGGAACGATCGACGGACAATTGGGCACCGCGAATTTCTTCCTCGGCTTGTTTTACCGAAACGGCTGCTTGTGTCGTCTGTTCACTGGCCTGCATACGTTCTTCGGAAGTGGCACCATGAAGTAGTTTTTGAAGAGACTCTTTTTGCTGGCTCAACTGATTTGTCGCTAAAGTCAAAGAGGATTCGGCATCATCCAACGCTGCTTTGGATGCACTTCCTGCATCATAGAGTGCTTTATTACGCTTATAGTTGGTTTGCGCCGTCTGAACGTTTTTGGTAGCGGAGGCTACGGCAATTCGTTGCTGCTGAACATCTTCAGCCCGAGCCCCGTTATTGACCTGTTGTTCCGCAGCAGTGGCTTGACGCTCAGCCGCTTGTGCCCGCTGCAATGCCGCCTGACTTTTACGCTTAGTCACTTGAGCTTGCGCGATATCTAGCTGTGCCTGTTTTTCCTGAGTTGCTGCTCGTGTATACCCTAAATGGATGGATTGTTGTTGTTGGCTGATTTGCGTATTGAACTGGGCGATTTGTGTCCGCAGCTGCTCAATTTGCAAATCCACATCTGTGGAATCCAAAGTCATAAGGACAGTTCCTTTTTTCACCTTAGTTTCTTCTGTTACCGGGATGTTCAGGATTTTGCCTCCTACTTGTTCAAACGATACATGAATGCTATCCGCATTTAGTGTTGTGCCTTTAACGGATCGAGAAGCATTGACTTGATCTTGTCCGTTGGTCTGGAGTAGGAACCCCCCGCCGATAAGACAGGCGATAGAAATGAGAGGGATGATGAGGCTGGTGACTTGTGTGCGATTCATGAGTAATACGCTCCTTAAATTCATAAAATGAGTTAAACAGAGACTCGAATAAATAAATATCCTGATATGTACATTTTATTTATTCTTTTATTTAATATTTTAAAAGTTAGTCGGCTAACTAAAACGCAAAATTAAAACTTATTCTGGTTTTGCTGCTTTATATATCTCTTTTGCTTGAGGGATGCCGCTTTCTATTTTTTGCAGTAAAGTCAGGAGCAGCTCTTTTTCATCGGTGGACAGGTAGCTCATCAGTGTGGAAGTGCTTGTAAAATGTATAGGCAGCAGTCTTTCCATCATTTCTGTTCCTTGATCGGTCAGTTTAACAATGCTCATGCGGCGGTCGGAAGGATGAACAGATCGAATAATAAGCCCATCGCGTTCCAGGCGGTCAAGCAGACCGGTAACGGTAGGCTTGCTAACCCCTACTTTCTCCGCAAGCTCTGTAGCCAGCAATCCTGTATGGATGTTGCGGTACAGAAGAATTAATATCGAAAATTTACCATGAGATATACCGAATTTCTCAAAGCCCTCAAAGCTGACTTTAAAAACACTGGAAGATACTCGCATAAAAAATAACATAGCTTCCGTCGCTCTTACATCAATCTCGGGGATACGCTTAGAAAATTCTTGTAGCGCCTCACGAGTGGGCAAGTCCCGTAAATCAAAATCCATAAGGTTCTCCTTTCTTCTTACAGTATGTTCCAATCGACAAATTAGTTAGCCGACTAATCTTAATCTATTCAAAAATGAATTTCAAGCTAAATTTTGTTAATCGTCATGCGGATTTTCACCATATGGAGGGTTCTTCGTACAATAATTCAAGTTATTCCCTACATTGATATTTACAATGAAGTGCTTGATAATAAGTGGATATCGTACGAGACCAAAAACTCAAAAGTGAGGAACCTGTAATGACGACAAAATTATACTACACTGCTCCAAATCTTACGGAGTGGGACACTCATATTACACAGAACATGGAAAGAGACGGAAAATATTTGGTTATGCTGGAGGAAACGGCCTTTTATCCGCATGGCGGAGGTCAGCCTTGTGATACAGGAACAATTCAGGGCATCCGTGTATTAGATGTTGTTCTTGAGGATGGGGATATTTGGCATCAGGTAGAGCGTTTGCCGGAGGATAGGAAAGTAGCCTGCCGATTGGATTGGGAGCGCAGATTTGATCATATGCAGCAGCATAGCGGGCAGCACTTGCTGTCAGCGGTTTGTCTGGAGTTGTTGGGTGCGCGTACTGAAAGCTTTCATCTGGGACAAGAATATGCCACGATTGATGTGAACTGTTCGGATGTAACGCCTGCGCAGCTATCGGCAATCGAGCAGGAAGTAAATCAGCAAATCTATAGTAATCGCAGCATCAAAAGTTTTTTTGTAACCAGTGAGCAATTGAAGGATATTCCGCTGGTGAAAACGCCCAAAGTGACAGAAAATATTCGGATTGTCGAGATCGAGGGCATTGAATATAACGCTTGCGGCGGCACACATGTAGCTCAGACCGGGGAAATTGGGATCATTAAATGCTTAAAATGGGAGAAGCAGAAGGGGATGGCAAGAATCCATTTCAAATGTGGCGTTCGCGCACTCCAGGATTTTAACGATAGTGTTCAGATATTGGACGTGTTATCTACGAAATTCAATACCGGGCGGAAGGATATTTTGACTCGATTCGAAAAGTGGGAGCAGGAGCATAAGCAGCTCAAGGCGCAAGTGGAGCTTCTGCAAGAGGAAAATGCATCGTATCAGGCGAAAGAGTTGCTATCTGCTGTACAGGGGCATGTTCTTGCTCGTGTATTCGAACAGAAATCCTTTCAGGAGATGCAGCAATTGGCTACCAAGCTGACAGCTGAGCATGATCTGCTTGTTTTATTTGCCACAACAGCAGAAAACAAAATCATTCTGGCACACAACGGTACCCAATCCATTAGCTGCGGAGCGTTTTTAAAGGGAAATCTGGGCGCGTTTCACGGTAAGGGGGGCGGTAGCAACCAATCTGCTCAGGCAGCATTCTCGTCCCGCGAAGACCTTTTGAATTTCTTTGAAACGGCCCAGCGGCAGTTCATTCAGGGCTGATGTAATGGAGGATTAGTGGCGTAGGGGAAGCTTCCACTTTTCCTTTTCTGTAAATAAAATAAAAGAAAAAATAAGTACAACAACAGCGCCCCAAACGGCTTTATCCCCAATTGTCAAAGTTAGAAATCCCCCCAGCAAGGCTCCTACCAAGAAGGCTGCCAGGATAACACCATAACGCATCGCTCGAATGGCAGCGTTCGTGTCCTTGGTCGTTATGGCGACATACACAGCCTCGATAGCTGATCGGAGGTTACCGGTGCTGACCGTGGAGGTGTACGGCACATCAATGAGCTTGCGGAAGGAAGTCATTTGCACGGAAGCGACGAACGAGACGATCACCACCACTACCGTATTGGGAACTCCTTGCGGAATCAGTCCCACGATGAAAAAAATTGCAATTTCCAATAAAATAATTGCGCGGGTCCAGTCCGGAGTTAGACGGTGGGTTGATTTTCGTTTAATCCCTTCAGCAACAAAAACGCCCAGTGAAAAGGCGATCAGGGGTGGGATATAGGATAACGCCTGAATCCAATGCCCCTGAATGACTTTGACAGCCAGCAGCACGATATTGCCTGTCTGTGCGTTGGCGAAAACACCGCCTCTTCCAACAAAGGTATATGTGTCCAAAAAGCCCCCTACTAATGATAGTAAGGCGCCCAGTCGCAACGATTCGGACGTTACCTGATGTAAATGTATTTTACCTTTCATAAACACGGCATATAAGCCTCCTATGCTAAACGTCGATTGTTTAAAGCTAACACGAAAATCCAGGACCATACAATTAAATTAATCACTTAAGCATGAAAATGACACAAAGAAGCCACATCAGGTCCCATACAATAGAAAGGACGTGATGCGGCTTCTTTGGGGATGCTCGTTTTTAGTCCCCATACGGGACTTTAAAGGGTGCTTATCGCAGGGCTTGAACGAGCGCCTCGCCAAATGCCTGTGCGCCATCTGGACCGTCGGCCGTAATAATGTCGCTATGCACAACGACATGCTGCGCCACATATTCGGCTTGATGCGATTGGAGCTGATCTTTTTGTACATCCACTGGATAGCATGTAGCCGTTCTACCAGAGAGTAGTCCGGTTTGAGCCACGGCTACAGAGCCTGCGCAGATGCCAGCCAATAAAGTCTTTTGCTCATGAGTTTGTTTTAGCAGAGCTTGGAGATCCGCGTTATTCCACAGATGGTCATTCGTACCTGATCCGCCGATCACAGATACTACATCATAATCAGCCAGCACAGCGTCTGTAAAAACAAGATCAGCTGTCGCTTTACCGTTGTAGTCCCCCGTGATTTCGCCTGTTTTTGTACTAGCTAGCGTCACAGTAACACCTGCTTGCTCCAGTGCTTCCTTGGGTTTAAACAATTCATCCTCATTAAAGCGCTCTGGGGGTATAATAAAAAGAGCTTTTTTACTCATACTTTATTCCTCCTTGAATGTGTAACGTTATCTACTATTGTAGGGTGGCTTCGTCAGGCTGTGAAGAATGCACTTTCAAGTACGGAGGTTACCTGCAGGTTACTATTAGAGTGCAAGACCATGATGGTTTAGAAGGAGTTAGTTGATATATGACCGATACGCTGAGGGAAGAAATACGGGAAAAGATCGTTAACGGAGACTATAACTGCGAAAAGGAACTAACCTTGTCAGTGTTAAGCGGAAAATGGAAGGTCGTCATTTTATGGCATCTGGGTGTGGAAGGAGCGCACCGTTTCAGTGACCTGCAAAGGCTGTTTCCGAAGCTGTCGCATAAAGTGCTGACCAATCAGTTGCGGGAGTTGATGGAGGACGGTATTGTGCATCGGGAAGTGTATCCCGAAGTGCCTCCAAAAGTGGAATATTCAATGACTGAGCTGGGAATGACGATTTTACCGATTGTGGAGATGATGTATGACTGGGGGAAAAAACGGGTGCAATCCATTCGTGAGGAAATGCAACGCAGCGGTGAGGGGAACGTTTAAAGTTCCTTTATATGAAGAACGCCTTGCACTATGAGTACAAATTGCACTTAGAGCAAAGGCGTTCTTTGGCATGTTAGCAGTCTGTGTGTGGTTATCATGTTAGTTTAGGAAAAATAGCTGTAGTCCATATAGATCATTGCTTTTCTAGTGCTGGTAGAACCTCAATCCAGCGTGTAGCCCAAGTACCGATATGGTCAAACAAAGGAGCTAAGTCGCGTCCCTTATCTGTAAGAGAGTATTCAATCCGTACAGGCTTCTCAGGATAAACCATACGTTGTATGATCCCTTCTTCCTCCAGCTCTTTCAAACGGTCGGAAAGGACCTTTCCGCTTAAATTAGGGATTGAATTCTCAATAGCGACGAAACGTTGCGGACCATTGGTTAGTTGAAATACGATCAACACCGTCCAACGCTTACTCAGTAGCTCCATAGCTTTTTCAAACCGTGGGCACATCTGCGGAATGTTCATGTGATCACCTCATGCTCTTATTATTAACGATTCACTGTTAAAAGTAAATGATTTTACTTTACATAAATTTATTACTTGACGAAATTGAATGATATAAATATACTTTGTTACATAAAGTAACTTGTTGGATTTGATACGGAGCCTTTTATGTGAATACTTAAAAATTGAACTTGTTTTGATAAGATTAATGATAAAATGAACAGGTACGAACGAATCGTTGTGGTTATGGTTTGGGCGCAGGGGGAAGTCGGATGAAGCTGGAATGTGAAGTGTGTGTAGTTGGGGGAGGACCCGCAGGGACTTTGTTATCCTGTCTACTGGCGGAGCAGGGTGTTTCCACGATATTGGTTGAGCGGCAGAGCTTGCCCGGAAAGGCTTTCCGCGGTGAAATTTTAAATGATGAGGGTCAAGAAGTGATCCAAAAGCATAAGCTGCTCGAACAAATTCATGAGGATTATATTCTCGCCTCCACAAGAATCGAGTATTGGCAGCACCAGCAGCAGGTAAAAACGGTCAAGCCGGGTTCAGTAAATGGTAATGTAGGGGTTCATATTCCACAGCCTCGATTTTTGGAGGCTTTGCTCAAGCAGGCGTCCATCTACGAGTCTTTCCGTTACCTGGCAGGTACAACGGTGACTGCGTTGGAGGGGAACAGCACGCAGGGGTATACCGGCTTGATCGCCCGCAATAAGAACGGTCATGAGATCACGATTGACAGTTCGTTGATTGTAGGGGCAGACGGTCGCTATTCGACTGTGCGCAAGCTGGCTCAGATGCCTGTGACGAACATTCGACACGGCTATGATCTGCTATGGGCGAAAATCACGGCACCTGCTGGGTGGGAGCCTGTCACTCGTCTGGCACGGGTCAACGGAGGGCAGTTGGCTTTATTCTCGCAGGCTGAGGGCTATATTCAAATTGGCTGGAATGTGGAGGAAGGTAGCTTTTCAACCCTGTTTAAGCAATCCTTTGAACCATTTATACAACTGTTTACCGAGGCTTTTCCAGATTTGAAGCATAGTGTGCATGATCACATTCGTTCATGGAAGGACTTCGTACCGTTGGATATTTTCAGCAGCCGCAGTGACACCTGGACGCAGAACGGACTGGTCCTTATTGGAGATGCGGCGCATACCATGACACCTACCGGAGCTTTTGGCTTGAATGCAGCTTTGAAGGATGCCGATGTGCTAGCTAGTGAGCTTCTTCGTTTACGACAGAAGAGCTATACCGCAGGAGACCTAAAGGCGTTCGAAGACGGACGACGACAGGCTGTCACCGAGCTTCAGGAACGGCAGCTGACGATGGAATCCACGTTCCATGAACATTTCTTACACATAGTTCAATGATTTATACCCTGACAATAACGATTAGCCTTTGAAGAATAGGCATTTTCTATATAGAGCTCATATAAAGGATGGTGCAGGGAGATGAACCAAAAAGATGTAGCTACGCTACTTAACGATAAAATTCAAACCGTTCGTGGAGAGCAATCTTCGACGATTTTGGTAGGACCGATCAAGCTGCCAGTTAATTTGGAAGGAGAAACGGTTGTTTTTCAGTGGTACTGCTGGTTGCACGTACGGGATGAGGAAGATCGTCAGGATTTACTGAATGCCACTGCTGAAACGATTGTGAAGCGATTGTCCACACTGGATTTGGCAGAGGGACAACAGTCAAGCGTTTTGGTGTACGGTGATCTTCAACAGTCGGAAAATGCATTAGTTCGCATGCATAGTATTTGTCATACTGGAGATATTTTTGGTAGCAAGCGTTGTGATTGCGGATTTCAACTCCACCAGTCCATGAAAATGATCGTGGAGCATGGAACGGGTGCATTGTTCTATCTGGCTAACCATGAAGGCCGCGGAATCGGTTTGTTTAGTAAAGCAATGGCTTATATTCTGCAGGAAGAGGGCATGGATACTGTCGAAGCCAATCATCAATTGGGTTTTGAAGATGATACACGCAACTATGCGGATGCCATTAGTGTGCTCCGTCACCTGAGACAAAAACCGGTAACTTTGATTACAAATAATCCTAAAAAAATGGATGCCTTGAAGAAATCGGGTATGAATGTGGCGGGTCGCATGCCGCTCTGGGGCGATGTGTCGCAATATAATGAACGGTATTTGAATACAAAAGTGGAACGATCCGGCCATTTGCGGGATTCCGATCTCAGGGAGGTTCTATGACCACTCACGAAAAATATATGCGCCTGGCACTGGAAAATGCCAGAAGTGCTAAAGGGCAAACAGAACCGAATCCGCTCGTCGGATCAGTCATTGTCAACAACGGTCGTATCGTTGGGATCGGCGCTCATCTGAAGCCCGGCGAGCCACATGCCGAGATTCATGCGTTGCGTATGGCGGGTGAACACGCTCAGGGAGCGACGATTTACGTAACGCTGGAGCCGTGTTCCCATCACGGTCGGACAGGCCCGTGCGCGGAAGCGATTGTGAAGGCTGGCATTCGTCGAGTGGTGATTGCAGCGCTGGACCCGAACCCGCTGGTTTCCGGCAGAGGGGTACAGATTTTGAAAGATGCGGGCATTGAGGTCATTGTCGGAGTATGTGAGCAGGAATCCATCCGCATGAATGAAGTGTTCAATCAATATATCGTGAGCAAGCGTCCTTTTATTACGATCAAATCGGCAGTAACGCTGGACGGTAAAATTGCGACCCGGACCTCGGAAAGCAAGTGGATTACATCTGAGGCTGCACGGGAGGATGTGCATCGTCTTCGTAACGAGCATGTGGGAATCCTGGTCGGTGTACAGACGGTGATTCACGATAATCCTCAGCTTACGACTCGTCTACCGGAAGGACGGAATCCGATTCGTATCATTTTGGATAGCAAGCTTCGAATTCCATTGGATGCCCGTGTCATTACAGATGGGGAGGCACCTACCTGGATATTCACAGGACGCACTTATGATGAAAGCAAGCGAAGCCAGTTGGAACAGCTTGGTGTGAGGATATATCCGACACAGGATGAAAACAGCGATCGGGTGAACCTGCCGCAAATGCTGGATATTCTGGGTGCGGCGGAGGTATCATCGGTGTTCGTGGAAGGCGGAGCCGAGGTGAACGCTTCGTTCGTGCAGCAAGGGCTGGCAGACAAGCTGGTGCTGTACATTGCACCAAAGCTGGTTGGAGGACGCGCTGCCCCGGGATTTCTCGGGGGAGAGGGCGTGTCTGCGATGAGCGATGCGGTGGCATTGCAGGATTTGAGCGTAACGCAGGTGGGCGTAGACTGGAAAATAGAAGGGTATTTTGAGCGGGGAAAATGAGTGAGTTGTTTCGAGTGAAGGAGGCTCCGCGAAGGGGTTGATCTTCCGATCGCTGTTGCAGTGGGATTCTTCGGATTGTATTAAGATATTTAAAAGGTAAGAATCCCACTGCAAAGGCGAACGCTACCGCTTCTCCAGATTCAACCCCCTCGCTCCGCTGCTGCCCACCGCAAAGTCACTCATTTTTCGAAATGGTACGGAGCATGGGAAGGTCATTAGAAACTAAATACTCAAAAACTTATAAATTCAAAACAGAGAATCTGAAGGGCTAAAAGGCCTGGAGGATTCTTTTTTTATATGCTAAACGTTTATTAGGGTGAATGGTTAATGGGATGAATAACTCATAGGGTGAATGTCTTATGGGGTGAAGTCGAGATAACATAATTACGCATGCTTGGGTTTTTCGTACTGGTTTCTTATGTATTTTTAGAGACTTTCGCCTCGTTTAGTTAGAATATAGAAATAAAAGGATTGACCTGGAAATTGAGATCAAGCACAATGAAGTTGAATTCAACTTGGAAGAGAGAAGGGAAAAGCCTTGCAGTAAAAGGGATTAGAGAAATCAAAGGAGGATGTAGGTTGTGAAAAAAACGATATTATGCTTGTTAAGTGCCAGTCTGATATTTTTAGCTGCACCAGTTTCTACTAAAGCCTTTTCGGGTGAGGTCACACAAGGCGCTGGCTCATATTCAACCACACTACCTACCGGAGCAGCAACACCGCAAAACGAGATTTACAAAACAGCGAATATAACCAGCCCAATGCCTACCAATGACTGGTGGAGCAGTCTGGCCTGGGTACCGTACTCCGAGGCTCAATATCCACATCCCCTTGCCTTGAAAAATCAGCAAAACGGTTTACGCATCTTTAACCCGAGTGGGAAAATTACGGTAAATACTGGATACATCGCAGGCTGGATGGATGATGTGAACGATTTTACCGTCGGTCATTCTGTAAGCGCTTCATTTCCTGATGCCAAGGTGGACGGTTTCAGCGACTGGTTTGTCAAATCATTATTTCAAAGCGGCAGCAATAAAATGAGTGCTACCTATGGACACGGCTCCCCCTATGTTTTTTTTGAGTTTGGCGGTGGCAATCCCAAGCTTTCATTTAATGGGGTACCAGAGGTATGGTCTGGGTCAGCTAGTTCTCCTGTACTTGGCATTACGGTTAATGGCTCACACTATGGTCTGTTTGCTCCTTCAGGCAGCACTTGGTCTGGCCTCGGAACGAGTACTCTGATCAATCAATTGAACGGGAAAAACTATTTTACAGTGGCGGCTTTGCCTGACAAAACAAAAGCGACATTGGACAAGTTTCAGCAATACGCTTATTCTTTCGTTACAAACTCCAAAGCACAGTACAGCTATAACGAAGCCTCTTCCGAGGTAACGACCACCTTTAACGTTGCAACCACAGCAAAGGAAGGCACACAAAGCGGCACTATTTTTGCCTTATACCCGCATCAGTGGAAGAATTCATCACAACCCCTGCTAGGCTATACGTACAATTCTGTACGTGGTCTGATGAAAACAGCAGAGGGTGCGTCTTTTCAAACGAAAATGAAATTTACAGGAGTACTGCCTTCCCTGCCCGACTTGGGGTCCTACGATAAAAATACGCTCAACAATTATATAAACGAAGCGAAAGCAGAAGTCTACTCCGGCGATAGAGATACGTACTGGACTGGAAAACGTCTGGGCAAGCTAGCAGCGCTGGCGCCGATTGCCGACCAGGCTGGCAATACCGCAGCAGCGACCCAGTTCCGCAATGAGATCAAAAGCCGGCTGCAGGACTGGTTTAAGGCCAGTGACAGCTCGGGGAATCTGAAAAGCTCCAGTCTATTTGTGTATAACAACCATTGGGGGACATTGATCGGTTATCCCGACAGCTTTGGTAGTGCGGTAGAATTAAATGACCATCATTTCCATTATGGCTACTTTATCAAGGCCGCAGCCGAAATTGCACGTGTGGACAAGAGCTGGGCATCCGATTCCCAATGGGGACAAATGGTGCAGTTGCTCATTCGCGATATCGCCAATACCGACAGGTCTGATTCAAAATTTCCGTATTTGCGTAATTTTGATCCCTATGCCGGGCACACTTGGGCTTCCGGCCATGCCAAATTTGGCGACGGCAACAACAATGAATCCTCCTCGGAGGCGATGAATGCTTGGGCCGGTCTTATTTTATGGGGCGAGGCGACGGGAAATACTCAAACTCGTGATCTCGGCATCTATCTATACACAACGGAAATGAATGCGATTAACGAATACTGGTTTGATGTGCATGGCACAAACACCCCTGCAGGGATGCAAAGCGCGACGGCAAGCATGATCTGGGGCGGTAAAACGGTAGGGAATGCAACATGGTGGACCAATAATGCCACAGAGGTGCATGGTATCAACTGGCTCCCGATTACCTCGGCCTCCTTGTATCTGACGCAATATTCGGAGTATGCGGCTAAGAACTATAACGATCTGCTGCGAAAAAGCGGTGGGAACTTCAGTCCGTGGGAAGATATTGTGTATATGTACAGAGCGATCTCGGACCCGTCCGATGCCAAGGCCAAATTCAGTGCACGCGCAGCGGCCATGACACCGGAAGCAGGGAATTCCAAGGCGAATGCCTACCACTGGATCTACAATTTGGATGCTTTAGGCAACATCGACCGCAGCATCACCGCTAATTCACCTATTTATGCTGTATTTCATAAAAACGGTGTAAAAACTTATGTGGCCTACAACTTTACAAACCAGGTCAAAACGGTAACCTTCTCAGATGGGCACAGTATTACTGTGCAGCCGAATAGCTTTAATACCGGAAATGGAAGCGGCGGTGGCAATCCGCAACCTGATACGGAGGCTCCATCCATCCCGGCGAATGTTCGAGCTACGACCAAAACGGCTTCGGTAGTCACGCTGGAGTGGGATGCAGCTACAGACAATGTTGGCGTTACGGGTTATATCGTTTATAAGGACGGGGCTCAGGCAGCAGAGATAAGCGGTACTTCCGCTTCAATTACAGGGCTGAGTGCAGCTTCCACTTACAGCTTTACCGTTAAGGCTCGCGATGCAGCGGGCAACCTATCTGCAGCAAGCAATTCCGTAGAGGTAACGACAGAGCCAGCATCTGGTGGTAATGAGGGTGGCGGAGAAACGGAGGATTATAAAGTAGGAGCTCGCTTTGTCAGCGATCGTGAAGCATTGCTTCAATTTACACCCAAAAAAACAGCCTCAGCCTATGTTGACGTGCATTATACTTTAACGGGTGGACAACAGCTCAATTACCGGATGACAAACAACGGCGGTGTTTGGGAGCAGCGGGTTACAGACCTCGATATCGGGAAGGCTGTCAGCTATTGGTTTACCTATGAAAAGGCGGGATTGCAATACGAGACCCCTTCATTCAGCTATACACACCAGCAGACTTCTTCTACAACAACAGACGTTCCACAACTTCCACTACCGAGCGTTGATCCCGTTTTCGAAAAAACATCCTAGTGGATCAGACCTAAGATACGAACGCGACAGTTAACTATAGAAAGAAAGACACAAGGGAAGCACATACGCTTCTCCTGTGTCTTTTTTTATAGGGTCGTAATACTTTCACCATGTTCGTGAGTTCCAGGTTGAGCGATAATGATAAAGGCTGATACAGAAAGATATTACCGAGGCGTGGATTTCCAAAGGTCCCGCAGTGCCTACCCTGATTGGGTCAGGTATCCTGTAAATCTGATGTATCTATCAACAATTAGGGTTCAATTCCCAATCGCCTTCCACGCGACTTCTGGTAGAGTATTCGAATGATCGAATAAAAACAGTGAAAAGACCCGGATGAGAGCATCCCATGTCTGGTCTCGATGACAGATACCGGGACGATGGCTATGCGGCCAGCGGATACCGGAGAGAGCAAGCGCCGACAGGCTCCGAAGCTTCGGGAGATGCGAGTTCACAGTCGAAGTCGGACTGCTGGACACCATCTTAGGAACACGGGAACAGGCGGTATCTTCCTTTTTCCTCAAGCTTGGCCCCGCCGTCCACACCGGAGGGATGCTCTGCAAGGGTCACTAACCCTACTACAACAAATAAAAATAAAAAATCCTCTTTTTAAAAGTGTGTTGATTTTAAGGCGGGCAGCAGCGGAGCGGACCATTTGAATCTGAAGAAGCGAAGCGTTCGCCTTTGCCACTGAATTTTTACCCTATAACGGGTTCATCCATTCTAAAAATTCAGTGGCAACAGCGATCGGAAGATCAAATGGACCGCGGAGCCGCCACACATAGAAAGAAGCATACTTTTAAGTGGAGGATTTTAAATACTAGGAGTGATACGATGTTTAAGAAGATAACGATTAAATCTGATGAGCGCGGGCTGCTGTTCAAAAAAGGAAGCTACCACAAGTTGTTGCACCCAGGAACTTACCTATTAAAGACATTTCAGCAGGAAGCAGTTGAAATTTTGAATGTAGCCGAACCATTTTTTGTACCGGGTCATGATATTCGTTTGTTTTTGGCAGATCCCCTATTGCTTGAACAATTGAATGTCATCGATGTAGAGGACCATGAATATGTATTGCATTATGAGGATAATCGGTTTGTGGGGCTTCTGACGGCTGGGAAATATGCTTTTTGGAACATGCTTAAGGAGCATCGTTTTGTTCGTGCAGATACTCGGCAGCCTGCAATTGATAAGGCATTGTTGGGGCAAGCATTCTTGTCCAAGACACCGGGCTTCTGGAAGGCACTTCAGGTGGCCAGCTATGAAATGGGCTTTTTGTATTACGATCATGTGTTGCAGGGTGAGCTGAAACCGGGCAAATATTATTTCTGGATGTCCACAGTGAATACAGAGATCAAAACGATAGATATGCGACAGCAGCAGTTGGACCTGATGGGACAGGAAATCATGACAGAGGACAAAATCACGCTGCGCCTCAACTTTGTCTGTCAGTACCGTATCATCGACCCGTTGCGGGCGTTGGAATTCCGAGCATACGAGGAACAAATGTACATTATGCTTCAACTGCTGCTGCGTGAGTACGTTGGCACGATGAAGCTGGATGATTTGCTGAAAATGAAGCAGGAGATTGCGGAATATGTTTTGACTCGACTAAATGAGCAGAGCGGCGAATATGGAGTGACTTTTACGTCAGCAGGGGTGAAGGATATTATTTTGCCAGGGGATATCAAGGATATTCTGAATACCGTGCTGTTGGCAGAGAAGAAGGCACAGGCCAACCTTATCACACGACGTGAAGAGACGGCATCCACTCGTAGTCTGCTCAATACGGCCAAGCTGATGGACGAGAATGCCACCCTCTATCGTCTTAAAGAACTGGAATTCATGGAAAAAATCTGCGAGAAGATTGGCACGATTTCGCTGACTGGCGGGAATACGTTGCTGGAGCAGCTGAACACGCTGGTTCACATGAAAGAGGGGCAGGGACTCCAATAACGGAAAATACTCCCGAACGATGAGTGCAAGCCAGCTCAAGGTTCGGGAGTATTTTGCGTTTTAGTTCGTCTTGGTGGATGCAAGAAAAGCGTCCATATCGATCACCGGAATGAGGGTCCCCTGATGCTCCATCACAGTAGGGAACAACTCGCGCTGCCACTCTTCCTCATTGCTTTGTAGCTGACTGTCCTCGGTAGAAGCTGTGTCCTCTACCTGATCGACAAGCAGAGCAATCTTCGCACGGCTGAGCAAAATCATTTTGTCCTCGGAGGAATCGCTTGATGCAGGAAGAAGTAGCTTTTTGCGTAAGTTAAGGATTGTAAAGACACCACCGCGAATAGTCACCATTCCTTCATGCCACGCTTCGGAAAAGGGAAGTGGGGTCCCTTTTTTGGCATTCATGACTTCTTCTACTTCCACAAAGTTTAAAGCGAACTTTTTGTCCGCCAGACTGCACACAATAAATTCAGACATAGCAATTCTCCTTACATATTCAGATAAGCCATCACAGATTGTGAATGAGCGGTAAAATGGGTTAACTATTGCGTTTTGACAGATGGAACGATAAAGTTGAGGATGCGGTAAAGTAGTTGTAGTTAATCACAGAATATCACAAACGAGCAGTTAAATCTTCCAAAATAACAACCATACGGCCAAGGCGTGGCTTCAAGTTTCCCTTCATATATAATGTTGGGGACTAAAGCTGTGTCCGATGGCACTACATTTTAAGATAAGCGGGTTGAGGTAGAATGGATCATGAAAAGCAGCGATTAAGTATCGAGGCAGCCAGATTATACTATCTAAACGACTACAGTCAGCAAGATATCGCGGTCAGACTCGGGGTTTCGCGTCCTACGGTATCGCGGTTACTTCAGGCTGCCAAGGAACAGGGATACGTGCGGATCAGTATTGTGGACCCGATGGAGGATATGGACGCGCTCGGAGAGCAGGTGAAAAAGAAGTACGGACTGGATACTGTGTTAGTCTGTTATTCGCCGTTAAATGAATATCAGGAGATTAAGAAGCATATTAGCAAAAAAGCAGCCGATTATTTGCATGAAACGGTACAGGATGCTGATATTATTGGAGTGACATGGGGAACAACAATGCATGCCGTGGCGCTTCATCTCCAACAAAAGCAGGTCAAGGGTGTTGAGGTGGTTCAGCTCAAAGGAGGCGTGAGCCATTCACATGTCAACACATATGCCGTGGAAACCGTGAATTTGTTCGCAGAAGCCTTTCATACCATAGCAAGGTATTTACCGCTGCCTGTGATTTTCGACAGTCACGCTGTTAAGAAAATGGTCGAGGAGGATCGGCATATCCAGCGCATTATTGAACTTGGCAAGCAGGCGAACATCGCTGTGTTTACGGTGGGGACGGTCAAGGAGGATGCGTTGCTGTTCCGATTGGGTTATTTTAACGGGGAAGAGCAGAAGCTACTGCAAAGAATTGGCAAGGGTGATATTTGCTCACGCTTTTTTGACGCTGAAGGCAATATATGCAGTCAGGAAATCAATAGCCGTACCGTCGGGATTGATTTGCCTGATTTGCGAAAGAAGGAGAAGTCTATTCTCGTCGCTGGAGGCCAGCGTAAAGTGGAGGCCATTCGGGCATCGCTGCGTGGCAAGTATGCGAATATTTTGGTGACGGATCAGTTTACGGCTCAAGCACTTTTACAATAGAGCAAGTCGTCTCAACCCAGCAAAATATACGGTTATGGCACGTCCCTACAGGGTAATATGATATGTAGGTGACGACTTGTGCACAAGCTTGAACATAATTTCAAAATGTGTTTTACATATGTTCAAAGCCGTGCTATGATGGTCTCATCACAGAGAAATAAATGACTTTTGTCTTCACACTATTTATCTAATAAAGGAGCTTTTAGATATGAACATTGCAGCATTAATCGACCATACATTGTTGCGTGCAGATGCGACGAAGGATGAAATTACGAAATTGACTGCCGAGGCCAAAAAATATCAGTTTGCTTCTGTATGTGTGAACCCGGCATGGGTAGCTTATGCAGCAGAACAGCTCGCAGGCACAGGTGTAGCCATCTGTACAGTTATCGGTTTCCCGCTGGGAGCGAGCACGTCGGCAACGAAAGCATTTGAAACGAAAGATGCTATTGCTAACGGCGCGACTGAAATTGATATGGTTATTAACATAGGCGCTTTGAAGGCACGTGATGTACAGCTCGTCGAGCAGGACATCCGTGCGGTCGTCGAGGCAGCTGCCGGTACACTGGTAAAAGTGATTATCGAAACTTGTTTGTTGACAGACGAAGAGAAGGTACTGGCATGTGAACTGTCCGTCAAAGCAGGAGCGAATTTTGTGAAAACCTCGACAGGCTTCTCAACAGGTGGTGCTACTGCGGAAGATGTGGCTTTGATGCGCAAAACGGTAGGACCTGAGATTGGTGTTAAGGCTTCAGGTGGTGTACGCAGTCTGGAAGACGTGCAAAAATTAGTAGAAGCTGGCGCAAGTCGGATCGGTGCAAGTTCCGGTGTGAAGATCATCGAGGGCGAGCAGTCTACATCTTCCTACTAAGTTTATTTTAAAGTCATGGAGGGATTCGCGATGAAGGATCAATTGATTCAGAAAGCGCTTGAGGCGCGTAAACAGGCATACGTTCCGTATTCGAATTTTCAGGTGGGTGCTGCGGTTCTCGGAAGCGATGGCACGATTTATCACGGATGTAATGTGGAAAATGCCTCCTACGGCTTATGCAATTGTGCAGAGCGGACAGCGATTTTTAAAATGGTATCCGAAGGCTGCCGTAAAATTGATTCGATTGCGGTTGTAGCTGATACGGAAGGGCCTGTGTCTCCATGTGGGGCATGCCGTCAGGTTATTTCCGAATTTGCTCATCAAGATACCAAAATTTATCTGACAAACCTTCATGGCAACACGGAAGAGTGGACGGTGGATCAATTACTGCCGGGTGCTTTTCGACCTGCGGATCTGGGCAAATAAAAAAAAGAATGCCTCTTTGGAGCGCATTCTTTTTATAGGGAATGTAAGCGCTTAATGTAATGAGGGGGAAATTAAATGAAATATGTAATCGCTCTGGTGGGACTGCTCGTTGTATTTGCACTTACTTACGTTGCCAGCAGTGACAAGCGTAAAATCAGGTATCGTCCGCTGATAGTTATGGTTGTTCTGCAAGCAGCGCTTGCTTTCGTATTACTGCATACAGGAATTGGCGAATTTTTGGTCAAAGGCTTTGCAGAAGGTTTTAAGAGTCTTTTGGCATATGCAACTGAAGGGATTAACTTCGTTTTTGGCGGAATTGCGAATGAAGGAGCAGCACCGTTCTTTATCGGTGTACTGCTGCCAATCGTGTTCATATCCGCACTGATTGGTATCTTGCAATATGTAAAAGTGTTACCTTTTATTATTAAATATATCGGGCTTGTCTTGAGCAAAGTAAACGGAATGGGTAAACTGGAATCCTACAACGCTGTAGCTTCGGCTATCTTGGGTCAATCCGAGGTGTTTATTTCCGTTAAGAAGCAAATTGGTCTGCTGCCAAAACATCGGTTGTATACGCTGTGTGCGTCTGCGATGTCTACAGTGTCCATGTCGATTGTGGGAGCTTACATGCAAATGTTAAATCCCAAATATGTGGTCACAGCTTTGGTATTGAACCTGTTCGGCGGTTTTATTATCGCTTCCATTATTAATCCGTACAAGATTGAGAAGGAAGACGATTTACTGGAGGTTCAGGAGGAAGAGAAGCAGTCCTTCTTCGAAATGCTCGGGGAATATATTATGGACGGTTTCAAGGTTGCTATTACGGTAGCTGCAATGCTGATCGGTTTTGTGGCGCTGATTGCCATGGTTAACGGGATTTTCTCCTGGTTGTTTGGAATCAGCTTTCAGGCGTTGCTTGGATATGTGTTTGCGCCTTTCGCTTTTGTCATGGGTATTCCGTGGAACGAAGCCGTTCAGGCGGGCAGCATTATGGCTACCAAACTCGTATCCAACGAATTCGTGGCCATGCTGGATCTGACCAAGCAAACAGGCTTGTCGGAGCGCACGGTCGGGATCGTATCGGTATTCCTCGTATCCTTTGCTAACTTCTCATCCATCGGTATCATTTCTGGGGCGGTGAAGGGGTTGCATGAAAAACAGGGAAATGTGGTGGCCCGCTTTGGTCTGAAGCTGTTGTACGGGGCAACGCTGGTTAGCGTGCTGTCGGCAACGATTGCAGGGTTGTTTTTGTAAAAAAAACAGCGAATCAGGAAAGGATTTTTATGATGTCTAAATTCAAACGGATTCACTTGGTGGTTATGGACTCGGTTGGTATCGGCGAAGCGCCGGATGCTGCCCAGTTTGATGATTACGATGTAGATACGCTCGGTCATATTGCCCGCGAACGCGGTGGCCTGAAGATGCCGAATATGGGTAAGCTCGGTCTGTCCAATATTCGTTCCATAGAAGGAGTAGCAGCGGCCGACAAGCCGCTCGCGTATTACACTAAAATGCAGGAAGCATCCAATGGTAAGGATACAATGACGGGGCATTGGGAAATCATGGGATTGAATATTGCTGTTCCTTTTCGTGTATTTCCCGATGGGTTTCCAGATGAGCTGATTCAACGCATTGAGGAGCACACAGGTCGCAAAGTTATTGGCAATAAGCCTGCGAGCGGAACGGAAATCATTGATGAACTGGGCGAAGAACACGTGAAAACTGGAGCGCTCATCATTTATACCTCGGCGGACTCTGTGCTGCAAATTGCGGCGCACGAGGAAGTTGTACCTTTGAAGGAACTCTATGAGATTTGCGAGTTCTGCCGTAAAATCACGCTGGAAGATCCGTACATGCTGGGTCGCATTATTGCACGTCCGTTCGTAGGCGAGGCAGGGAACTTCTCCCGTACCTCCAATCGACATGATTATGCGCTCAAGCCGTTTGGTCGCACCACCATGAACGAGCTGAAGGATGCAGGCCTGGATGTGATCGCCTTAGGTAAAATCTCCGACATTTATGACGGTGAGGGTGTGACGAAGGCGGTGCGTACGGTGTCTAATATGGACGGCATGGATAAGCTGGTGGCTACGCTCGATGAGAATTTCACCGGATTAAGCTTTCTGAATTTGGTGGACTTTGACGCTGTATACGGTCACCGTCGTGATCCGCAGGGATATGGTCAAGCTTTGGACGATTACGATGCGCGTTTGCCAGAAGTTTTTGCCAAAATGACCGATGACGATCTGCTGATCATTACTGCAGATCATGGGAATGACCCGACGTATCGGGGAACGGATCACACCCGCGAATACGTACCTTTGCTGGCATATTCCCCGCGTTTTACAGCTGGGGGCAAGGAGCTTGCGGTTCGTAAAACCTTTGCTGATATTGGAGCGACTGTAGCAGATAACTTTGGTGTAAAACTGCCTGAACACGGAACGAGCTTTTTGGCAGAGCTTCAGTAATCAAGGACCAGCAAGAGTAAGCGAGATTACTAGTAACGATATAAATAACGATACAAGCATGGACAAATGGGACGGAGGAATAAAAAACATGAGTGTACACATTGGAGCCAAACCCGGAGAAATTGCAGAAACGATTTTGCTGCCAGGAGACCCGCTACGGGCAAAATTTATTGCTGAAACGTATCTGGAGGACGTGACCTGTTACAACGAGGTTCGCGGAATGCTCGGATTCACGGGTACGTACCAAGGCAAACGCCTATCTGTGCAGGGAACTGGGATGGGGCTGCCTTCCATCAGTATTTATGTCAACGAACTGATTAGCGAATACGGTGTGAAAAACCTGTTCCGCGTAGGTACATGCGGCGGAATGAAGGAGCATGTGCACGTTCGTGACGTCATTTTGGCACAAGCATCCTGTACGGATTCCGGTATGAACCGCCATATCTTTGGCGGCTACGACTACTCGCCGATTGCCAGCTTCGATCTATTGAAGGGCGCTTATGATCGTGGTGTTGCCAAAGGCCTGAACATGCATGTCGGTAATGTATTCAGCTCAGACAGCTTCTACCGTGATGACAAATCAGTGGTACAAAAGCTGATGGAATACGGCGTGCTGGGCGTAGAGATGGAAACTTCGGCTTTATACACGTTGGCAGCCAAGTTTGGCGTAAACGCACTGACGATTCTGACGGTAAGCGATCATTTGCTGACAGGTGAAGAAACGACGGCGGAAGAACGGCAAACGACCTTTAAAGAAATGATGGAAGTTGCACTGGATACAGCAGTATCTCTGTAAACGATCATACGCACAGTGAGGAGAAATGACATATGAGAATGGTAGACTTGATTGAGAAAAAACGTGACGGAAAAGAACTGAGTACGGAGGAAATTAATTTTATTATCCAAGGCTACACTCAGGGTGAAATTCCTGATTATCAAGTCAGTGCATTGGCGATGTCCATTTTCTTCAAAGATATGACTGAACGCGAACGCGCTGATCTGACGATGGCGATGGTTCATTCGGGTGATACCATTGATCTGTCCGCGATTGAAGGTGTAAAGGTCGATAAGCATTCCACTGGCGGTGTGGGGGATACAACAACGCTGGTACTGGCTCCGCTCGTAGCGGCCTTGGACATTCCGGTAGCCAAAATGTCAGGCCGCGGCCTCGGACATACCGGAGGAACAATCGACAAGCTGGAGGCTATTGCAGGCTTCCACGTCGAGATTAGCAAGGACGAATTCGTGGATCTGGTGAATCGCAGCAAAATTGCGGTCATCGGACAAAGCGGCAACCTGACACCTGCGGACAAAAAGCTGTATGCCTTGCGTGACGTTACGGCGACGGTCAACTCGATTCCGCTGATTGCCAGCTCGATTATGAGTAAGAAAATCGCTGCCGGCTCCGATGCCATCGTGCTCGATGTAAAAACAGGTGCAGGCGCATTTATGAAAACCGTAGATGATGCCAAAGCACTGGCACATGCCATGGTGAGCATCGGTAACAATGTGGGTCGCAAAACGATGGCAGTCATTTCCGATATGAGTCAACCGCTGGGTGTGGCCATCGGTAACTCGCTGGAAGTAAAAGAAGCGATTGATACGCTACGCGGCCAAGGACCGAAAGATCTGGAAGAGCTGTGTATGACTTTGGGCAGTCAGATGGTATTTTTGGCAGGGAAAGCAGAATCCCTTGAAAACGCCGAAGAAAAGCTCAAAGAAGTCATTCGCAATGGCAAAGCACTGGAGAAATTCAAAGAGTTTATTGCGAATCAGGGCGGCGACGCTTCTGTGGTGGATCATCCTGAACGCTTGCCACAAGCACAGTACCTTATTGAGGTGCCTGCGAAGCAGGATGGTGTGGTAGCTGAAATCGTGGCTGACGAAATCGGTACGGCTGCGATGTTGCTTGGAGCAGGACGTGCGACCAAAGAATCCGAGATTGATCTGGCTGTCGGCTTGATGCTGAACAAAAAGGTCGGGGATGCTGTTCAAAAAGGCGATTCACTGGTTACCATCCATGCGAACCGTGAAGATGTAGCCCAAGTGCTGGAGAAAATCTACGCGAACATCCGTATTGCGGATCATGCGGAAGCACCAGTGCTGATCTATGGAACAGTGACAGAGTAAGCGGTAAGCCCTATTCAATAAGTCGTATTGGGTGTCTCTGATCAAGTTTGAAAAATATGACAGCTGGACTCATAATAGATATGAGTTCGGCTTTTTTTATTGTAAGGCGGAGGGCACAGAGGGGGAGAGACATGTTCAGATTATACAGCGATGTTCGGGGAGCAGCCTATGAAAGACTGATTGATTATGCTATGGAACGGGCAGACACGTTTATGCTAGGCATACATAAATGGGCGACAGAGGATGAGAATGGAGTGATCGACCAGGATGTCCTGTTCAAGGAATTGTTACAGCAATTGAATCCTTTTATGCTGTCCACACACTCATATGAGGAAATTAGGGGCATGCATTCCATTGCCTACACACAAGGAACATTTTACCGATACCAATGTGCGCCTGAGGCAGGGGGACTATTAAAGCAAGCGGCGTCCAGTCTGTTTTCCTGGGTACATCCCCAATTGCCTGAAGATTTGTGCTTCCAGAATGCGGATGGAGAGGATTGGATCATTAACATAGCTCACGAACGAATAGGTAGACTAAACATGGCTACAGAAGAAGCGGATGAATTGGAGAAGCTTATTCCCGGTGTGTTTATTCACAAACCTGAATATCATCAGAATATAGATGTTTTTCTGGGCGATGCTATTCGGCATCAACCGGATCGAGTGGAGCTTATGTCGTTTGGCTTGAGGGAGATACCGGAACGGATTAGAGAACTGCATTCTCTGAAGCATCTGACCATTTTCGAGCAGGATATACGAACACTACCGCATGCTTTGTTCGAATTGGAATCGTTGGAGTCACTGACGATACAAGTAGCGGATTTGGAAGAGCTACCGGCTGATATTGCCAAGCTGACCCGGCTCAAAAGCCTGAGGATCAGCTGTGGATGCTATGATCGCCCGGCACCAGATGTCAAAGTAATACCCAAAGAGGAGCTGGCATTCCGGCATTTGCCTCCTGAAATTGGAGAGCTGCAACAACTGGAGTATCTGGATATCCAGTATAGCGGAATCCGTACGTTGCCTCCTGAAATACAAAACTTGAACAATCTACGCTCTTTGGACATTGTGAACGGATTCATCGAATCGGCACCCGACTTTATATATAAAATGACTTGGCTGGATCGCTTCCTTATAGAAGATAAGCCGTTCCATCTGTGCAATCACGGTGAGGACTGAAGGATAGATAAGAAAAGGAGGGAATCAAATGATGGAGAAATGGGTTTGGATGGGGTTTGCAGGGGCAATTGTGGGTTATGCCACTTTTGCTAATATGAGCGTTCCTACATCAACTATTACAGAAGTAAATCAGAGTCATTCGACTGTTCCGCTTAGTATGCAGAGTAAGCAAGGAAGTGCAGCGAAACGCGTTGTACATGACCAGGAGATGCAATTTGGAGGACAAGGACAAACGAGCTTTAGATTTGAAGAGGGGCGCAAGTTGTATATCAGTATCAAGAATACAGGCAAGCAACCCGTACAATACAAGCTCAATAGTGCGAATGGATTAGACTTGCAAGGGTCAACGAGCGGGTTTTCCAGCCAAACGTTGCAGCCGGGAGAACGCCACGATCTGCTGTTTGTAAAGCCAGAGGGGTAGGACGAAGCTGCAAATGACTCCTTGAAAGAGATGATTTTGAAAGTAAGTACGGACGATGGATCGCAAGGAAACGTTAAAACCTTCGCATATATTACACTGTAATCTCCTTCCAGAAAGGGTGCGACATGCGGTCATTAGTCTACTTATGTTACAATAGAACGGTTGAAGACTTAATGAACAGAATAGGTCAGAGCAGAAAGCAGAAAGGATGACCCGTTGTGCCCAAAAACCATGAATTCGGTAGTCAAAAGATGTCACGGAGGCTGTCACTCACAGCCATTTTACTTACACTTACTTTTGTAGCACTTACTGGCTGTGGTCAGGATAAGAATGCTGAAACCATTGATACTGGAAGTAGTACAAGTGTGATCGAGAACGGAGCCGGTGGTAATCGTAGCGGTTCAGCCCAAAGTGACAAAGCAGCGAAAGAGAGCGAGAGTGCAGAAAACAGCGGTACGGATGCACAAAAGTCAGCTCCTTCGGCTCCAGCTGCTTCATCGGATACATCTTCTTCTCCGGCAGTCTCCAATCCATCGCAAAATCCATTTGAGGTAGCAGGTATTCAAGATCCTAAAGCGTTTTTGAACATGTTCAAAGCGCTGCAGAAGGCAGTTGCCGACAATGACAAGGAGAAAGTGGCCGATTATATTTTGTACCCTCTGCGTGTTAATGATAGTGAAAAGTCGCTAACGATTCCGAATAAGAAAGATTTTATGGCCAAGTATGATCAGATTTTTACGGACGCAATTCGCGAGGCGCTGGTGAATCAAAAGACAGATGATTTGTTTGTTAATTATCAGGGAGTCATGGTGGGTTCGGGTGAACTGTGGTTGAGAAGAGCTACGGACAATCCGAAGCTTTTTGGAGTCTTTTCGATTAATCTTGAAACGGTTGCCAACTAAGTCGTCCTCCGTGTGTAAATGACCTCTAAACGGTCGGAAACATATATCATGTTTCTGACTGCCCCCCTTTAAAGAAAGAAAAGTACAGATGATACATACCAAAAAAAGGTTTGACATCACTCCTAAACTCTCGTATTATATCCATATAACTCATTAAACAGGTAGGAATTAAAGAATTAAAGTATGATCTCGCCATTTTGGCGGAGAACCTCTAGGAACAGCAGGCAGACACTGTCCACGCGACAGGTTTGACCTATCAGAGCTGCATCAGGGAATTCTCCGCTCTTTTTTTGATTATGTCTGTAAATAACAGGCGTAAATGAATACAAATTACATAGAATGCGGGGTGTCTTGATGAAAAGGCAATGGAAAAGTGGACTTATTCTCGGACTATCTTTGGTTTTAACGATTATGCTGAGCGCTTGCGGGGCAAGCAAGGGAGGGACGCAGGCGGATGGTAGTTCTGCTGCCGGTTCCAAGGAAGTGGAGTTGCTCAATGTTTCTTATGATCCGACCCGTGAGCTGTATGAGGCATATAATAAAGCGTTTGCCGCCCATTGGGAGAAGGAGAAAGGACAGAAGGTTACGATCAAGCAATCTCATGGAGGATCTGGCAAGCAAAGTCGTTCTGTGCAGGACGGGCTGGATGCGGACGTGGTAACTCTGGCCCTGGGCTACGATATTGATGCGCTACAGGAAAAAGGACTTGTTAAAGAGGGGTGGCAAAGTAAATATGAGCATAACAGCGCCCCGTACACTTCAACCATCGTGTTACTGGTGCGCAAAGGGAACCCGAAAGGGATCAAGGACTGGGACGATTTAATCCGTGGCGATGTGCAAGTTATTACACCGAATCCTAAAACTTCGGGCGGGGCACGTTGGAACTATCTTGCAGCCTGGGCCTATGCGCTCAAGAAGAACAATAACGATGAAGCTAAAGCCCAGCAGTTTGTACAGGACCTGTATAAGCATGTGCCGGTACTGGATAGCGGAGCACGTGGAGCGACAACGACTTTCGTAGAGCGTGGAATTGGCGATGTGCTGATTGCATGGGAAAATGAAGCATTGCTCTCCGTGAAGGAGCTGGGTGCGGATAAATTCGATATCGTGTATCCATCGATCAGTATATTGGCTGAACCTCCGGTAGCAGTAGTCGATAAGGTGGTAGATAAAAAAGGTACACGCGAGGTGGCGGACGCGTACCTGAAATATTTATACAGTGAAGAAGGGCAGACCATTGCTGCCGAAAATTATTATCGCCCAACACTGGAGAGTGTGACGGCAAAGTTCAAGGATCAATTTCCTAATTTGGAGCTCGTAACCTTGAAGGATGTATTCGGGACATGGAAGGAGACGCAGCAGAAGCATTTCAGCGACAAAGGGATTTTTGACCAGATTTATGTACCCGGCAGTTCATAAAATAGGTGGACTGTGTAGGCGATTGATCGGTAGCCGCGAGTGTCATAGTGAATGGATTCAGAGAGGGATGAACAGAGCATGAGTCAAGTGCAAGCCACCCGAAAACGCGTACTTCCCGGGTTCGGGTTAACAATGGGTTATAGTGTGCTGTATCTCAGTCTGGTGGTGCTGGTGCCTTTATCGGCACTGCTTCTGAATTCAACTGGACTGACGTGGGAAAAATTTTGGGACGTGGCGACTGATGTCAGGGTGCTGGCTTCCTACAAGGTAAGCTTTTTGTGTGCCGCGGCTGCGGCGCTGATCGACCTGTTTCTCGGTTTATTGATAGCCTGGGTGCTGGTGCGTTATGAGTTTCCGGGGAAACGAATTTTTGATGCGGTGATTGATCTGCCCTTTGCTTTGCCTACTGCCGTAGCGGGGGTTGCTTTGACTGCTCTGTATGCGCAGAACGGCTGGATCGGTTCATTGTTTGAACCGCTTGGATGGAGGCTGGCATACTCACAGACGGGAATTACGCTAGCATTGATGTTTATTGGCATTCCGTTCGTCGTACGGACAGTTCAGCCGGTTTTGGAGGAGCTGGATAAGGATGAGGAGGAGGTCGCTGCTACGCTGGGAGCTGGCAGATGGCGTATCTTCTGCAGCGTTATTGTGCCGGAGCTGGTGCCACCGCTGCTGACGGGTTTTGCGCTCGCCTTTGCCCGTGGTATTGGCGAGTACGGTTCTGTCGTCTTCATCTCTGGCAATATGCCGATGAAAACGGAAATTGCTCCATTGCTCATCATGTCCAAGCTAGAGCAAAATGACTATGCAGGAGCTACGGCGGTAGCATTGATGCTGTTGGTGATTTCATTCGTGCTGTTACTCGTGATTAACAGCATTCAGCGCTGGTCACGGCGCCGTGCAGTTTAACGTAACTGCCTAAACGCAACTGTCTAATGTAATCATCTAACGTTAACATGCAGGGCTGCGCATGATACCCGCATTCTAAGGAGGGATACACCATGTCACAAGCAATAACTGGGCAGGAGCTTGCTTCTGCACCAGTGCCTTCATCCGCACCGCCCAACAGGGTCACGACCGAGGCCGCTTGGGTGAAGTGGACGCTGATTGGTGCTGCTTTTTTAGCTTTGCTCTGGGTGCTGGTATTGCCGCTAATCGTCGTGCTTACCGAAGCGCTCAAGCAAGGATGGGGCGTCTACGTCGAAGCGTTACGGGACCCAGATGCCATGTCTGCATTGCGGTTGACGCTGCTGGTGGCAGCGATAACGGTACCGCTGAATACGGTATTTGGTGTAGCTGCCGCTTGGCTGATCACGAAATTTCAATTTCGCGGCAAAGGCTTGCTGGTCACCTTGATTGATTTACCCTTTGCCATCTCTCCTGTCGTCGGAGGGCTGATGTATGTATTAGTGTTCGGCGCACAGGGCTGGCTTGGACCGTGGTTGGACGAGCATGATATTAAAATTATATTTGCTCTGCCTGGTATTATTTTAGCGACGCTGTTCATCACCTTTCCATTTGTGGCGCGAGAACTCATTCCAATGATGGAAGATCAGGGACAGCAGGAGGAAGAAGCGGCGGTCACGCTGGGCGCGCGCGGCTGGCGCATTTTCTGGAAAGTGACGCTGCCGAATATCAAGTGGGGTCTGCTGTATGGCATCATTTTGTGTAATGCGCGAGCCATGGGTGAGTTCGGTGCAGTGTCCGTCGTCTCTGGACATATCCGGGGAGAGACGAATACACTGCCGCTGCATGTAGAAATTTTGTATAACGAATATCAATTCTCGGCATCTTTTGCGGTGGCCTCGTTGTTATTGTTACTAGCTCTGGCTACTTTGGTGCTTAAAAGCTGGTTTGGACGCAAACGCGTGCATTAATTTATGATTTTGTATATGATCCCTCAGGGCCTCTCTTTGCGTCTATCGTCTGTTAACGGCGAGAAGATGGGAAGAGAGGCCCTTGTTCTAAGGTGGCTTATATGGATAATAAAATGATCATATCAAGGCACGTTAGTGTGCCCAGGAGGAGCGAAGGGAAAAATGAAACATCCGTTTCAGTCCTACCGTCAGCTGTTTCCAGTGCTGTCCTCACATATCCATGTAGGGAGCTGTTCCCAGGGGGCCGTATCAAGGCCAGTTTCCGCTGCCATTGAGGAATATCATCGAAGTTTGCTGCAACACGGTCATAACGGCGATCTGTCTATGGCACGTTTGGAGGAGGCTAGAGGGCATTTTGCCAAGCTCATTGGGGCGGAGCCTGACGAAATTGCGGTCCTGTCCTCAGCCTCTGAGGCGATTGCCGGGGTGGCCACAGCCCTTCCTTATGTACCGGGAAAAGAAGGCATTGTGTATGCGGACACCGACTTTCCGACGGTGGGACACATCTGGCAGGCACAGGAGATGTTCCGGAATCACATCTGCTGTATTCCCTCCATCGAGGGAGAAGTGACGATAGAGCAGTATGAGGAGCATGTTACGGAGAAAACTGCGCTCGTTATGGTGTCACAAGTGAACTATACCAACGGATTTCAGCAGGATTTAAAATCCATTGCAGACATAGCTCACCGAAATCAGGCGTTGCTGTTTGTGGATGCTTATCAGTCTGCAGGGATCGTTCCAGTGGATGTAAAGGCAATGGGCGTAGATATTTTGGTCGCGGGAGCACGCAAATATATGCTTGGAATTCCGGGCGTGGCTTTTCTTTATGTAAGCAAGGACCGAATAGACCGCTTCAAGCCCCGTCTTACAGGCTGGCTTGGGCAGGAGCCCGCTTCCCGGTATGATATTGCTCACCCGGTTCCGGCGGCGGGAGCCCGACGCTTTGAGACGGGATTGCCTTCTTTCATTAGCATTTTTGCTGCCAATGCGGCCTTAAAGCTTCTGCTGGAGATTGGAGTCACGAGTATTCAGGCTTATATGAGTGAGTTGGTGGATTTTTCCGTTGAATATGGACGGCGCAAAGGGTTACACATACGTGTACCTTACAGGGGAGGCACATTACCAAGCCTGCTCGCTGTTGAAGTAGCCGACGTGTCGGCTGTGGAAAGGAATTTGAGAAGCCAAAATATGATCGTTTCAGCACGAAAGGATGTTATCCGTGTGGCTCCGCATTTTTACAATACGGCTGAGGAAGTCCGACGGGTCATAGATGAACTGGCAGGGCGATGTTGAACGAACGGCAAAAGCCTCTTCCGAGTGAATGGGAGTATAACACCCCTTTTTACACAGGAGAGGCTTTTTGGACGTTTGGACGTTTAGAATTCTAATTATACGATCCGTTTGCGCAGCCAGCCGGAAATCAGATCCGTCAAAATGATCAGGACCACAATGCCGAGCAAGATAACGCCTACACGGTTCCAGTTGCGCATTTGGAGTGCAAACAGTAGCGGAGTACCGATACCACCTGCACCGACCAGACCGAGCGTGGTAGCAGAACGGATATTAATTTCAAAACGGTAAAGCGAATACGAAAGAAACTGTGGAATCACCTGCGGTAGCACAGCGAAGAATATCACCTGCCAACGGTTGGCACCGCACGCGATCAAAGCCTCTTGAGGCCCGTGATCGACACTTTCGATCGTTTCCGAGAAAAGCTTCGCTAGCATGCCGATGGAATGAATGCCGAGGGCAAGCACACCCGCAAACGAACCGGGGCCAACGGCTTTGATAAATAGGATGGCGACGATCATTTCTGGAAAAACCCGGATGACACTAAGCACAAATTTCCCGCTACCCGATAAGGGACGTAGACGGGTCATATTGCTGGACGCCCAAAAGGCGAACGGAAGGCAGATAAATGCGGACACGAAGGTTCCGAGCACTGAAATGACCAGCGTATCCAGCAACCCGCGCAGTAAATCCTCTCCCTCAGGGATGTAGACGAACGACCAGTCGGGATGAAGGAAGCCGTCCAATATAGCGACAGAGACACTTTTAGCCGTTCCCTGTAATCCTTCAAACTGCATCCCGCGAAAAGCCCAAATATAAATGATGATTAGCAGAATAGCTATCGCCCATAGGCGTAGGCGGGAGCCAATAGGTCTGCGAAGCGTAGGATCATTCATAATAATTTCCTCCGTAGCAGGTTACTGCCGTAATCAATCGCAAGGACGATGACGAGGGTCAGTAGAATAATGATGCTTGCCCGATCATATCGGAACAGCCCCAGAGAACGGTCAAGCAACAGACCGATACCGCCAGCCCCGACCAGGCCCAGAACGGAAGCCGCGCGCACATTAACCTCAAAGGTATACAGTAAGTACGACACAAAATAAGGAAGAGCCTGCGGAACCACACCAAAGGCGATGACTTGAATTCGGCTCGCGCCAACAGCGGTCATGGCTTCCAGCGGCCCGGGATCAATGGCTTCAATCGCCTCAAAGGTCAGCTTGGCTATGATGCCAAAGGAGAAGAAGAGCAGGGCGAGCATCCCTGCAAACGGCCCGATGCCGAACACCGCCACAAAGATTGAGGCAAACAGCAAATCAGGAATCGTCCGTACTAGGTTCAGGATCGTGCGCATTGGCAGCGAAATCAGTTTGCGCGGCATCACATTATAGGCACACAGCAACGCGACAGGGATCGCCAATATGGCTCCCAGTGTCGTGCCAACAATGGCGATCTGGATCGTTTCCAGCATCGGTTTCCAGATGGTAGGCAGGTAGCTCCAGTCGGGTGGAAACATTTCGCCCAACAATTTGCCCATCTCCGGCAAGCCGACGATCAACTGGTAAGGTGTGGCATCCGTATGAATGGAGCAGGCTACCAGCACCACGATAAAAATCATCCAGGTGGCATAACGCTTGTAACGTCCTGGCAAAGGTGGCCCAGCGGGCGGCTTGCTTGGCTGTGGCGGTCCAGCATGCGGTGACGGTTGCGCCGAAGAGAGCGGCTGGGCAATAGAGTCGGGCTTCATGATCCCACTCCCAGCAGCTCATCATGCTTGATGGCCCGGCCGTAGATCTCCGCAAAGGCCTCATCCGTAGCCTCCTCCGGTGTGCCGTCAAAGACCACTTCCCCGGCGCGCAATCCGATGATCCGCGTTGCATATTCGCGCGCGAGATCAATGAAATGCAGATTGACGATGGTCGTAATCTGCATTTCACGGTTGATGCGCTGGAGGTCATCCATGACCTGGCGGGTGGTCAACGGGTCCAGTGATGCGACAGGCTCGTCCGCCAGAATGATTTTAGCCTCCTGCGCCAGGGCGCGGGCGATGGATACGCGTTGCTGTTGGCCACCGGACAGTTCATCTGCCCGGCTGTAAGCTTTTTCGCGGATGTTCACGCGCTCCAGCGCTGTTAGTGCCAGTTCGATATCCTCCTTCGGGAAGAGACCGAGAATGGTCCGCAGCGTCGAATGATAGCCGACGCGGCCGGAAAGTACATTGCGGAGCACTGTCGAACGCTTAACCAGATTGAAGCTTTGAAAGATCATGCCGATATCACGGCGAATGCGCCGCAACTCGCTGCCTCCAGCAGACGTGACGGACCTGCCACCCACGACAATGTCGCCGGACGTAATGTCATGCAGTCGGTTAATGGAACGCAGCAGGGTAGACTTACCTGCACCGGATAAGCCGACGATGACGACCATTTCTCCCTCCTGAATCGTCAAATTAATATGGTCCAACCCTTTGGTGCCGTTCGGGTATGTTTTCGATACGTTACGGAATTCGATCATATGCTCCCAACTTTCTCCCCCGATGGGGTGGAATGAAAACAACACCGCCATGAATACATGGACGGTGCTGCCCTGTCATTCGTAAAGCCTGTTTCGTAGCTGTTACTTCATTACAGTACCTTGTTTGCTCCGATTACTTAACCGCTTGGCCAACGGCTTCGGCGTATTCACGCACGGAGTCGAAGTTTTTATCGTCGCCCTTTTCATAACCTACATGGGTGTAAATTTCTTTAATGATCTCGCCGCCTGCAGGGTCTTTGGCAATGTCAATAAAGGCTTGGCTGATCTTGTCTCTCCACGCTTGATCCATATCAGAACGTACGCTGACGGTGTCATTTGGAATTTTAGCTGTGTAATGAATGACGCGAGTTTTTTCAAATACATCCGGGATTTCCTTCTTCACCGTGTTACGTGCATCCTGGAAAACAGCTACCGCATCAACTTGACCGTTCAGCAACGCCAGAATAGCAGCATCGTGGCCTTTGATTGTCACACCCTGCACATCCGTGTCCGGGTCCACGCCAGCTTTTTTCAGCTCTGCTGCGGGGTACACGTAGCCTGCGGAGGAGGTTACATTTTGCCAGCCAACCTTCTTGCCTTTCAGATCAGCTAGGCTTTGAATCGGAGAATCCTTTTTCACCACGATCATTGCTTTATAAAAGTTTACTTTTTCAGTCGTGTCCTTGCCTGTAGCATCTTCAATGCCGTAGCGTTGAGCTTGCAACAGCAAATCGGCTGCTTTACGGTTATCGTGGGCCAGTACATAAGCATTCGGCGGAAGGAATCCTACATCTACCTGCTTGGAAGACATGGCTTCCACAATTGTATTGTAGTCAGGAGATACCGTTACTTTCACCGGGATTCCAAGCTTGTCACCGAGTAGATTTTCGAGCGGTTTGGCTTTGGCTTCGAGCGTATCTGCATTTTGAGAAGGAACGAACTGTACCTTTAACTCCTTAGGAACATAGGCTGTGCTTTCGTTTTTAGAGCCATCTGTACCCGGAGTGGACGCGCTGTTGTTATTGCTTGCATTGGAGCCACAAGCGGCTAGGCCCGCTGCCAGTGTGAAGGTCATGCACAAGGTCAGTGCTTTTTTGAACAAAATAATTTCCCCCTAAACATAGTAATAACGAAAATAAAATTAAAAACCTGTAAATGCTGTGACAAACCAAATCTTAACAGCTAGTCCCACAGCTAGGGTTAAAACCACTCCTGACTTTGGTAAAAATGATGTAAAATTTATCGTATGGTAAAAACCGTTTTCTGGATTTATGCGAAATGTTTATTTTAACATTCTCTTAACAGTGCTCTGTTAGACTTGTTCAAGCTCTATGACCGAAGCTGAGGGAGAGAACAAGATTGGATATTTTGGATATTAACGAAAAGGCAGACCAAGACAATGTAAGTCTTGTGAGAGTGAAATTTCGCATTATGGTTACAACCGATTTGCATGTCAGTTTGTGGAATTACGATTATTATACGGATCAGGAAACGCTGCATTACGGTCTGGCGCAAACAGCCAGCTTGATTCAAATAGCCCGGGCGGAGGTGCCCAATCACCTGCTGCTGGATAACGGAGATGTGATTCAGGGGAATCCAATGGGAGATTATGCTGTACAGCGAATCCAACAGGACTCAAGCGCGGTGCATCCCGCCTATAAAGCCATGAATCTGCTTGGATATGAGGCAGGTAATATCGGGAATCATGAATTTAACTATGGACTGGAATACTTGCAGACTTGCCTTCAAGGAGCGCAATTTCCTTATGTGAATGCCAACATTTATATAGCAGGAGAACAAGAACGAAATTACTTTACACCTTATCTATTGCTGGATAAGGCGGTAGAGGATGAAGCAGGCGGTAAGCATCTGTTGAAGGTGGGGGTCATCGGCTTTGTCCCTCCGCAAATTATGCAATGGGACAAGGCGTGGCTGGAGGGAAAAATCATTGTCAAAGATATGCTGGAAACGGCAAGACGCTTTATTCCACAAATGAAGGCGGCGGGAGCCGATCTGATCATTGCCATGCCCCATGCAGGCTTAGAGGATATTCCCGAAACGCTTGATATGGAAAATGCGGTGCTGCATCTGAGCAGGGTGGAAGGGATCGATGCCATTGTGTTTGGTCATGCACATAAAGTATTTCCCGGACCTTCGTTTATAGGGAAAACAGGTGTTGATGTAGAGCGAGGTACCATCCACGATATCCCAGCAGTGGAGCCGGGCTTTTGGGGGGATCATCTGGGTATCATTGATCTGGAGCTGACCTTTAGTGGAGGGAAGTGGCAAGTGGCTGCATCTGCTGCCGAGGTACGCCCGGTGTATGATCCGATACGCAAGGAGGCGCTGGTACAACCGGATACTGCCATTCAGCTGGCGGTAGCAGAAGAGCACGCCGGAACATTGGAGTATATTCGTGCACCTGTAGGTCAGACGACGGTGGCGGTGAACAGCTTTTTTGCTCAGGTGATGGATGATGCTTCGGTTCAGCTGGTGAATGATGCGCAAATGTGGTATGTGAAGCAGCAGATGCAAGGGAGCGAGTACGAAGGATTGCCCGTTCTGTCGGCAGCAGCTCCTTTTAAAACAGGCGGCAGATATGGCCCATCATACTATACCCATATTCCGGCGGGGACGTTGGCGATCAAGCATATCGCTGATCTGTACAATTTTCCGAATACGCTGCATGTCGTCCGACTGAGTGGAACGGAAATCCGGGAATGGCTGGAGTGGTCTGCTGGACAATTCCGGCAAATTGATCCTTCAGCAGAACAAGAGCAAGAGCTGATTAATTCTGATTTTCCAAGCTTTAATTTCGATATCATCGACGGCATCAGGTATCAAATTGATGTAACACAGCCAGCCAGATATGATGCTGACGGGGGCCTAAAGGACCCAGATGCACACAGAATCATTCAGATGTCTTTTGATGGCGAACCGATGGATATGCAGCGAAATTATCTGATTGTTACGAATAACTATCGTGCGTTTTCCTCTGCGCTGGTCAATCCGGGTGGAGAGCGAATTATACTTGCTTCACCGGATGAGAACCGTCATGTGCTGACCGAATACGTGCGGCATATGGAGACGTTGACGCCAAAAGCTGACGGCCATTGGTCCCTCGCCCCATGGTCAGGGCGTCCGCATGTGACGTTCCTGACCTCGCCGCAAGCTACGGATGCCGCTAATGCCTATTCGGAGTTGCTTTATGAAGGGTTAACGCTAGAGGGATACGCTAAGTTTGCCATCGATTTCGGACGTTCACGGTAGAACTGCTAACTAGTTTTTGTCCTATAAGTCCACAGCATCAAAATAATAGAAATAGACTGTCCCGCAGAGGACGGTCTTTTTTCATAAAACAGTTTTAAAATCGTACAAAATTCGTGATTTTATATGTCCTGAGTCGTGTTTAAAGTTATTGACCTCTCGTATAAATAGACATATACTTTGATTAAACAAATTTTGGTTTAAAAGGTAATGAAAAAGTCACCATCATTCGTTTGAGGGGGTGTCCCTTTGGAAAAAAACACCACGATCCGCGCAGAAATAGAAAAGTATATTCAAAGTGAAGGCATTTCAATGCAATGTTTTGCAGATGCTTCAAAGGTAAATCCGGGTACACTTAGCGGTATACTTAATCGGAACCCGCCACGGCCTATCTCAGTCAATCAGCTTGATCTGATTACAGAGGCCATGGGATTGGAAGAAGGATCTTTGTTCGAGATGTATGTGGATGAATGTTTTATTCATTCCTTACCACACTGGAGGAGGTTGCGTCCGTTTCTCCTGCGTTGCTCAGAGTTGAATAAGCTGGAGTGTATACGCAGTGTACTTGGCTATTTGATGGACGATTTATCGAATGTTCCTGCTATTTTTGAGACCGCAGAAGCGATGTTTGAGGATGGCAGACATGAAGCTTCCATGCTTCTGTATGATTGTGTCATCGAGAGTGAGAAGTATACCCACTCTGAACGGTTGGCGATCAGCTATTTCCGTATATTCCAGATTCAGATTAAGGATAACCAACGGAACTTGAAGGCTGCTGTACAATTCCATTTGTACCGTAGTCGTCTACCGGAAATTTACGCACTGGAAGGCTTACATATGCTATCTCAAGTGTTTGCTTTAAAAATGCAATGGTCCGAGATGGAAATGTATGCGGACGAACTAAGAGAGCTGGCGCAGGCATTGTATCGCAATCGGAACCGTTTTGGAGATGAGCACCTGGAGCTGCTTAAACCGCTCGTTTATTACTATGCTCAGGGGCATCTGCTCAAGGCCAGCTGCTATGAGTTTCAGGGCAGATATGAGGAATCCAAGCAATGGATTGAGGGTTATGCAGATTTGAGCTGGTTTGAGGGTTTAGACGAAGAAGGCTGGAAAGTGGTCAACCTACATCGTGTATATGCACAGGGCAACCGACTTTGTATTGAAATTAAAATGGGCAACACTTCTGCAATCTATGAATATATTACTTACCTGCGTGAGCATCCGGATGAGACACTGGAAGGCTTGAACACCTTGCTCGAATCGGCGAACCGGTTCGGTTATTTCGTGGATGCCGAACTGGGACTGTTTAGTCAGCAACTCAAGAGCTTCTGGGAGCTTGCACCGGAACGATGGGACACTCATTATCGCAAGCACTTTAATGCATTTCGCTTTGCATCCTTTTGTAAGGTGTATGCGGAATATTATTTCCGAAAAGGCGATTACCCCGAGGGAGTGGGACAAATACTGCATTGCTTGCAACTGTCTGTTGATAATAGCTATACCGAACATATCATTGGTTGTATGGCTTTATTTGAGCAGCATCGAAATTTTGCTACACCGGAACAGCAGCAGCTTTATCAGAGTCTGTGTCTGGGCGTACGTGCAAATGAAAAGAATCATGCCTATGATCACAGTACCGGTGGATATTTATAATTCCAAATTTCATTCGAATTCTTCATATAACACGTTATTGCGAGGATGTTCCTGTTTCAAAAGGGGATGTTCTCGTTTTTTAGCTGCTGCTGTCGCTTGTGACTTTTAGCATAGAGAGGACCGTTTTGCGCGTTGACAAGTTTCGCAAGCGGGATTAGGATAAATGCAGCACAGAAAGTGAAGGAGAGCATGTACAAATGACGATTCCCAAAACATTAACGATAGCCGGCTCCGACACAAGCGGTGGAGCGGGTATTCAGGCAGACCTGAAAACCTTTCAGGAGCTTGGCGTATATGGTATGACCGTATTGACAACCGTAGTAGCGATGGGTCCTAAAACCTGGGATCATCTTGTATATCCTGTTGCGTTGGATGTGGTAGAAGCGCAGCTGCGTACTGTATTGGAAGGTATCGGTTTTGATGCGATGAAAACCGGTATGCTTGGTTCCGTTGAAATTATCGAGCTGGTAGCCAGCCATTTGAAAAAGCATGATCTGAAGCGGATCGTAATTGACCCGGTTATGGTCTGCAAAGGCACGGATGAAGTGCTTCAGCCGGAAAATACAGAGGCGATGCTGGAATTGTTGATTCCTGGCGCTGACCTGGTAACACCGAACTTGTTCGAGGCTTCGCAACTGGCGAAGAATGGACCGATCACGACACTGGAGCAGATGCAGGAAGCGGCTGCGATTATCCATGAGCGTGGAGCTAAGCATGTACTGATCAAGGACCGTGGCAAAATTCGCGCAGGTAAAGCGATGGATCTGCTATATGACGGAATCACTTTTGACTGGTTTGAAGCCGATGTTGTAAAAACAAACTTTACCCACGGTGCAGGCTGCACCACTTCGGCAGCGGTAACGGCTGGTTTGGCTCAAGGGCTGACTGTACGTGAAGCAGTGGATCAGGCCAAGAGATTCATTACACAGGCCATTGAAGGTAGCTTCAAGCTGAATGAATTCGTCGGTCCGACCCTGCATGCGGCACATCGTTTGCAAAATCAATAAAGCATGAAGGTCTGTGATCTCAGAAAGACTTATAAATCTCCATCAGGCTGAATATATATTAGATTGTTTTAGATCATGACTTTTTTGATATATAGAGTTAGATGAGGCTTAAAAGCCGCAATACATAGTATTGCGGCTTTTAAGGTTGTATTTTTTTGGAATTGCAGCTTCCAGTTTGGTCTAATCGTACTGTATAATAGGCATCAGATTTATTACATTTAAGGAGGAACCGAAGCAATGACATTATTCAGCCAAATGGCTTACAGTCGACCAGAGCAACCTGAAATTGAACAGCGGTTTAAAACGCTGTTGCAGCAGTTTCGTGAAGCAGACAGCGTAGAACGTCAAAATGAAGTGATTCATGCGATTAACAAGCTGCGCAGTAATGTGGAAACACAATTGCAATTGGTGGAAGTTCGGCACTCCATTAATACGGAGGATGCCTTTTACAAAGCGGAGCAAGAGTATGCTGATGATTTCATGCCGGTTATTCAGGAGTATGTAACCGATTACTACCGGGCATTGGTGGATTCTCCATTCCGAACCGAGTTGGAGAGTCAATGGGGCAGCCAGCTTTTCAGTATTGCCGAGGTAGCACTCAAGTCGTTCCATCCGGATATTATTGAGGATTTACAGCAGGAAAATAAGCTAACCTCGGAATATGCTCAATTGATTGCTTCAGCGAAGATCCCGTTCGAGGGAGAAGAACGCACATTGTCGCAGCTCCTGCCTTTTGAAATGGCTACCAACCGGGAGACGCGCAAACAGGCCTCCGAGGCTAAATATCAATTTATGAGTGAGCATGAGGACGAGCTGGACCGGATTTATGATGAACTGGTGAAAGTACGCACGCGCATGGCACACAAGTTGGGCTATGACAACTTCGTAGAATTGGGCTATGCCCGCTTGGGACGTACAGATTACAATGCCGAAATGGTAGCCAATTTCCGCGAGCAGGTGCTGAAGCACATCGTTCCTCTGGCAACCAAGCTGAAGGAGCGCCAGCGCGAACGGATCGGAGTAGATCAGCTTCGCTATTATGACGAGGGCTTCAACTTCCTGTCAGGCAATCCTACGCCTAAAGGTGACCCGGAGTGGATCATTCGTAATGGAGCACGCATGTATGAGGAGCTTTCAGCGGAAACACGTGAATTTTTCAGCTTTATGATCGAACGTGGACTGATGGATTTGATCAGCAAAAAGGGCAAGCAAAGCGGAGGCTATTGTACATTTTTGAGCGAATATGGCACGCCGTTTATTTTCTCCAATTTTAATGGTACATCCGGTGATATCGACGTATTGACGCATGAAGCAGGTCATGCCTTCCAGGTCTATGAAAGCCGGCATTTTGAAATTCCTGAGTACCATTGGCCAACTATGGAGGCGGCTGAGATCCACTCTATGAGCATGGAGTTTTTCGCATGGCCTTGGATGAATCTGTTCTTCCAGGAAGATACGGACAAATATCACTTTGAACATCTATCCTCATCGTTGCTGTTCGTGCCTTACGGCGTAGCCGTGGACGAATTCCAGCATGCCGTATACGAACATCCAGACTGGACCCCAGCCGAACGTAAAACCGCATGGCGCTCCATTGAACGTAAGTATAAACCGCATCTGGATTATGAAGGCAACGAGTATCTGGAGCAGGGCGGATTTTGGCACAAACAGGGTCATATTTTTCAATCCCCGTTCTACTATATTGACTATACACTCGCGCAACTGTGCGCGTTCCAATTCTGGAAACGCATGAGTATCGACCGGACAGCTGCGTGGGAAGATTATTTGAAGCTATGCCGTGCCGGAGGAAGTCGATCTTTTACCGGATTGGTTGAGTTGGCTGGACTCATCTCGCCGTTCCAAGATGGCTGTATCGCCTCTGTAATCGGAGAAATCGAAGCATGGCTGAACAGTGTGGATGATAAAAAGCTGTAAGCATAACTAAAAAGGGCATTTCGCTTACCTGTCAAAGCTGAAAAGCTTGTAGATGAGATGCTTTTTTTAATGAAAGCAGAGCAGTTGCACGAGAAAAGCCGGGAACCTCTACATGATGTAGAAGTCCCGGCTTTGTGTTTATTTTAGATTAAATATAACTTAAATTAATGTTTGGTGTTAAGCGGTTTGAGATTGGCTTCAATAGATGCGCGGCGCGATTCCAAAAATGGCGGTAACGCCAGCGATTCACCCAGAAACTCTAGTTCTTCATCCGTATCAAAGCCAGGTCCATCGGTAGCCAATTCAAACAGAATGCCGTTCGGCTCACGGAAGTACAATGAACGGAAGTAAAAGCGATCTACAAAACCAGAGTTGGAAATTTGCAGCTGCCCAATACGGTCTACCCACTGTTTGAGCTCTTCCTCAGTTTCAACACGGAAGGCTACGTGATGCACACTGCCGCGTCCTGGTCGCTCTTGTGGCAGATCGTTGCGCTCTTCCAGATGAACTTCGGTTCCTGTACCGCCTTCACCCGTTTCATAGATGACCACATCCGGTTGTCCAGCAACAGGAGAAGGATAGGAGCCCTTTTTGCGGAAGCCCATAACCTGTTCAAGAATAAGAATGGTATTCTCCGCTTTGGGAATAGTCAGATGAACCGGTCCGAGTCCTACAATGCCGTATTCGGCAGGGACAGGGCTTTTCTCCCAAGGCGTGCCGCCGCGCATTCCGTGATCATGCTCATCTGAAACGAGGAAGAAGCGTTGTCCTTCAAAATCCTCGAACGAAAGTGCCAGGCGTCCCGCTTGATCCGTAATTTCCCCATGTTTTACATCCAACTGCTCGAAGCGGTTTTTCCAGTAATCCAGTGCCTTGTCATTCGGTACCCGTAGGGAGAGAGCTGAAATGCTGTTATTTCCTGTACGAGTTTGTCCCGCATGTGGAATTTCAAAGAAAGTGACTTCGGTACCCGCAGTTCCACGCTCATCTCCGTAAAAAAGGTGATACACACTAACATCATCTTGGTTCACCGTTTTCTTGATCAACCGAAGTCCCATTACCTGAGTATAAAAATCAACATTTTTAGCCGCTGCTGCTGTAATCGCCGAAACGTGATGCAATCCTAATAGTTTCATGTCATTATCCTCCTTGGTTTTTATATGATTAGGTTTTTCTAAACAAAATAAACAGTCGAAAAACTTTTCTTTATATTTATTATCTTGATATTAAGATATATGTTTTTTGATTGTTTGTCAACTTAAATTATGACTTTGCTTGGAAGACGGACAAAACTAGAATTTCGAAATAATGCAAAAGCAGATACAATAAAGCCCAATAAGGCCCAATATAGATAGAACGAATTTTATTATAAAAGGAGTGTACTCAATGTATACGGATAAGGATTTAACGATTAGGCCTGTTACAGAAGAAGACCTGCCGGCTCTTTGGACGTTAACTTTTAAGGAAGAAGCACCGGAATGGAAGCAGTGGGATGCACCTTATTATGAACATAAGCCACTTTCTTTTGAGGAGTATTTAAAAGAGAAGGAAAAGCGAATCGGGCAAGATGACTTTTGGATCATTGAAGTGGAGGGTAAGGTCATTGGATCGGTTAGCTACTATTGGGAGCATCAGCCTTCCCAATGGCTTGAAATGGGGATAGGTATCTTTGATTCGCAGTATTGGAGCGGTGGGTATGGTACGAGGGCACTCCGACTATGGATCACACATTTGTTTAATACATTACCTCTAGTAAGAGTAGGTTTTACAACCTGGTCAGGAAACCATCGGATGATGAAGGTGGGAGAGAAGCTGGGCATGACCCTGGAAGCCAGGCTTCGAAAGTGCAGATATTATAATGGAGAGTATTATGATTCGATCCGAATGGGGCTTTTACGAGAAGAGTGGGAACTGTGATTAAAATATAAAGTACCTTTCTATGCATAAAAAGATGACCTCTGAATTGATCAGGAGTCATCTTTTTTGACGCGTATGGGTATTTTACTTTCTTATTTTTAGGTGCATCTACTCTGATTCTCGAAGTCGCTCCACAATACTTTGTTTGTTGTTCATAGAATAGACTGCTACTGGAATAAGTATCCCAAGCAATAACAGTAAAGGCAATGAGACAAACAGTGGCCAAATTATAAAGTGATAGCTTAAAAGCCATAGCAGGCTACATAACGGTTTCACAATCAAAAGAGAAAATAAGATTGCCAATAGAATAGAGGTTAGGCTAGTAGCCCCAACATAATATAGTCCTTCATAAATCAGCATTCCGCGCAATTGCTTTTTGGTCATGCCGATACTTTGCAGCATAGCGAATTCATTGCGGCGGGTCAGTATGCTGGTTAAAATCGCATTAATAAAGTTCAGGATACCAATCAAGCCAATAATCAAGCTGAGCAGGCCGCCGATCATTATAACAGTAGTTTGCATACCTGATAAAGCGTTTCTGGATGTAATCTTGGATTCATAGCTCATCATTGGTTCAATTGTTTCTGTGTATCGCTTCAAAAAGCTCTGCATGGACGTTTCCTGCTTTGAGGATACATTAAAGGCATAACTCATTACCGTAGGCTGTTTTACAAGTGATTTGTATATATTCGCCGGGAGGTAGAAGCTATAACTCTGAAAGCGATCCGAATTGGAATATTTGATACCCACATGGCCAAGTACTCTAAACTTTTGCGTTATATACTCTCTATCCGGTGGAGCATCTGCTGTACTCACATAACTATGCAAAGTAACGTTTTCTCCTACTTTATGATGAGTGAATTTCATGTAGGGTTTATCGTTGTCATTCAGTTCGACGCCTTCTAGGATATACTTACCGGAAGCTAGTTTCTTAAAATCAAGCTCACCATCAATCAATTGCAGCCGATGTAGCGGTAGCTCTTCAAGACCATACACTTCTATAAGGAAGTTGCCACGAGCATCAGTGTTCTGAGTTTCATCCGTGATTCCTTTTGTATTCTTAGCAGTGAGAACCGTTGGATTACCGTACAATCGACCGCCTTCTTCAAAGCCTGGTTGTGCCTGTACAGCCTTAATAAAACTTTCAGTGGTTTCATTTTCATGTCCACTAAAACTGCTCGGAACCTGGAAATATCCAGCATGAGCAATGAGAAAATCGGTATCATTAAATTTGGCTAAAAATTTATCCATATCAAAACTCTGAGACAGCGTGAATACTGTATTTAGAAGCACCAAGCTTAAAGAAAGACTAATCACCACTAAAATAGTGCGTTTTTTATTACGCCCCAGGTTGGAACGAGTCATGAGGTGGATTTTTGCACCTCCGGTTGATTTTTTCAGCTTACCATTGCTCTTGTTTGCCCCGCCTGTGTATCTGACTGCTTCTATCGGTGATACGGATGATGCAACTCTGCCTGGCTTGAAAGTGCTGATCATTACGGTAATGAGCGCGAACAAAGCAGATCCGACAAAAATCCATGGGTTAGGAGATACCGATATCATGGTACCGTTAAAATTACTCATATTTATAATAAAAGGCACGAGCGATTTACCAATAAAAAAACCTGCTATCAATCCAATCGGGATTCCTAGAACTGATAGAATCAGCGCTTGTCTGCGGATGATCCTGCGAATTTGTTTACTGCTTGTACCGATCGTCTTTAAAAGACCATAAAAACGGATATCTCGCATTACCGATATTTGGAATATATTATAGATGATCAAATAACCGGTAAATATGATCAGTAACAGGGCAGAAGTCAACGCTATGATGGTCTCTGTATCTAGACTAAAATTGGTTGAGATGTATGCCCAATTTACATTACTCGCGATATAGTTCGGTGCATCTTGGTCAAGCGAATATCCACTTTCGGTAATCACTTTATTGAGCTTTCCTCGCAAATCAAAACTATTGTCGAACATCATATATGCACAAATGGCTCCTGTATAGAAGTGATCCTTTTTATAGGTGCTTTGTAATTCCTTGGCATGAGCATCGACATAGGCTTTAGAAGCGAATATTTGCCCTACCTTAACTACAGGATCACTTTTCCACCAGCCAGAGAGGACAAAATCACGCTGTACTTCTTTACCTCGTATGTTAAGCTTTATTCTCAAAGGTGCTCCAATCTTCAGTGGAACATCCAATAGCTGCAACGTCTTGGAGTCTGCAATCACTTCATTTTCTGCGACAGGCTTGTGCCCCTCTTTAAGCTCAATAAAACCGAGCTTCATCCCTACATCATCGTAATACCAGAACTCTGTACGGCGTTTTAGGAAGTTGTCGTTTTTAACTCCGTCGCTTAATATACGGTTATAAGCGATTTCCTTGATCAATGGATGATCCTTGAAATGATTAAATTCATCATCCGTTATATATTTGAGTACGGCATGTCCATCTCCACCGACCTGTCGCATAGTTGCCCGTTGTAAGTTTTCTATAGCGCCAATCCCCATAGTGAACAGTGTTGTAAATAGCAATGAGGTTAGTGCTATGGCAACAATAGCAAAGAGGTTACGGGCTTTGTTTACTTTGAAACTTTTATCTGCCAGCTTGTGGATTACCTTTTTGTTCTTTACTTTGATCATTGGGGCGCACCACCTACTATTTTACCGTCCTCAATGCGGATGATGCGGTCTGCCATCTGTGCGATTTCTTCATTATGAGTAATCATTACCATCGTTTGGGCGAACTGTTTACTGGATACTTTGATCAATCCCATCACATCCAGACTGGTTTTACTGTCCAGGTTCCCGGTGGGTTCATCTGCTAAAACAATTGCAGGTTTTGCTGCCAATGCTCTGGCGATGGCTACGCGCTGCTGCTGGCCCCCCGATAGATGGTTGGGCAGGTTATCCAACTTTTGGTCAAGACCCAAGGTATGTACAATTTTGTCTATGTGGGTTTTGTCTGGCTCTTTACCATCTAGTTCAATAGGAAGCACAATATTCTCGTAGACATTTAAAACGGGCACCAGGTTGTAATTTTGAAAAACAAAGCCAATCTTTCGTCTGCGAAAAATAGTCAATTCTTCGTCCTTCAGTGTGAAAATATCCTTGCCGTCAATCGTAACGTTTCCACTGGTTGGACGATCAAGTCCACCCAGCATATGGAGAAGGGTAGATTTGCCGCTCCCGGACGTACCGACAATGGCCACGAACTCTCCGCTTTCCACCTCCAGGTTCACACCGTCTAAAGCATGAACAGTATGATCCCCGTTACCATAATACTTTTTCAACTCCTGTGTTTTTAATAGAGCCATATACGTTCTCCTTCACAAAAAAATGTCTGGACCGTAGTCATCTACAGTACAGACACTAACACACTAATCTTTCTATAATCTTTCTGGAATCTAACAGTGTTGAAAGAATTAAGTATCCATAGAAAGAAAATAGAGAAGGTAGAGCCACAGCCGCAGTATGAATGTACCTTGATGTAACCACCCGCCACAGCGATGATTTCTCTAGCTAAAAACAGTCCAATCCCGACACCCTCCTGCGTGTTAACGGTGGGGGAGCGATAGAAACGGGTAAAGATTTGACCTTTTTCTTCTTCTGCAATCCCTATGCCGTTGTCAGTGATATCAATTCGGCAAAACGATTCATATGCCATCACTTTTATAGTCATGCTTCCGCCTGTCTCTGTATATTTTATAGCGTTATCCATAATGTTATAGACAGCTTCACTGGTCCACTTTAGGTCATAATAAGCATGAATAGCGGTATCTCCCATAACAACTGAAATCCCTTTGGCATTATTTGCTCCAGTGCAGCATCAGGGAGCCTTTGAACAGATTCCCGCCTTAGCGATACCATGATAATCCCCGTTTCAAGCCGTCAAGTTTTCACTAATGCATGATCAGAAAGTTAAGCTTTTCGGCCTGTGCAGATAAAGCTTTCACACAAAAGCTTGTACAAATACGTTGTTAGGTTCTTTAAGAGCAAGAACAATCCCGTTACTCAAGGCGATATCATCCTCGACAATTAATATATAGTTCATCATTCTCCTCTTGTATTTTGGTTAAACAAGTCATTGAATTCCGAGCTCTAACAACCGCTCACAATAAAAATGTAAATGAGAGCCGCCCAATTCTCTATTTCTATTTTACAGGATATACTCTTATTTGCTCATGGTTCAGGGAGCAGGTATTAAACTACTGTTGAATAACCAAGAAATGACCCAGCCAAAAGTTTTGACCAGGTCATTTTCTTTACAGGGGGATTTATTCTGCTGTTCGCAGTCGCTCTACGATAGTTTTCCTGTCGCTCAGAGAATAAATAGCAAGGGGAAGACAGATCCCAAGCACAAGCAGAACAGGCAACACGAGGATCAGCGGCCAGATAATAAATTTATAACTCATAAACCATATTTGGGCACTCAAGGGTTTCGCAATCAAGACGGAAAGTAGGCTTCCTAATAAGATGGAGCATATGCTGGTGCCGAGGACATAGTACAGACCCTCATAAACAAGCATTGTTTTTAATTGTTTGTTGGTCATGCCAATGCTTTGTAGTATAGCAAATTCTTGATGGCGGGTCAGAATACTAGTTAGAAGCGCGTTTGCAAAATTAACAATGCCAATCACACCAATAATAATACTGAGCGTACCGCCGATCATCAAAATTGTTTTTTGTATACCTGAAAGCTCGGCAATTGAGGTGAATTTGGATTTATAATGCATCGTTGGCTCCTTTATTTCGGTATAGTTCTTTAAGAAGCTCTCCATCGTTTTTTCTTTACTATCGGATACATTAAAGGCATAACTCATCACCACAGGCTTCTTGACAAGCGTCTTGTAGATATCCGCCGGGAGATAGAAGTCAGTATAATTAGCAACGTCTACACCAGAATTGGATGATTTTACGCCAACATGACCAAGCACTGTGAATTCATGGCTAGTGTACTCCTGGGCATTTGCTGTGCCCATATACTTATGAAGAGTAACCTTTTCACCTACTTTGTATACGGATAGTTCCATTTCAGGATTATCGTAATTGTCTAACCTGACCCCTTCCAGAATGTACTTTCCTGAAGCTAGCTTGCCATAATCAAGTTCACCATCAATTAATTGTAGTCGGTGAAGGGGGAGATTTTCAAGCCCGTACACTATTGCAGGTAAGTTGCCGCGAGCGTCAGGAGTGGCGATTTCCCCCTTCCCCTCTTTGTTCTCTTTATGCTCGATAGCGAGTAGATTGCTGCCACTATACAATCGTCCACCTTCTTCAAAACCGGGTTGTGCCTGTACGGCCTGAATATAGCTTTCCGTCGTCGCATTGTCAGGGCCTGTGAAATGTTCTTGAAAATAATTAGCATGTGCAATCAGAAAGTCAGTGTCATGGCTTTTAGACACGTACTTATTCATATCCAGACTTTGGGATAATGTAAAAGTAGTATTCAGTAGCACTAGACCTAGAGAAAGGCTAAGCAGCACCAAAATAGTCCGCTTCTTATTGCGGCCTAAGTTGGTTCGAGCCATCAGGGGAATCTTAGCACCGTTAGTTGATTTTTTTAGTTTTTTCTTCTTCTTTTGGGTAGCTCCGTCTACGTATCTTACTGCCTCAATTGGAGACACAGTCGCTGCAATTCTGCTAGGCCTATATGCACTGATCATAACTGTTATGACTGCAAACAGAGCGGAGCCGATAAAAATCCATGGGCTGGGGGATAGGGTTACCTCAGCGTGCCTATAATTGTTCATAAGCAGCAGAGGGATAAGCGATTTTCCGACCCAAAAACCCCCGAGCAAGCCGATGGGAATCCCGATCAAGGAAAGAAATAATGCCTGTCTTCGGATGATTCTGCTGATTTGCCTGCTGGTTGTGCCGATGGTTTTTAGAAGACCGAAGAAACGAATATCACGCATCACCGAGATTTGGAAAATATTATAGATGATCAAGTAGCCAGTAAGCATAATCAGTAACAGACCAGTGGCTAGGGGAAAGACGGCTTCAGGGTTCGAACTGAAAGTGTTGGAAAGATACGCCCAATTCATAGAAGTTTCAATGAAGTTCGGTGCATTTTTGTCAAGGGAATAACCACTTTCTGTAATCACTTGATCAAGTTTTCCCTGGATGTTCGAGCTGTTATCGAACATGATAACTGCATTGATGGCTCCGGTCATATCATGATCCTGCTTATATGTGTAGCGTAATTCTTCGGCATGTGCATCCACATAAGCTTTAGAAGCATAAATTTGACCTCTGTCTATCATGGCGGCGGGGTCACTCTTCCACCAGCCGGCGAGGATAAATTCACGCTGTACCATTTTGCCGTGAACCTCAAGCTTCAAGGACAATGGGGCGCCTTCTTTCAGGGGAGTACCCAGTAACTGTAGGGTCTTAGAGTCCGCGATAACCTCATTTTCCGCCACTGGTTTGTGGCCTTTTTCTAGCTCAATCAATCCTAGCTTTAGCCCTACATCGTCATGATACCAGAACTCCGCACGACGCTTTAAAAATTGCTCGTTTGTCACCTTTGCACTTAACAGGCGGCTATATGCTATCTCTTTAATAAGAGGGTGGTCTTTGATGTGATTAAATTCCTCATCGTTGATATATTTGAGATAACCCTGCCCTGACCCACCAGCCTGTCGCATCGTTGCCTGCTGGAAACTTTCCATCGCGCCAATCCCCATAGTAAACACAGATGTAAATAACAAAGTGGTTAAGGCAATAGCGATAATCGCAATAATATTGCGGATTTTATTGGCTTTTAAACTTTTATCTGATAAATTACGAACCGCCTTACTGTTCTTTACTTTGATCATCGGGTCGCACCACCTACTATTTTACCGTCCTCAATGCGGATGATGCGGTCTGCCATTTGCGCAATTTCCTCGTTGTGAGTAATCATCACTATCGTTTGGCGGAACTGCTGGCTGGATACCTTGATCAATCCCATCACATCCAGACTGGTTTTACTATCCAGGTTCCCAGTGGGTTCATCTGCTAAAACAATCGCAGGTTTCGCTGCCAATGATCTGGCGATGGCTACGCGCTGCTGCTGGCCCCCCGATAGATGGTTGGGTAGGTTATTCAACTTTTGGCCAAGACCCAAAGTATGTACAATTTTATCTACGTGGGCTTTGTCCGGTTCTTTACCGTCCAGTTCAATAGGGAGTACAATATTCTCATAGACATTCAAGACAGGTACCAGGTTGTAATTTTGAAACACGAACCCAATCTTTCGTCTGCGAAAAATAGTCAATTCTTCGTCCTTCAATGTAAAAATATCTTTGCCGTCAATCGTAACGTCTCCACTTGTTGGACGATCAAGTCCACCCAGCATATGGAGAAGGGTAGATTTGCCGCTCCCGGACGTACCAACAATAGCGACAAATTCTCCGCTTTCCACCTCCAGGTTCACACCGTCTAAAGCATGAACAGTATGATCCCCGTTACCATAATACTTTTTCAACTCCTGTGTTTTTAATAGAGCCATATACGTTCTCCTCCACAAAAAAATGTCTGGACCGTAGTCATCTACAGTACAGACACTAACACACTAATCTTTCTACAATCTTTCTGAAATCTAACAGTGTTGAAAGAAATCCTTTTCTAACGGAAGAGAGAACGAATTTCCTCTATAACTCGTAAAACTTATTCTGCCTGCCGAAGCTGCTCCACAATACTTTGTTTGTTACTCAAAGAATAAACCATTAGCGGAATGAATAACCCGAGAGCAAGCAACACAGGTAATACTGCTAATACAGGCCAGATCACAAAATGATAACTAAAAAACCATATCATGTTACTAATAGGTCTTACAATAAAAAAAGAACATATGAAGGCTAATAAGACAGAAAGTACGCTTGTACCAACTACATAATACGTTCCTTCAAAGGCCAGCATACCACGTAGCTGCTTCTTCGTCATACCAATACTTTGTAGCATGGCAAGTTCCTGCCGTCGGGTTATTATACTAGTTAGAATCGCATTAATAAAGTTCAGAATCCCAATCAGACCAATGATCAAGCTAAGCGTTCCACCGATTAATCTGACTGTCTTTTGCATACCAGATACTTCGCTTCTTACAGTGAACTTGGATTGGTAATCCATCAAAGGTCCCACTGTTGTGGTGTAATTTTTCAAGAAGTTCTCCATGGTTACTTCCTTGTTAGAAGATACATTAAAAGCATAGCTCATTACAGTAGGCTGCTGTGCCAATGTCTTGTAGATTTCTGCCGGAAGATAAAAATTATAATAGAATGGCATACGAGTAGAATTGGATTCTTTCATAGCTACATGACCAAGCACAATGAATTGTTGTGTTGTATACTCTTTGTCTAGTGGATCTTCTTTGGTCCCCATGTAGCTATGAAGAGTAACTTCTTCCCCCACTTTGTAACGCATATATTCCAAATAAGGTTTGCCATTGTCGTTGAGATCAACTCCCTCTAGAATATACTTACCTGAAGCAAGCTTATCATAATCAAACTCACCGTCGATCAATTGTAGATGATGCAGAGGCAACTCTTCGAGCCCGTATACTTGTGAAACATAATTGCCGTAAGCATCAACCCCATTGGTATCTTCTGTAGGAGTATCCTTTGCCTTGTCAACCGTTAACTCTTTTTGGTTACTATACAATCGGCCGCCTTCTTCAAATCCAGGCTGAGCTTGAACGGCTTGAATAAAGCTTTCAGAAGTCTCATTCTCATCATAAATATATTTTTGTCGGAACAAATCTGCATGTCCAATAAGAAAGTCTGTATCACTGAATCGGGCCGACAAATATTTATCCATATCCATACTTTGAGAGAGCGCAAATGAAGTGTTCAGTAGCACAATGCTCAAAGAGAGACTGATAATCACCAAAAGAGTTCGTTTTTTGTTGCGTCCCAAATTGGCATGTGCCATGCTGCGCATGTTTACTTTTTTAACAGTTTTTTTCAATAATGTCTTGTTCTTAAAGTCTCGATCTACATATCTTACTGCTTCAATAGGTGACACACTTGAGGCCATCCTGCCGGGCTTATAGATGCTGATGAACACCGTAATAAGTGTGAACAATGCCGCTCCTATAAAAATCCATGGACTGGGGGATACCGATATTTCGATACTAGCGATTGAAGAGTTGTTCATAATCAGTGGAACAAGTGACTTACCAACTATAAAGCCTATGATTAAGCCTATCGGTATCCCGATTACTGAAAGGAGTAAAGCTTGCCTGCGAATGATCTGGCGGATCTGCCTGCCGCTCGTGCCGAGCGTCTTTAGGAGTCCATAGAAACGAATATCCCGCATTACAGATATTTGAAAGACATTATAGATAATCAAGTATCCAGTAAATACGATTAGCAGCAAACCTGAAATGAATGCAAAGATTATACCAGTGTCCATGCTGAAATTAGTTGAAAGATATGCCCAACTCACATTGCTCGCTACATAGTTCACCGCGTCTTTATCAAGGGAGTACCCGCTTTCGACGATTACTTTATCCAACTTTCCCCGTAAATCAAGACTATTGTTAAACATGATATAGGCTTGAATAGTACCTGTACTAGAGAGATCTTTTTTATATGTGTTTTGTAGTTCAGTGGAATTCGCATTCAGATAGGCTTTGGACGAAAAAAATTGTCCTGCATTAAACATTGGGTCGCTCTGCCACCAGCCGGAGAGGGTGAAATTGCGTTCAACTTGTTTACCGCGTATGTCCAGTTGCAAGTTTACAGGTGCACCAACCTTTAAGGGTACTCTCAGCAATTGTAGCGTCTGAGTATCCGCTATCACTTCATTTTCTGCTATAGGCTTGTGGCCTCCACTTAGTTCAATGAATCCAAGCTTTAGCGCCACATCATCATAATACCAGAACTCCGTTTGGCGTTTTAGAAACTCTTTGTTCAAAACACCGTCAGACAAGGTACGCCTATATGCTATTTTTTTGACCAAAGGGTGGTCCTTAATTTTTGCAAACACGTCATCATTAATATATTTGAGTACAGCGTGACCATCTCCACCGACTTGCCGCATAGCTGCATGCTGCATGCTATCAATAGTACCAAGACCCATGGTGTACAATGTTGTAAATAACAATGAAGTAAGCGCTATAGCCAGAATAGCAATCAGGTTCCTCGTTTTGTTGGCCTTATAGCTCTTATCTGCCAGCTTGCGGATTACTTTTTTGTTCTTTACCTTGATCATTTACCTTCACCACCTACTATTTTACCGTCCTCAATGCGGATGATGCGGTCTGCCATTTGCGCAATTTCCTCGTTATGAGTAATCATTACCATCGTTTGGCGAAACTGCTGGCTGGATACTTTGATCAGTCCCATCACATCCAGACTCGTTTTACTGTCCAGATTTCCGGTGGGTTCATCTGCCAAGATAATGGCGGGCTTGGCTGCCAGTGCTCTGGCAATAGCTACACGTTGCTGTTGTCCACCAGAAAGATTGTTTGGCAGATTATTCATTTTGTGGTCAAGGCCCAAGGTATGTACTATTTTATCTATGTGGGCTTTGTCTGGTTCTTTACCGTCCAGTTCAATAGGAAGCACAATATTTTCGTAGACATTCAAGACAGGTACCAGGTTGTAATTTTGAAACACGAAGCCAATCTTTCGTCTGCGAAAAATGGTCAATTCTTCGTCTTTCAGTGAAGAAATATCTTTGCCGTCAATCGTAACGTTTCCGCTGGTTGGACGATCAAGTCCACCCAGCATATGGAGAAGGGTAGATTTGCCGCTCCCGGACGTACCAACAATAGCGACAAATTCTCCACTTTCCACCTCCAGATTCACGCCGTCTAAGGCATGAACAGCAGTATCTCCGTTCCCGTAATGCTTCCTTAATGCCTGAGTTTTCAATAGAGCCATATTACGTTCTCCTCCACAAAAAAATGTCTGGATCGTAGTCATCTACAGTACAGACATTAACACACTGATCTTTCTACAATCTTTCTGAAATCTAACGGTATTGAAAGAATTAAGTATCCATAGAAAGAAAAATAGAGAAGGTAGAACCACGGCCGTAGCGTGATTGTACCTTGATGTAACCCCCCTCTGCAGCGATGATTTCTCTAGCTAAAAACAGTCCAATACCTACACCCTCCTGCGAGTTAACAGTAGGGGAGCGATAAAAGCGGGTAAAGATTTTTCCTTGTTCTTCTTCTGCAATGCCTATGCCGCTATCGGTAATATCAATTCGACAAAACAATTCGTATGCCATCACTTTTATATCCATGTTTCCGCCTGTCTCTGTATATTTTATAGCGTTATCCATAATGTTATAGACAGCTTCACTGGTCCACTTTAGGTCAAAATAAGCATGAATAACGGTGTCCTCCCTAATAACTGAAATCCCTTTGGCATCTGCTTTTGGCGTTATTTGCTCCAGTGCAGCATCAAGGAGCTTATGAACAGATTCTCGTCTTGGCGCTACCGTGATAATCCCCGTTTCAAGCCGCGATGTTTTCAACAATGCCTGGATTAGGAAGTTAAGCTTTTCGGCCTGTGTTGATAGAGCTTTCACACAAGTGGAGGTATCCTGTGATAGTTCGTATTCGCTAAGTAGTTGGGAATAAAGCAGGATGTTGGCCAATGGTGTTTTCGTTTGGTGTGAAATATCGGAAATCAGCTCATTTATTTTATTCTTTTCAGCAAGCAGATTTTTGGAGGAAACGGAACAAATGGAAAGAAATCTCACAAAATTAGCTTCTATTGAAGAAAGAACGGATTCATCAAAGACATCCTCTGAGAAGCTGCCATTTATCGCGGCATCCAGCATGTTCTCAATGGTTTTCATTGTTTTATGGATGCTCTTGCGATAAAGCATAATAGCACTTACAGCGGTGCATACAGCAACAACGGTAATTCCAATACATATATATAGGAGTGTTGTCATTTCAACGCCCATGTGTAGCCCAGCCCATAAACTGTTTTAATATATTGTGGGGAAGAAGGATAATCCTCGAGCTTGTCACGTAGCCTTTTTATCGTAACTGACAAGGCATTTTCACCTACATATTCAGCCCCGTCAGTCCAGATGCTGTCTATCAAATGATCACGCGAAACAGTATTTCCTCGATTGTTGATTAGGATGCGCAACAATTTTTGCTCCGTTTTACTTAGTTCAATAGGTGTACCATTCTTAATAAATTCCATTCTCTCGAATGAAAAAGAAAAATTGTCTAGCTGAATGGAGTCTGCAAGCGAGTATCTGGATTTCTTAAGCTGAACACCAACTCTTGCTCTCAGTACCATAAGACTGAAAGGTTTGGTGATATAGTCGTCAGCACCCAGCTCAAAACCAGTGACGACATCTGTTTCCATATCATTCGCAGTCAGAACAATGACTGGGAAAGCTTTTGTTTTACGTATATGGGTTAAAAGGTCGAGTCCACTTCCATCCGGCAAATTTACATCAAGAATCACTAGGTCAAAGGCAGTAACATTCAATTGTTCTTTTGCAGTAGCTATGTCATACGTTTGTGTAAATACGTTGTTAGGTTCTTTAAGAGCAAGAACAATACCGTTACTCAAGGCGATATCGTCCTCGACGATTAGTATGTGATTCATCATTTTCCTCCTGTTTTTTTGATTCATCAAGTTAATGAATCCCGAATTCCAAGAACTGCTTACAGTAAAAATAGAAAAAGAGGGCCCCAAAATCTTCCGCCTCTATTTTACAGGATATTGCTCTTATTTGCTCATTTGCTCTTTAGACTATTCAGGTTTTGCTAACACTTTTTTGACATGGTTTATTCATTGCAAAAAATTTGACAGATACAATATCACTGCTATAATTTATGCTAGTTGATTTTTGATAATGATTATCATTATTGGAGGGGAGGACAGGGCCGAAGCTTGGTACAGGTTATTGGACAGGCTCCCTTAGTTAGAGATGAAATTGCGTTATTTAATACTGGTTTTTCTGATACTGGCTTTCGCCTCGGTGTTTATTGGTGTTCATGATGTAACTCCACTTGATTTGTTCCACTTAACCAACGATCAGGCGCAGGTACTCCTGATTAGCAGATTCCCACGTTTGATCAGTATCATTATCGCAGGGGCGAGTATGAGTATCTGTGGATTGATCATGCAGCAGCTTACCCGAAACCGATTTGTATCGCCCACCACCGCAGGGACGATGGATGCGGCACGATTGGGTGTGCTGATGGCTATTATGGTGTTTGGAGCGGCGGGATTCTGGACGAAGATGCTGACGGCTTTCGGATTTGCTCTAGGGGGAACACTGATTTTCATGAAAATACTGGATAAAATCCGTTTCAAGGACCCGGTATTTATCCCGCTTGTCGGTTTGATGTTTGGAGGCATTTTAAATTCGGTAACGACCTTTTTTGCTTACAAATACAATCTGATCCAGGGCATTTCTTCGTGGATGCAGGGGGATTTTTCTCTAATCATGAGTGGTCGCTACGAGATGCTATATCTTAGTGTTCCTTTGGTTGCGTTGGCGTACATATATGCGAATCGTTTTACAATTGCAGGCATGGGTGAGGATTTTGCGGCCAACTTGGGTGTACATTACAAGCGCACCGTCAATGTCGGTTTGGTGATCGTGGCTTTGGTATCCTCTGTTGTCATCTTAACGGTTGGGACGATTCCCTTTTTGGGGCTGGTTGTACCCAATCTGGTCAGCATGTATATGGGGGATAATCTGAAAAAAAGCCTGGCCCATACAGCGATCTTGGGCGCGGTCTTTGTGCTGTTTTGCGATATTTTGGGACGGGTGATCATTTATCCGTATGAAATTTCTGTAGGGCTTACGGTTGGTGTGATCGGGAGCGCGTTGTTCTTGTATTTGCTGCTGAGGAGAAGGGCTTATGAATCCTAAATTAAAAATCGGAATATTAGCCGCTGCCGCGCTTGTGTTGATTGCTGCTTTCGTGTTTATAGATCTTCCGCATACCTGGCATTACGCGCTGCCACGACGATTGAAAAAGATCGCAGCCTTCATTCTGACAGGTGGCTCCATTGCTTTTGCAACCGTTATTTTCCAGACGGTTACGAATAATAAAATTTTGACTCCAAGTATTATCGGGCTGGATTCACTGTATATGCTGATTCAGACGACGATTATTTTTGCATTTGGTTCCGTCCCTTTCATTTCGACCAGCAAAGAATTGAACTTTTTGATATCGGTGGGGCTGATGGTGCTGTTCGCAGGACTGCTATACAAATTAATTTTCCGCAAAGATGGACGCGGGATTTATGTACTTTTGCTGATTGGTTTGGTGTTCGGCACGCTGTTTAACAGTTTATCTACCTTTATGGAGGTACTGATTGATCCAAACGAATTTGCGAAAATCCAGGACAAGAGCTTTGCTAGCTTCAGTAACGTAAATACCGAGCTATTGTGGCTTTCTGTATTTATTCTTGTGCTCGTATTCGCTTATGCGTGGAGATTCATCAAGTATCTGGACGTGCTGTCGCTGGGACGGGAGCATGCGATTAACCTGGGTCTTCCTTATGGTTTTATCATTAAAAGGCTGCTGGTAATTGTAGCGATTCTCATTTCCATTTCTACAGCGCTTGTCGGGCCGATTACGTTTCTCGGATTGATTGTGGCCAATGTGGCTTATCAGGTGATGAAAACCTATCAGCACCGTTATATTATTCCGGCCTCCATCTGTGTTAGCGTCATTGCATTGGCAGGGTGCCAACTGCTGGCAGAAAGAGTATTCGACTTATCGACAACGGTCAGTGTCATTATTAACTTTATCGGGGGGGTGTACTTCCTGTATCTTTTGCTGCGGGAGAATAAGTCATGGTAGAAGTCAGAAACGTATCTAAACGCTACGGGAATAAAAATGTGGTGGATCAGGTATCCGTCACTGTACCTAAAGGAACCATTACCTCCTTTATTGGCCCTAATGGCGCTGGAAAAAGCACCTTATTGTCGATGATCAGTCGCCTGACTGACAGTGATGAGGGAGAAATCCTCATTGACGGACAGGCCGTGAGCCTGACGAAAAGTGAGGAGCTAGCCCGCAAGATATCTATTTTAAAACAGACGAATGATGTTAATATCCGCTTAACCGTGAAGGAGCTGGTCAGCTTCGGCCGTTTTCCGTATTCCAAAGGGAGATTGAACAGCGAGGATCGCAAAATGGTGGAGCAGTCTATGGCCTACATGGGACTGGAGGATATGAAAGATAAGCATATTGATTTGCTTAGTGGGGGACAGCGACAGCGGGCTTTTATTGCCATGATTCTGGCTCAGGACACCGAATACATCCTGCTGGATGAGCCGCTGAACAATCTGGATATGAAGCATTCGGTTCAGATTATGAAGACGCTGCGCGGTTTGGTGGATGATCTCGGCAAAACGATTCTGGTCGTGTTGCATGACATTAATTTTGCCTCCTGCTATTCAGACTATATTGTAGGGATGAAGGATGGCAGGTTGCTAAAACAAGGAACGGCTGACGAGATGATTGATAGTCAGGTATTAAAGGATTTGTACGATATGGATATTCCGATTCAACAGATCGGTGACCATAAAATTTGCGTTTATTTCACTTAGGGGGAATGTTAAATGAAGAAAAATATGATGTTTTTAACGCTAATGCTTGCATTGGTACTGATTGTGTCGGCCTGTGGCACAGCAGCTCCGGCAACACCGGAAGCGACTGGAAACGGCTCCTCTGCTGCAACAACGGAATCCAAAACCATCTCGGTCAACCACGCACTGGATGAAAACCCGGTCCAAGTCAAAGTTAATCCAAAAAATGTCGTTGTCTTTGATTTCGGTTCATTGGATACGCTGGATAAGCTGGGCGTTGACGTTGCGGCAGTAGCGCAGCAGGATCTTCCTACGTATCTGAGCAAATTTAAAGATTCCAAATATGCAAGTGCAGGCACGCTGTTTGAGCCGGACTACGAGAAAATCAGTGATCTGTCTCCTGAGCTGATCATCATCGGTGGCAGACAAGCTGATGCATATAAAGAGTTGAGTAAAATTGCACCGACCATTTCGATGGCTGTAGACACCAAGGATTATATCAATTCCTTTAAGAAAAACGTTGAAACACTAGGCCAAATCTTCGACAAAGAGGATGCTGCCAAGCAGGAACTGGCTGCGATTGATAGCTCCATCAAAGCCGTACATGACAAGGCTGTAGCGAGCAAAGCTAAAGGACTGATCGTGCTGACGAATGAAGGAAGCCTGAGCGCATATGGCTCACAATCTCGCTTCGGTATCATTCATGATGCTTTTGGCGTAACCCCTGTAGATCCTGGCATTAAAGTATCCACGCATGGTCAAAAGGTTTCCTTTGAATATGTACAGCAAAAAAATCCGGATTATATTTTTGTCGTTGACCGTGGGGCTGTGGTGGTCGAAGAAGGCAAGGAACAGGTTACAGGCAAACAAACCATGGAGAATGAACTGGTGAAGAAAACCAATGCGTTCAAAAACGGTCATATTGTATACCTTGATCCTAACTACTGGTACCTGTCAGGTAATGGTCTGGAATCCGTATCTGAAATGATCAAGGAAATGGATGCTGCACTGTAATGAATACATTCACATCATGGAGGACTGTGTAGGATGAAAGGTCATATAGATGAAATTCTATTAGATGGGTACCTTGTGCACGTCTATACACCTCCCGTCTCCATGAATCATAATGAGCTGTATCCTGTGCTATATGTGCAGGATGGCAGCTCTTTATTTCTAAGCGGGTTGGATGAGCTGGAAAGAGGTTTTTCTACGGGAGAGCTGCCCCGTGTGGTGCTGGTAGGTATTGAGCCCGTAAATCGACTGGATGATTACACGCCTTGGAAGGTAGCGGCTTTAGTAGAAGGAAGACCTGCTTTTGGCGGTGGCGGAGATGCCTATCTGGCGTTTGTGGTTACAACAGTAATGCCGTATGTCGAGGGGAGATATCCGGTACAAACCGGACCGGAGCATACGGGGATCATTGGCGCCTCATTGGGCGGATTAATTTCCATGTATGCCGTATTCAAGTATAAGGATGTATTCGGACGCATCGGTTCGATCTCGGGCTCGTATTGGTATCCCGGTATGATCGATTATATGCAATCTGCATCATGTTCAACTGTGATGGATGGGACACATCGCTTGTATATATCTGTCGGGACCCGTGAAGGTGAAGGGAAGACGAATGTACAAAAAGATATGGTTCCGCTGACCCTCCAGGCACACGAGGTGCTGCGGACACAGGGACTGGATGCAAAAGATGTGTTTCTTGAGCTGGATCAGGATGCGGTACATCGTGTGGATTGTTTTCAGCGTCAATTTCCTAAGGCTGTCCAATGGCTGTTCGGATAGCATGAATGGAATACGAATCTCATACAACAACCTCAAAGGATTGGAGAGCGTGGAGTCTCTATGTCTTTAGGGTTGTTTTTTTTGTATATTTTTTTCGTATAATAGAGGAATATTAAAAATTTAAAGTTATACGTTGTTGGAAGTGAGGGGAGCATAAATGAAAAAAAACCGCCTGGGATCATCGGATTTGCTGGTAGGTGAGATTGGTTTGGGATGTATGTCGGTCGGTACGGAGGAGCAGCAAGGTGTTTACTTGATTCATGAAGCGCTAGACAGGGGCGTAAACCTGTTGGATACGGCAGATTTGTACCAGCACGGACGCAATGAAGAAATCGTGGGTGCAGCGATCCGTGGACGACGACAGGATGTCATCCTGGCGACCAAGGTCGGCAATCGGCGTCTACCGGGGCAGGAGAGCTGGGGATGGGACCCATCCAAGAAATATATTCTGTCTGCTGTTAAAGAGAGCCTGCGGCGCCTTGGAACGGACTACATCGACCTGTATCAGCTGCACGGAGGGACGATTGACGATCCGATGGACGAAACCGTAGAGGCTTTTGAGCAACTACAGCGGGAGGGCGTTATTCGTTACTATGGTATTTCCTCCATTCGCCCTCATGTCATCCGTGAATATGTTGAACGTTCGAATATCGTTAGTGTTATGAATCAGTATAGTTTACTGGATCGGCGTGCAGAGGAAGAGGTACTGTCTTTGCTTCAGGAGCGGGGAATTAGCGTGATTGCACGTGGGCCTGTGGCCAGTGGTGTATTGGCTGACGAAGGGGAAGGGAAGATAGCCAAGGGATATCTGGACTACAATGAAGCAGAGCTGCTGGATGTGCGTAAGCAATTAAAGGCATTTGCAGGGTCGGACCGTAGTATGGGGCAGACAGCTATTCGTTATAGCTTGTCACATCCTACTGTTGCTGCTGTGATCCCGGGTGCAAGCTCTTTGGGACAATTGGAGCATAATATTTCTGCTGCGGATATTGCACCGCTAACTCAACAAGAGCGGCAGACGCTACAGCAAATCAGCCGAGCCAATCGTTATGATGCGCAATACCGCTGATAAGGGCAATGATGGTACAAAAGCGTGTTCATCTGTTGCTCCTAGCTATAAACGCTACATTTCAGTCTATAACCGAAGTACACGCTCGAACATGTACCTATCCCAGTTGCAATTTATAAAAGAATCATTACAATATAAGAATAAGCTTCGGTTTATTATTCATATGTGAATATGGAGACGTTATAAATACACTCTAGGAGGGACCAACGAATGGAACGCATCGAATCTCAGCAGCAATATCAGGATTTAATTAACGGTGACGGTCTGACCGTCGTGAAATTTGATACAACCTGGTGTCCGGATTGCAAGACACTGGATAAATTTATGGACGGTATTATTGAGGAAAACGCGGATAAGCATTTCTATGCGCTTGATGCAGAGAAATTTCAGCCGATTGCCGACGAAAATCAAGTGCGTGGCATTCCGAGTCTGCTCGTGTTCCGTAATGGCGAAAAAATTGCTCATTTGCACAGCAAATACGCTAAAACGCCAGCTCAAATTTCGGAATATTTGACTACGCTGGAATCCAAACAATAATCAGAACGCATGATAGGGATAGTTCAGTACGATCTATCCTTTCCGCAAAATAGTAAAAGGGATATCCAAGGCTGATCATTCAGACCCTATGGATATCCCTTTTTAGTTATTGGTTATGGGTACCAAACAATGGCTTATAAAATAATGAAAAAGAACACAGCCGCCAGCACGAAGCGGTAAATGGCGAACGTAGTCAGGCTCAAGCGTTTGAGCAGACCAAGGAATGTTTTGATCGCCAGCATCCCGACGATAAAGGCAGTAATAAAGCCGGCCGCGAACACTGGAAAGTCACTCATAGACAGATGATCCATACTTTTGATCATATCAATGCCCGATGCACCCAGCATGATCGGAACCGATACGAGGAATGTAAATTCCGCGGCTGCCGTATGACTTACACGTGCGAATAGGCCCCCAGACATGGTTGAGCCTGAACGGGAGAAGCCTGGCCACAGAGCTAGGACTTGGAACACACCGATGGTAAATGCTTGTTTGTACGTGATCTCATCCAGCGTATGTGATCTAATAGGCGGATGGAATTTCTCAGCCGCGATCATGAGCAGGCCCCCGATCACCAAACTATATAAAACCGTTTCAGGACCAAACAGGTATTGCTTGATTACATCACGGAACAGTACGCCAATCAGGCCCGCAGGGATCATGGCTAAAATAATATGTAACAGGTTTAGACGTGGCTGACTTGAGATTTTGCGTCTGAAATCAAACAGACTCAGGAATCTGCGCCAGTATAATACGACGACCGCCAGCACAGCACCTAATTGCACGATAACCTCAAACGTTTTGACCGTATCATTCTCTGTGTTTAATCCTAGAAGATTAGCCGTGAGGATCATGTGACCCGTCGAAGAGACCGGCAAAAACTCTGTCAGTCCTTCAATAATTCCCATAATAATAGAAGATAAAATATCCACTTTACTAGCTCCTCCTTACACGCGTGCAGGGCAAACGACCTAAGTCGTCTGCCCTGGGAATATGTCATTTCAGTAGGAGTGAACGCAAGTGTCACAAGTGCAAAGATAAACGCTCAGGTCACACGGTTCACTCCCGGGAAGAAGTGTCCGATTCTGCTTCCAATTCAGATGCGGGGGATGTGTGGTGTAAAATAATCTCCACCCGACGAATACGATTTTTACCCATTTCACGAATGATAAATTTCACATCATCTTCTATGAATTCCTTGCCCTGTCTAGGTTCCGGAACCCGGCTATACACCCACCCTCCGACAGTATCCACGTCTTCATTGTCCAATGTCAAGCCAGTCAGATCACTCAGATCGGAAAGCATCACTTTACCATCCATCAAATAACTGTTCTCCGTCAGTTTCTCGATTTCCTTCCGTTCATCCTTATCAAATTCGTCCCGAATTTCGCCAACAATCTCCTCCAAAATGTCCTCAATGGTAATGAGGCCGGAGGTTCCACCGTATTCATCGACCAGGAGAGCAATATGAACCTGCTCCTTCTGCATACGTTTCAGCAGCGTGTTGACGGGGATAACTTCTGGAACGGTCAAGATCGGTTGAATCAGGCTGTCGAAAACAAGCTCGGGATTGCGATCATACTCAAGGAATAGCTGTTTGGTATTAATCATACCAATGATCTGATCCTTGCTATCTGTCGCCACCGGAAAACGGGTATACTGCTCTTCGTGAATAGTCAGCATGTTTTCTTGTAGCGAGCGATTCGTAAACAAGCATACCATATCTGTACGTGGCACCATAATTTCCTTGGCAACGGTCTCGTCAAAAGCAAAGATACGATTTACGTAGCCATATTCGGTGTTATTGATCTTACCACTTTCCACGCTTTCGGACAAAATGATCTGAATTTCTTCCTGAGAGTGCGCTTCTTCATGCTCACTAGCCGGTTGAAGACCAAACAGACGAACCAGACGATTGGCCGATCCGTTAAGGAGCCAAATAAACGGATACATAATCCGGTTAAACCACACGATGACTGGAGAGGTTAACAGACTGACAGCTTCCGCTTTGCGGATCGCCAATGTTTTGGGAGCCAGTTCACCGATCACCACGTGCAGGTAAGTTACAATGACGAATGAAATAATAAAGGCCAGGATATGTGAAAAATCCCCATTGATGTTGAGCTGTTGAAAGATAGGCTCCAGCAATTTGACTACGGTCGGTTCACCGAGCCAGCCGAGTCCCAACGCTGTAATCGTAATACCAAGCTGACAGGCGGACAGGTAGCCGTCCAGATTATTGACGACTTTTTGTAGCGCCAGTGCGTTTTTACGGTTCTCCACGACCAGCTGATCGACCCGGCTGGAACGGATTTTAATAATCGCAAACTCGGTAGCCACGAAGAAAGCACTAAATAAAATCAACACCGCAAACAAAAATAGACTGACACCTATACCCATATAATTTTCACTCATCCCTTTTTCGTTCAATTTTTTAAGGAACTCCATTTTAAGTTCACTTGAACTTATTTTAAGAACTTAAAAGGAAATATACAAGGTTCATATGGAATCGTAGCAGGTCACCTACCTCCAATTTACACGGAAAATAAGGCATAATAGAACCCGCACGGCTCATTGCTTCGCTTTACAAGCCTAGTTTGAGGGCGTATGATGAGTTCAAATGAACTTGAAATGCAAGAAAGGGAGGAAAGCAGATGGAGTCTTTTACCCTTACTCGTCGTGATATGGCCCATTTGCTGCTGGCCATGGAAGGTCGCCGCGAATTGCAGCCTTTGGCCGTTCTGCAGGACGCCTGGAGGCGCACTCATAGCCATCTTGCCCGCTCCGGGAGCACGATGCCGACATTTTTATACACCGACGTGACACCTGTGCTAGATAAAATCATCAAGGGTAAGCATAGCGCAGCCTTTTCGCTGCAGGAGATTGTTTCCCTGGGTCAACTGGTCGAATACAGCCATGTCTCACTGGCCTCTATGCAAAATTGGGTCAAACGCGACTTCAAGGAATTTCTCGGCGCTCCGAAGATCGGCAAAAAATACTCGGTCAACCAGGCAGCTATATTGCTCATTGTAGAAGATTTAAAATCATGTCTTGATTTTGAATCCATCCGTCAGCTATTTCATATCCTGTTCCAACAACCCGAAGATGATACGGACGATCTGATTCAGCCGGTCGATTTGTACGCCGCCTATTCAACTTTGTTTGAGGAGCTGGATGCGAACGGAGATCAACTGCTTGATGTGGCAGTAGCAGGCTTTGCAAAAGACAACGGAATTTCCGTTACAGGACAGCAGCGTCAAGAAGGTGCGACAGAGGAGTTGCTGGTTCAGGCGGCTGATCAATACACCAGTCGTTTACAGCATTTGACCCCTAACCAGTGTGAAGCGGTGCGTAATACTTTGCTGGTGGCAGCAGTAGCGGTACAAAATAGTTATTTTTTGTCCATGGCACGTCGGTATGTAAATGCGACGTTGTTCCTGGACTTCCAAGGGTAAATCAGGATTGGCAGTAGAAGCCAATCCTATTTTTTTTGCTCTTTTTAGAGGATTGTCTACCCTTTTGGAGACTGAAAAAGTATACAAAAGAGGTATATACACTAAAACGCTGTCAAAGATACAATAAACATATATAATCCAGCAATTGGAAAAACTTTGAATATCTCTTCCAAAGCATCTGGATACACACACAGGAGGTAATGGCATGTCCGATGTCTCCATCATCATTTGTACCCGCAACCGGATCGAAGACCTGACACGCTGTATACAATCTATTGCAGTACAGCAGCAATTGGAGCATACGGCTGTAGAACTGCTAATTGTTGATGACGGCGATATTTCCGACCAACAGATCGAGCAGTACCGTCACATGGTATCCGGATTGCCTCAAAGCGTTTTGAAATATTATAAAAAAAGTCGTCCCGGCGTTTGGTTATCCCGCTATGAGGCCTTGTCCCTTGTGCGGTATGATATTGTGCTGTATTTTGACGATGATGCAGAACTGGACGATAAACTCTATATCCGGCGCTTGCTCGATACCTATGATCAGGATGAAACGATTGTGGGTGTTGGAGGGATTGCAAAGGGATTACATTCGAGCCGGGCAGGAAAGCTGCTGGGCGTTTTGACATTTCAGATGTCTCCATCCCTCGGCAAGCTCTCGCCTAGTAGTCTGGCAGGTTCTTTGCTGCGTTGGGGCGAAGCAACGGAGGTTTTCGATACAGAATTTTTCCATGGCTGCAATATGTCATTTCGGAGGGATGCGCTTCGGGACATGAAGCCGTATCCGTGGATGACCAGTTATGCCGTGGCTGACGATTTGTACATGTGCCAGTTGGCGAGCCGTTACGGCAAATTGGTTATCAATCCTGACTTAACCATCATTCATCATGAATCCCCAAGCTCGCGCGATAAGGCGGGCAAAGTAGCCAAGGCAACAGCGATTAACCACTATTATTTTCTTGCCTTGAAAAAGGCTGGAGTGATTCAGTATGGAGCCCTTTTATGGACCTTATCCTACTTGATGCTCAAAGAAACGCTGCGTCGCAATTTTAATGCCGCAGATGGATACAAGCAGGGGGTGTTGTTCATTCTGAACCCGCGCAAGCAAAAATATAACGAATATTTAGGCCCGGCGGTTCAGTAATCCGTTTTATACACATTGACAGGATAAAGGGGGAGTATGATGTTAAGCTTGTCCATTGCTCTGTGCACCCGAAATCGGGTTGATGATCTGACCCGATGCATCAATTCAATTGCCATTGGGGGAGCACCGGAGGCATGTGAAACCGAGCTATGGATTATTGACGACGGAGAACTGCCGAAACATGTGCTGGAACGTTATGAGCGTCAGTTGGGCAGAGCGGGAATTACCTACCGATATCATCGTAAGGAGCAGCCGGGATTATGGTTATCTCGTGTAAAGACAGCTGAACTTGCGCAGGGTGACATCATTTTGTTCCTTGACGATGACGTTGAGCTGCCGAGCAACTACTTGAATGAGTTGATGCGTACCTATGAGGCTTACCCGCAGGCCGCTGGTGTCGGCGGTATCGCACAGGGAATGAGTAACAGCTTCATGGGAACAATTCGATGCTTGCTGTCATTCCAGCAGTCTTTGTCCAAAGGAAGGCTGTCCCTCAGCGGTCAGTCCGGCTCGATGTATAACTGGCATAAGGCCAAGAAGACGTTTAGAACCCAGTTTTTCCATGGTTGTAATATGTCATTTCGTCGTGAGGCGATTCGCGGTCTGGAGCCGGTATCTTGGTTGCAAAGCTATAGCGTAGGCGAGGATTTGTTACTTTCGCGCATCGCGATGAAAAGCGGCCCATTGTACATTAACCCGGCGCTTACGTTGCTTCATCACGAATCGCCGTCCTCACGCGACAATATGGAGCAGGTTACTTATATGCGGGTGATGAATCATATTCATTTGCTGCGTGACGAGGGATCTGGGCCTATCGGTTATGCAGCACTATACTGGACGACGTTGTATCAGATTTTGAGAGAAAAGCCCAAGAAAAATCATACTGCCATTCAAGGCTATAGAAGAGCGCTGAAAGCGATCTTTTCAAGCCCGAAGGAGCCTGTTGGCGGGGGACAGTTGCCTGAACGTAATTCCAAAAAAACGGTAGGCTGATGGAGGTGCGTCATAAGACGCGATTGAGCATAGAGACGAGAGGCTTAATAAGGAACAGGAGTTGGACGTAACATGAGCACATGGACAGCAGCAAGGAAAGTATTCACGGGTGACAGTCTCGCTAAAACGATCATGCGCACGAGCTTTAACAATTTTTTTGTGCTAATCGTCACGACCCTGACTTCCATCCTGACCGCACGTATGCTCGGAGTAGAGGGGAAAGGAGAACTGGCGGCAGTTCTGTTCTGGCCTACACTGATCGGCAGTGTGTTGAGCTTCGGATTACCAACGTCGTTAATTTACAACATCAAGAAGAAAACAGGCACGACGGAAGAACTGCTGGCGTTGTCGCTCTGGATTCAGTTGCCTGCCAGCTTGTTGGCAGGGGCTGTGGCCTGGATATGCATGCCGCTGTGGCTGAATGGTTATGGTGCGGACATCATCCAACTGTCCCAGCTTTATTGTGCGGCAGCCATACCACTGGCAGTGCTTACAGCGCTGACGACAGCATTGTCGCAAGGACTGGATCGGTTTAGCGTATATAATGGTCTGTTGTTTTACTACCCGTTACTGAATTTCATCGGTCTGGTGACACTGTGGCTGATGGGCTTGCTCAATGTGCAGCTGGCAGGAGCAGTGAATTTTGCCGCGAGTTTCCTTGCATTAGTGTGGGCGTTCCTCCGTTTGCGCAAGTATATGAATGTGCGTGCTTTCCGCCCATTTACCAGCCGCCAAGTGCTTCGTCCTTATTATAGCTATGGAGCGAGGGTTTACGGGATGGAGCTGATGGGGACGCTGTCCACACAAACGGACAAAATCGTTATAGTGGCGCTGCTATCACCCAAAGCGTTCGGCCTGTACTCTGTCGTCTACGCCTTGTCTCGTGTGTTCAATGTGGTGCAAAATGCCGTCACTAACGTTACCTTTCCAAAAGTGACGGGGATGGAGCATAGCAAGATTGTCGAAACGGTAGGACGTGCTTTTCGCATCTCTATGGCTGCGATGCTAATCGTCATTGTGCCTGCTCTCTTCATTGGACGATACATGCTGGGTTTGCTGTACGGCCCCGCTTTCCTGGAAGCATCGCTAACGTTCTACCTGCTGTCACTGGAATGTATCATTGGTGGCGGCTCATGGATTCTAGCTTCGGCCTTTAACGCGCTGGGACGTCCGGGACTGGTATTGTTCCGGCAAATTGTAGCCTATGCGATCACCGTCGGTCTATTTTTTATTTGTACACCGATCTTTGGTCTGGATGGCATTGCGATTGCTTTGCTTGTAGGCGCTTGTGTACGATTGGCGTTCTCACTGTTCTCATTCCCGATGTTTTTCAATGTTCCGCTATCACGGATCATTTTTGATAAAAGTGATATTACATTTGTCATTCAGACTATACAAAAGAAGCGCAGGAAGGGAGAACTGAAAGATGCCGAATTTGCATCCCATGGCTAAACTGAAAAATAAGCTGAGCGTCATTCTCGACGTAGTCCCCCAAGGTTCGAATATCATTTATGTCGATTATCCCGTCTATAATAACGGTGGGGATGTACTCATCATGAAAGGCACCGAGGCGTTCTTCAAGGATAATGGCATCCGTGTCCGTGCCCGTTATAGCGCTATGGATATTCCCGATCGACTTCAAATTCCGGGTGACTGGATTATCGTGTGCCACGGCGGCGGCAACTTCGGCGATCTCTATTCAAATCACCAAAATTTGCGAGAACGCATCGTTCGCGATTTCCCTAACCACCGAATTGTGATTATGCCGCAGACGATCCACTTTCAATCTGAACAGAAGGCTAATGAAGTCGCTGCCTTGTTCAATGCTCATCCGGATCTACATATGTTTGTGCGGGATACACGCTCTTATCAGTGGGCTAAGGACAAGCTGAACCAGTGCAGTATCACACTATGTCCTGATATGGCACACCAGCTCTGGCCATTGAAGCCGACTACGGAAACCGTGAAGGATGTATTGTATTTCCTGCGCACAGATATTGAAACGGTGGGTGGACAAAAGAAGTTCGATGACGAGGCAGATGCCGCTCACCGGCTGGACTGGGATACTTTGTTCACTCCGCTGGAAGTGAAGGGAATTGTCTATTTCCAGAAGTTTTATCGACTGGATAAGAAAATTGGTGGTCCGTTGCCTACGCGTACATTCTGGTACAAGTATACAGACCATCTCATGAACAAAGCGGTTACGCTGTTCAGCTCTTACCGAGAGGTTCGCACTTCACGGTTGCACGGTCACATTCTGGCCTGTCTGCTTGATATGCCGCATGTTGTCATTGACAACTCCTACGGCAAGAACTCGCAATATTATAATACCTGGACACAGCCGAATCCAAAGGCGCAGCTGTTTAGTGAAGCTCCAAGTGCGTTGGAGCAGCCATCTTAATAGTAAGAAAAGATACGTAGATTAATTTCAAAGGTATGATAACGGCAAAAAATCTCCTGACCACTTCATTGGTATAGGAGATTTTTGCTTGTGTTAAATTAATAAGAATAGTTAAGAGTTAAGCTTGTGAACTATTAAGGCTATTCATATTTAATGGGATGATCGCTCGTTCTTTCTTGGCTTCTATTGATTATTGACAGTTACCTCATATTTTGATGCGTTCCAGTTTACCTTTGCACCCAAGGTTTGAGAAATGAATCTGATCGGTACCAAAATGCTCCCGTTTATATATTTTGGAGGAGCAGCGAGACTTACTTTTTTTCCATTAACCAATGCGAAATTTTGGTTTACAACTAGTTCTATAGTCAGTTTACCTTTTGTGATGGTGACATGATCCCTTTGGCTATTATTCCAAATGACTTTAGCTCCTGATTTTTCAAATATTCCTCTGAAAGGAACATAGACTGAGCCGTTCAGTAATTTGGGAGTGGTAGTCAGATCCATGGTAGAGCCATCTACGGTCAATTGAATAGGCTTCACTACAATAGTCGGTTGCTTTACATTTTTCAATGTCGAGTCAATTCCAAGTTGACCGTTAACGTTGCTCCCCCAACTCCATAATTTATTGTTTTCCGTTCTTACGATTGTAAAGTCGTTTCCAGAGTTTACTTCCGATATATTAGCAAGCCCCTTTACTTTCTCTGGATTGGAATTACCAGCAGAAATCCAGACATCGCCAGTAGTTGTTACAAATGAAACAGTGTGGTCGAACTGAGCAGAGATATCTTTTAACTTCTGTGGAATTTTAAACTGTTTGGTTTTGCTCTCTAGCGGATTATATGTCCACCCGTTGCCATTCATATCAATTGCACTTATAGCAAAATCTCCACTTTTAATCATTTTAATTTTTTTAAGTTGTTTAAGCAGCTGTGGTTCTTTAATATTCGCATCTTCATTGTCGCCGCCCCAATAGAGCAATGTTCCATCCTTGGAAAGTGCAAAGGAACCCTGATTCGTAGCTGCTATACCCACAATATTCATGGGTAGATCTTTTATTAAAGTTGGTTCATTGATGAAAGATGACTGAAAGTTGGCTAATTGGCCCCGAGAATTATCACCCCAGCCCCAAACCTGCCCGCTTTGATCTAATGCTAAAAAGTGATCTCCTCCGGCAGCAATTTTAACAACATTTTTTAGGCTTGAGAAGGTTTTAGGGGCAATACTACGACCTTGATTTTTTTTACTTTGCCAACTAACAACGGTACCATCTGTTTTTATGGCTAGAGAACTAAAGCGACCCGTGGTGACCTGTTTAAAAGTATCAGATGACATAGAAACCACAGGAGAAGGTACGGAACGATTTATGCCGTCTTCTGAGCCTAATTCCCCATCTTCATTACGCCCCCATGCAAGTAGCTTTCCTTGCTTGTCAATAGCGTAAGTATGTTCACCACTGCTTGAAAATTGAACTATATCTGGAGATGGTTTTACATATTCGTTTGAATATGCTTCTTTTGAAACTAAGCAAGAGGAGAAAATTAGTAAAATAACTGATAAAGCTATGAAACATTGCTTTGAATTTTGATTTTTCAAAATATGCTCTCTCCTTTTTTTAAATAACTTCTAATATCATATAACCATAAACAAGAAAGAAATTGCAAATAAATCCAGTGAGTATGCATTTATTTCCATAAAAAATGTAGACAAATGAATAATGAAATACTATTATATGTTTTGGGTGAAAATTTTTACAATTAGGGAAGGAGTATAGCAAAAATTTTTCTCAAAAATTAGGATGAGGTGAGAGTGAATGAAAAAGGTAAAGTTCTCAATAATTATCTTTCTGTTATTCTCTTCAATTGGTGTTACTGCTTCGGCTAATAACGAAGATATTACGGAAAAAGTTAGCGATTCAGTAACGCAATCAACTTATGGATTAGAACATTCTAAAAATGTTACAGTAAAAAATGATGCTGAGGTTAGCCAGGAAAAGATAAACAACTTTATTATTCAAGCCAAAAAAGTTGTTAGAGAAGAAAAAGCAAATAGTCAATCATTTAATGCATCTATTGAATCTTCTACATATGAAACTATTGACTACTGTTATTTGGACGATACTAACCTCTTTTTTTATGAGGATTCTTCAATTAAAGATCCAGAGTTGATTATTTTACCAGTTGAAAATGGTAGAGAGGAAACACACGTTATTAAACCACAAGCAATACAAGGAGGATTTGGAGGAAGGGTATTGGTCAATAGTACGACAGGTAACTACATTGAGACTAGGGCCACTACTACATCAAGTAACTCTACTTTGCTGGCTACAAATGGAACCCCATATATGTATACAGGGTTTACAGCAAGAGGATTGGAAGTTGATGCAGGATTGGCTTATAGTAAAGGAGATGCTCCGGGAGTTTGGCAGCCTTATCTTAAAATAGGTGGGGACGATCCACTGTCAACTTCATATCTACTTGATGGTTATAATCAGGTACAATATAAAAATGGGTATATTACTGGACAGCCAGTTCAGATAGACTTATGGAGGAACTATACTAGTGGTGTTGAACATAACGCTGTAAGATTAAAACTTGCGGGGACTGCTATATGTGCAGATCTTGGATGTTCAAGACATGGTGATACTAAGCTGACCACTATCTTTTCTAAATCAAATATTGGAGTGAACAGTGTAGTTAATTATAAGTTGTTAGCAACTATTGCTGGTTCCGGAGCAAGCGGGCAGATGAATTCTACTCTAAGTGAAATATCAATTGACGGGATAGCCAAAACACCAGTTAAAGATGAAGTAGCCAATACTCAAGTCACAATTAGTGGAAATAGTGCATCTTTTAAGCTTTCAAAATAGTATATTAGTATAGTTTATAAAACCGTTCTAAGGAGCGGTTTTATTTTTTTATTAAAAGCCATATTGTTTGCTTACACTCCACTACCGCTTCATTTTGACAATTCATTTCATGAATAGATATAATTTATGGGATAAAACTTGTAGGAATATTGGGAACTCCCTAACTTTTGCAGAATAACATGAAAGTATATTTATTTAAATGAATCGAGGCTGACGAATGAGTAATCAATCGATGGACATGCTTCTCACGAAGGATATCGTGCGTGAAGGGGAACCGATTTTGCGCACAAAGGTTGAGCCGGTATGCCTGCCGCTGTCTGAAGAGGACCTGCAACAGATGCAATGGATGCTAGATTATCTGAAAAATAGCCAAAATGAAGAGCTGGCCACTCGCTATGATCTACGCCCGGGTGTGGGGCTATCCGCGAATCAGGTAGGTCTGAACAAAAGAATGTGCGCTATTTATTATGAAGATGGGGACAAAACGGTAGAGTATGCATTGTTTAATCCGAAGCTGGTCAGTCACTCCACGTCCATGATTTATTTGGAACAGGGAGAGGGGTGCTTGTCTGTAGATCGGTACGTAGCCGGATATGTACCGCGTTACGAAAAAATTCGTATTAAGGCCACTTTACCAGACGGAACACAGGAGCTATTGACTTTCAAAGGTTATGCAGCGGTTGTCGTGCAGCATGAAATGGACCATTTGGACGGCATTATGTTCTATGACCGTATCAACCCGGAAGATCCGCACAGGCTGCCGCAGGGAGTGCATATCGAACCTTTTGTACGTAAATAGTTTAGGAATTGTAAAGTGTGGTGACTCCGTTCGCCACATTTTTAAATTTTACAAAAATATAGATATAGAGGTTACGAAGCTTTAAACTGGAAACGTGTAGATTGTGATAGAGAATGTGAAAATACATAAAAATGTAAGCGCTTATCTTATGGGAGGGATGGCATGAATCGTGGAGTACGGCTTTTGATGAATAATATGCGTATGCGGAATAAGCTGCTGTTCTCCTACGTACTGATTGTCATGATCCCGGTGCTGGTGGTGGGCGGTTGCGTTACTTTTTATTTGCGAGAGCAGGCATTGAATAGTGCAATTGCCCAGACGGTAAACAATGTGGAAAAGATCAAGAGCCAGACGGCAAATTTACTGCGTGTGCCAACGGATATTTCAAATGGGCTCATGTTCGATAAAAGGCTGAGGGAGATGGCGAACCGACGGTATCCGGGTATGGTAGAGCTGATGAATGCGTATCATCAATACAAGGATTTTAATGAGTATACTCAGCAATATAGAGAAGTTGCTACCATCCGGTTCTATTCGTACAATCCGACGCTTGTCAATAATCTGGAGTTTATTCCAGTGGACTCTAACATTGAGCGGCAGCAGTGGTTCCAGACGGCTTTGAAGGGGACGGCGATTAACTGGTTTTACATTCAGGATAAGGAAGATAACCCGGTTAATCGCCTGAGCCTGGTACGGCAAATTCCATTTCCCGAATACAATACCAAGGGAGTTCTGATGATATCGCTGAGCCAGACCGAGTTGAATCATATGCTGAGCAAGGAGCCTTTTGAAACATTGATTGCAGATCGTAACGGGATTGTGGTCGCAGCTACTCGTCCGCAGTCGGTGGGTCAGACGTTGGGAGATTTACATTTGGGCTTTGACGTCCAGCGTGCGGGTAAGGGAATATATGAAGCGAAAATCAACGGAGTGCCCTCCAACATCATCGTGGATGAGCTGCTGCCCGCCTCCAGTGTGAGCGGATTTACGATTATTTCAGTGTTTTCGACGGAGCATATTGTACAGGGAGCCAACCGAATCAGCCTGATTGGTGCTTTATGTGTTCTTGCAGTGCTGGTTATGGCACTGATTCTAATCACCATCATTTCCTGGCTGATTACCAAACGACTACAGCGGTTGAGCTATGAGCTGGGTAAGGTAGCCGCGGGCGATTTTCATGTGGTATCGAGTGTGGAGGGAAAGGACGAGATCGGGGATTTATCCCGCCGTTTCAACTATATGGTGAGTAGTATTCGCCAACTCATGGCGCAGGTCTATGAGACGAGTGAGCACAACAACAGGCTGGAATTGGCACAAAAGGATATCAAGCTAAAAATGATGGCCAGCCAAATTAATCCGCACTTTCTGTTTAATGCGTTAGAGTCCATTCGAATGAAAGCACATCTGAATGGGGAAGCGGAAATTGCAACGACGGTGCGTTTGCTTGGCAGGCTGATGCGCCGGAATCTGGAGATTGGTAGTGGTAAAACGACGGTACTACAGGAGCTGGATATGGTGCGATCCTATTTGCAAATTCAGCAGTTCAGATTTGGAAATCGTTTGATCTATGAAGTGAATTTGGAAGAAAGCGCGACGGACATGTCGATTCCTCCCTTAATCATACAACCGCTGGTGGAAAATGCAGTCATTCATGGCCTGGAAAATAAGGAAGAGCCAGTTACCGTGAAGGTAGATATTACAATAGAACAAAGAGAGTTGAAAATTAAAGTAGAAGATGACGGGATCGGCATGGAAGCTGGGCAACTGACCCGTCTGCTAGATCGGATCAGGGGGGCGGATGAGCCGGAAGGGAGCAGTATTGGCCTGCGTAATGTACATCAACGTCTGACATTGATGTACGGCGAACGTTATGGACTGCATATTGAAAGCGCATTACAAGTAGGAACAACCGTATACTTTTCCATACCAAGGGAGGAAGAGTCAAATGTATAAAGCAATGATTGTAGATGATGAGCCTGCGATTCGTGAAGGATTGTCCTCTATTATTGACTGGGGGAATTGTGGCTTCCGTATTGTCGATACGGCAGGGAACGGACGCGAGGCTCTGGATAAGTTCGGAGAGCATCGGCCGGAGTTGGTCATTGTAGATATTCGTATGCCCGGGATGAGTGGACTGGAGGTCATACGAAGCATACGTGAAAAGAACGGAGAGCCGTTTCATTTTCTCATATTAAGCGGATATGCAGACTTTGATTATGCACGGCAAGCCTTGGGCTTCGGGGTAGATGGCTATCTACTGAAGCCAGTTGATGAGGAAGAAATGACGACAGAGTTGAAACGGATATGGCAAAACATTGAGGACGAGAAAGAAGACGGCAAATGGGGAAGTACGCCTTCCCATGAGCGTAATTGGATCGAAGCATTATTGTTTCCGGTTCATCGAGAGCATGCTCGTAAGGCCGTAGAAGGCAGCGATTCTCTGCACAAAGCATCCGAGCAAGCTGAACATCAAAGCGGTAACGGAAAACATGGACAACAGCCCGCGTTACCAGCCTTGGACTGGAGTAGCTATCAGGTTATTCTGCTGGATTTACGTATTCCTGACTGGGATCGACAAGCTCGGCAGTCGGCAGCAAAGCAGCGGCTAACGGAATTGTGTCATGAGCAGGGCAGAGGTATCGTGTTTGAGGCTGGAATATATATGGGTCTTTTGCTTCCCGCCACGTTAAAAACGGAGAAAGATGCTGTTCAGTTACTGGCTACTTGGCGACAGGAGCTAAAGCCGTGGGCAACGGAAATTTATGTGGCTGCCGGTGATCCTGTATCCATTCTTAACGACATTCCCAGATCTTTTGAGCAGGCACTACGATTGTTAGAACGTACGTTTTTGTTCCGGGCAGAAAGAGTCATGCTTTCCGGAGACCTATACGAATTGGAGACAGTTGAGACTGAAATGAGTGGAGCGTCTGATCGTGCTACAAATGATCCCCTACGTTATGCAGAAAAGCTGTACTATGCGCTAGATATGGCTAATAGTGAAGCTGCAACCCGTGTCATTAAGGAAATGGAAGACCAATTTCCAGGGATTTATCGCACAGAATCTGCAATCAAGGCGGCGTTCGCCCAAACATTCACACTGGCGTTGAACAAGTATGCAGCCGGACAGGATCACAGCAGAACCGTGCTGGAGGAGCACTCCAGCTTTATAACCGATGTATATGCTTATTCCACATTGGGCGAGCTGGTGGATCACTCGCTGGAGCATGTGTTGCAATGGATTGGCCAGACAGAATCTGGTGGCAAGGGCATCATCATGAAACAAATGATTGACTTTATACATAGTCATTATGATGAAAATTTGCGACTGGAGTTACTGGCAGATATGTTCAATTACAATAGTGGCTATTTGGGCAAACTGTTCAAAAGTCATACTGGCGAGGCCTTTAATGCCTACCTGGATAAGGTGAGGATTGAGCGAGCAAGGGAATTGCTTGCACAAGGAATTAAGGTACACCAGGTGGCGGAACGCGTGGGATATGCGAATGCAGATTATTTTCATAGTAAATTTAAAAAGTATGCTGGAATGTCACCTTCCTCCTACCGTAATCGGGTTCAAAAGAATGGAGGAACAGATGGCTGTTGATAGATTCCTAGATTTAACGCTATGAAGTCTCTCTTGCAGATGTCGGAGGTATAACCTCCGAACGAAGAGAGACTCTTTTTTATGGTGAAAAAATGGATAGATCAATCGAAAATGTCACATTTATTATAGAGTTTAGGGTGTTTTCATCAAATCGACACCATTATGACACAGCTTCGACACGATGTTCACATTTTCGATTCTATTTCATTTAAATTTATTCTATATAATGGGGATAAATCTGAAGCCGGATCATGACAACCATGGTGAAGGTAGTTGGTGAGTCATTATCTAAAAAGTGACCGCTGCATATGTAAGAATGTGAATACTATCACAAATGGAGAAGACTTCAGATTATAAATACTATAAATCATTGTTAAGAGAAGTGCAGGGGGGAGCAACATCATGGACGTATTGGATTTGGCACGGTTGCAGTTTGCAACCACAACGATTCTTCACTTTGTTTATGTGCCGATCTCCATTGGATTGTCGTTATTAGTGGCAATTATGGAGACGATGTATGTTATCAAGAAAAATGACTTGTACAAAAAAATGGCTCAATTCTGGGGAACGTTTCTGCTGATTAACTTTGCACTGGGCGTCGTCACCGGGATTTTGCAAGAATTTCAGTTCGGGATGAACTGGTCGGACTTTTCCCGTTTTGTCGGTGATGTATTCGGTACGCCGCTGGCGATTGAAGCATTGCTTGCATTTTTCCTGGAATCGACCTTTATCGGATTATGGGTTTTCGGTTGGGAAAGATTGTCCAAAACGGTCCATTTAATCTGTATGTGGTTGGTATCTATCGGTACGATGTTATCGGCATTGTGGATTCTAGCTGCTAATTCATTCATGCAACGTCCCGTAGGATATGAGATTCAAAATGGACGTGCAGAAATGAAAGATTTTGCCGCTCTGCTAACGAACGAACAACTGCTATGGGAATTTCCGCATACGCTGTTTGCTGCTTTTGCGACAGGAGCATTTCTGATCGCGGGTATCAGTGCATGGAAGCTGATGCAAAAAAAGAATATGGACTTTTTTAAACCTTCTTTCAAATTGAGCATTATTGTTGCCTTAATCAGCGCCATAGCTATTCCTTTGTTTGGTCATGGTCAGGCTCAATATTTAGTGAAAACACAACCGATGAAGATGGCTGCCAGTGAGGGCTTATGGGAGAACAGCGGTGACCCCGCTCCTTGGACAGTTATCGCATGGATTGATCCTGGAAAAAAGGAAAATACCTTTGAGATTAAAGTTCCTTTTGCTTTGAGTTTTCTATCCTATAGTAAATTTACCGGCTCTGTGCCTGGTATGAATGAGCTTCAGGCAGAATATGAGAAAACCTATGGTCCGGGAGATTATATCCCGCCAGTAAGAACCACGTTCTGGAGCTTCCGCATTATGATTGCGGCGGGATGTGGCATGATTGCACTCGCTTTATACGGAGCTTACCTGACGTTCCGTAAAAAGTTGGAAGGTTCACATCGCTGGTTCTTCCGTCTTATCATATGGGGGATATCCCTTCCATTCATTGGGAATACTTCAGGTTGGATCATGACTGAAATAGGTCGCCAACCGTGGACTGTATTTGGTTTACTTCAAACGAAAGATTCTGTTTCGCCTACTGTTGTGGCTGGAGAAGTGTTGTTCTCGTTCATCTCATTTACCACATTGTATTTAATTTTAACAGGTGTGCTGGCGTTTCTGTTTTACCGTACGGCTCGCAAAGGTCCAGATATTGAGCCGCATCAACAAACGGTAATTCATGATCCTTTTGCTCAAGGGGGTGACACCATTGTCGCTAAATGATTTATGGTTCCTATTGATTGCTGTGCTGTTTACTGGCTTCTTTTTTCTGGAAGGCTTTGATTTTGGCGTAGGAATGGCCACAGGATTGGTGCCGCGTAATGACCAACAAAAACGTTTGATGATCAATACGATTGGTCCATTCTGGGATGCCAACGAAGTGTGGCTGATTACAGCAGCAGGTGCGATGTTTGCCGCATTCCCGCATTTTTATGCAACCATGTTCAGCGGATATTATCTGGTATTTGTCTTTATTTTGCTAGGTTTGATCTTGCGTGGAGTTTCTTTTGAGTTCCGCGGCAAGGCTGAAGGGAAATGGTGGACAGGAACGTGGGATGCCTGCATTCTGATTGGCAGCTTTCTACCGCCGATGCTGTTCGGTATGGCTTTTGCGGCTTTGGTGAAAGGTGTACCTATTCAGCAAAACATGGATTTGAAAGCTGGATTTTCCGATGTATTCAATGGATACACCGTATGGATTGGACTGACAGTGGTCGGAATGTGTCTAATGCACGGACTGACGTTTATTTCCCTGCGGACGATTGGAGAAGTACGGGATCGCGCTCGTGTGATCGCGTCCAAGTTTCTTCCGGTATTGGGCATTTTACTCGCGGGCATGGTGGTATGGACTTATTTTGCAACGGATTTATTTGCACGTCGCGGTCCCTTTATGTATGCTGCGGTTGCGGTGGGAATTGTCGCCTATGTGTTGACATGGTACTTCCTGAAGCAGCGCCGTGAAGGATGGGCCTTCGGGATGACAGGTGCAGTGATTTTACTGACCTTCGTATCGTTATTCGTCGGTTTGTTCCCAAGATTTATGGTGAGCTCGATTAACAGTGCTTTTGATTTAACGATTTATAATGCAAGCTCCAGTCATTACACACTGAAAGCCATGACGATTGTTGCAGCAACGCTTTTACCCTTTGTGTTGGCTTATCAGGCATGGAGCTATTTTGTTTTCCATAAGCGTCTCAGTGAGAAGGATCATTTGGAATACTAATGGATAAGGCATGGTTTGAATTAAAGGGCATTCGGCCAGTGATGCTGCTACTGGCTGCCCTTTCCCTGCTCCAGGGGGCCGCAGTGATTGCACAAGCAGTCTTCTTGGCAAAGGCTATTACGATTTTATTTGATAAAAATCCGCTGGTGATGGCTTGGCCTTCACTGGCGTTGTTTTTCGCTGCTTTTGCAACGAGGCATACGGCGATCTGGCTGCAACGCCGGACAGCAGGCCGTTTTGCTGAAGCTTCAGGCGCTTCCTTACGGGAGCGTCTGCTTGCACGTTTGTTCGAACGGGGGCCGGGTTTTGCAGCGCGGGAAGGTAGCGGCAAGTTGGTGACGCTAGCGCTGGACGGCATGGACCGTTTTCGCACATATTTGGAACTGTCCATTCCTCGTATGATCGACATGATGGCTGTAACTATACTTGTGCTTGTGTATGTTTTCACATTGGATGTCATTTCAGGTGTGATTTTGTCGACTACGATGCCGATCCTGGTGGGCTTCTTTATTTTGCTCGGCTTGGCGGCACGGAAGCAGGCAGACAAGCAGTGGCGTTCCTATCGTCTGTTATCTCATCATTTCACGGATTCGCTGCGTGGACTTCAGACACTAAGGTTTTTGGGTCGTAGCCAAGAGCATGGGGAAACGGTTGGGAAGGTCAGCGACCAATACCGCACGGCAACGATGCGCACGCTGCGGGTAGCGTTTCTTTCCTCATTTGCCCTTGATTTTTTTAGTATGCTATCGGTCGCTTTTGTCGCGGTAGGCTTGGGGTTGCGCCTGATTAGTGGCTCGGTGGGTTTGGAGGCAGCGCTGGCGGTGCTTATTTTGGCGCCAGAATATTTTATGCCTATACGCCAGTTGGGATCAGACTATCATGCTTCACTGGATGGTAAGGAGGCTTGGGGAGCAATACGCTCCATTCTCAGTACAGAGGATGATGCGACCAAGCCGAATAAACAGGCAGCTAACGATAAAGGATTGGACATCACGGGACAGGACATTCTTGAGCTGTCTGATGTGTGCCTCCTTAATGAAGACGGTTCGGCTCGGCTTGAACATGTGTCTGCACATGTTGAACCGCACATGAACATGATCGGCATCGTTGGAGCTAGCGGTGCAGGTAAAACGACGCTGCTTAGTCTGCTTGGCGGCTTTGCTGATCCGACTTCAGGCGAGCTACTCCTGAATGGATGCGGATTGGCTGGGGAAGCCAAAACTGAATGGCAGCGTCATATTGCGTATATTCCACAGCATCCATACCTGTTTAGCGCATCTTTGGCAGATAATATCCGCTTTTATGAACCTGAGGCATCCAACCAGCAGGTAGAGTGGGCGATTGACGCGGTTGAACTGCGTGAACTGGTAGACGGTCTTCCGGGTGGAATGAATGAGCCCATTGGTGAAGCGGGTAGGACACTGAGCGGAGGGCAGGCGCAGCGGATTGCATTGGCGCGGGCATTGCTCAGTAATCGTCCGGTCATTTTATTGGATGAGCCTACGGCGCATCTGGATATTGAGACAGAGTGGGAGCTAAAACAGACGATTTTATCGGTTTTGAAACACAAAAGAGTGTTTCTTGCCACCCACCGGCTACATTGGATGCCAGATATGGACTGTGTCTGGATGATGAATCAAGGTCGTCTGGAAGAAGTAGGTTCCCATCAACAATTGATTGCCCGTAAGGGGGCATATTACCGATTGCTGACGGGGATGTCGGAAGGAGGGAACGGACGATATGAGAGTAACGGACAATAGCAGACAAGGCTGGTTTGTGACGTATCTGAGACAATATTTTTGGGCCTTTCTGGTAGCTGCTCTTTTGGGTGCATTGGCCATTGGATGTGCGGGCGCGTTGCTCTTTACGTCCGGTCATCTGATTACCCGTTCGGCCTTAAAACCGGAAAATATATTAATGGTGTACGTTCCAATTGTGCTTGTGCGAACATTTGGCTTTAGTAAAGCGGTTATTCAGTACCTGGAGCGCTTGGTAGGACATGATGCCGCACTGCGCCTTGTGTCCCGTATGCGGGTACGCTTATATCGGGCAGTGGAACCACTGGCGCTGATGATTCGCAGCAAATTCCGTACAGGGGACCTCTTGGGACTGCTGGCAGAGGATATTGAACAGCTTCAAAACATCTATTTGAAGCTAGTTTTGCCTGCGCTATCGGCTTTGCTAATTTATGCAGCAGGCATCTGGGCGCTTGGACGGATGGACGGAACCTTTGCCTTGCTCATGGCGTTATATGGCGGATTTTTGCTTTTTATTGCCCCAGCTACCTCACTATGGACCTCACTCGCCAAACGGCGAATGTTCAAGCAGGAACGGAGTAAAGCCTATCAGGAACTGACGGATGCTCTGTTCGGCATGAGTGATCTGGTGCTGAGCGGACGGACTGGGCATTTCCTGAGCACCTTTACACAACGACACAATAGGGCTGCCGTAATGGAAAATTCACTTCGCCGGAGCGAGTGGCGTTCTCATTGGATCGCACAATGCGTTGTAGGTGGCGGGGTTGTGATTATGACTGTGTGGGCCGGAGGACTGGTAGCACAGAATCGTATAGAAGCCACATGGCTGGCATCCTTTGCCCTTGTGGCTTTTCCATTGCTGGATGGCTTCGTTCGCGCTGGGGAAGCGGTGGTTCATGCGCCGGAGTATCAGGATTCACTTCGACGGTTAAAGGATTCGGAGAAAGACACACCTACACCTGGAGCAGGCGGAACAGCAGATATTCTAGAGGAACAGGCTACCGCTATGCGATTGGGCCACGGAGGAGACCTGCTGCTGAGCAACGTAAGCTACCGCTATGCAACAACACAGGAATGGAACGTGCGTAATATCTCCCTGCACGTACCACAGGGGGGCAAGGTTGCATTGCTTGGCCGCAGTGGTGCGGGCAAGTCCACGCTACTGAACCTGATTCAGGGAGCATTGCAGCCTGATGAAGGTAGCGTCACTGTCGCAGGGATTCCCGTATATACAGGTGGAGCATACTCCAGTCTATTTGCAGTGCTAAATCAGCAGCCGTATTTATTCGACACAACGGTAGCGAACAATATTCGGCTGGGACGACCCGATGCTACGCTGGATGAGGTTCGTGCAGTAACAGAGCAGGTAGGGCTTGGAGCCCTGATTGATTCTTTGCCAGAGGGCTACGATACCCGAATGCAGGAGACGGGTCTTCGTTTTTCCGGTGGAGAAAAACAGCGAATTGCACTGGCGCGGATTTTGCTGCAAAATCACCCGATTGTTTTACTGGATGAGCCGACAGTGGGGCTTGACCCGCTGACAGAGCATGAGCTCATGCAGACGATGTTTCGTGTGCTGGAGGGTAAAACGCTCATCTGGATCACGCATCATCTCACAGGAATGGAGCATATGGACGAGGTGATCTTTATGGAAAAAGGGGTCATTTCCATGCGAGGAAGCCATGAACAGCTGTGGCAGGAGCAGTCCCGATATCGCAACCTGTATGAGCTGGATCATCCGAGCCTGTGAAATGAGGTATTTAAAATTTTGATTAACTTTTATATACTGGTTAGAGTGGATGCGTCACATGTAGACATTCAACTGGAGGGGCTGATATAAATGAAAGCACTTATCTCTAAGTATTGGCATTTGATGCTGATTGGTTTTGTAGCCCTGAGCATGGGCGGGTTTGTCTTGTTTTATTTTCAGGGGAGCGTGTCGTCGTTTCCGGCCAGTCAACCTAAACAAGCTCAGGAAGAGCCAGACAAGACCAAATATGAGATTGTTACAGTGGGTGTAAAAGGGGACGGTTTCTATCCTAAAAATATTGAAGTGAAAGCTGGCGTTCCAACCAAAATCAATTTCAAGAAAATGACATCCTTTACTTGCATTGATGAAGTGCAGTCGTTGAAGATCGGAATGGACGTTTACCTGGATCACGAAAATAATTATTTTACCGTCAAGGACTTGAAGCCGGGGGTATATGAGTATAATTGTGGCATGTACATGTACTACGGGACGATCACGGTAAAATAAATCAAAATAGCTTTCTAGCACATGGATGCTAGAAAGCTATTTTTTTCCTTTAATCAATTAGGTTAATTGCGACAGTCTGTATATATACCATCATCCACCTGTGGTGCAATATGCATTATCCTTTATCCTTTACCTCTGATCAGCTTACATTGCTGATCTTTTGTTTTTTACAAGACTTCTCTCAGAAAATTTACATGAGAACGGAGCAGGCGGAATGGTGCTGGACAAGCGAAGCGGTCGCCTTTGTCCCCGGATTTCTACCTTTGGTTGCTTATTCAAGAAATCCGGGGACAACAGCGAGGGAAGCACCATCTGCATGCGTAGTGGTACGAATGTAATTTTTTTCATCCCATATATCTAATTTTGAACTGATTTTTCTCCTAATTCGTCGGGTACCCGCTTTCAAGCCAGCAAAGTATGATAATAGTATCTAGAGATGAGGAGGAGCTTGTTATGGGATCTTCAACTGAAACCGCTTCCAGTAATGGAGCTGTGATTCCTGAATCCAACCGGGGAAGACCGCGCAAGGCTCGCGGCCCAAAGCCTGAACTTGGTAGAAAAGGCTTGTGGGACAGTGTGAAGCAGCAAAAGTATCTTTATTTTATGTCTATTCCTTTCGTCATATGGGTGTTTGTTTTCAGCTATCTTCCGCTCTGGGGCTGGACGATGGCGTTTCAAAATTATAAGCCAGCTAAATCTTTTTCGGACCAGAAATGGGTAGGGCTGAATAACTTTATTGAGCTATTTCAGGATGAACGATTTTATCTGGTATTACGCAATACGCTAGCGATGAGCCTGATGGGGATTATATTTGGTTTTGTCGTACCGATCTTCTTTGCAATTCTGTTAAATGAGCTGCGTGGTATGCTGTTCAAACGGTTTGTGCAGACAATATCCTACCTTCCGCATTTTGTATCCTGGGTAGTTGTAGCCGGTTTGGTCACCAAGATGCTGTCCATTGACGGAGGCATTGTCAACGATATATTGGTAGCGCTTCATATTGTGGATGAACCGATTCAGTTCATGGCAAAGGGGAGCTGGTTCTGGTACATTGTAACCGCTTCCGACATTTGGAAAGAGACGGGCTGGAATACGATTATTTATTTAGCTGCAATCACCGGAATTGATCAAGAACAGTATGAAGCGTCGCGTGTGGATGGAGCGAGCCGCTGGAGACAGATGTGGCATATTACACTGCCGGGTATCCGCTCGACGATTGCCGTTCTGTTCATTATGGCGATTGGACATCTGGTGAGCAACGGTTTTGAAAAGCAGTTCTTGCTTGGCAATAGTCTCGTGACGGATTATTCCGAGGTGCTGGATCTGTACGCGCTCAATTACGGGATTAATTTGGGTCGCTTCTCTTATGGGACGGCAATTGGTATTTTCAACTCGCTGGTTAGCATTCTGCTGTTGTTTACGGCGAACGGTATATTCAAAAAACTAACTAAAGAAAGCATTATGTAGGGAGGGAGAGGCGAAATGACGAATAAGGCATTTAATGCTACCCGATCTGAGAAGCTGTTTGATCTGTTCAACTATATCCTCATGGCTCTGATCGTGGTGTTGACGCTGTACCCATTTCTGAACGTACTTGCGATTTCCCTGAACAATTCAACGGACACGGTTCGCGGTGGTATTTATATATGGCCCCGCCAATTTACGCTCGAAAATTACAAAACGATTTTCCAGTATGATGGCCTTCTTCAGGGACTGCAAATATCTATTCTTCGTACTTTGGTTGGGACGGTACTCGGATTGATCTGCGCGTCTATGCTTGCTTTTACATTGAGTCGGGTCGAGTTTCGCGCTCGTAAGTTTATTTCTACGTTTTTGGCGTTGACGATGTATTTTTCCGGCGGGATGGTGCCCGTGTTTATTTTGATGCGTGATCTGCATCTGCTGGGTTCGTTTTGGGTGTACATTTTTCCAGGCTTAATTAGCGCATTTAACGTGTTTGTTATTCGTTCCTTTATGGACGGTTTGCCGTATGCGCTACAGGAGTCAGCCAAACTCGATGGGGCGAATGATTTTACGATTTACTGGAGAATTATTTTGCCACTGTGCAAACCAGTATTGGCAACGATTGCTCTTTTTCTGGCAGTAGGTCAGTGGAATGCTTGGTTTGATACGTATTTGTATAATGGTGGGGCGCCGCAATGGACGACGCTACAGTACGAGCTGATGAAGATACTGCAAAGTACGCAGCAAGGCGGCTCCAGTATGACGAATAGTAACGATATGGCTAAGCAAATGGCTCAAATTTCACCAGAGTCGATTAAAATGGCAATCACGATTACGGTTACGCTCCCCATCTTGATGGTGTATCCGTTCTTGCAAAAATATTTTGTAGGCGGTATGACGCTGGGGGCAGTGAAATCATAAAAATCGGGATACCGGTAGTGAAATATAAGTTATTTGCAGGAGAAGTCATCATAGGAATATAGGAGGATTTATACATGAACAAACACTGGTCCAGATTTGCACTGATTCCCTTGCTCGCGGTGTCTCTTACCGCACTCGCAGGTTGTGGAGGAAGCGATAAAGCAGCGAAGGAAGGCGCGTCCAGCGGCACAGACCCGATTACGTTTAGCTTCTTCGGAGCAGATACAAGCCCGCAATGGAATGGAATGAAGGATGAAATAGGCAAGGAAATGACCAAGAAAACAGGTGTAACCTTGAATGCGGAATTTGATGTCAGCGGCGGAGGTGGAGATGACCGAATTGCTTTGATGGCAGCAAGTGGAGAATACCCGGACTTGGTTTCTCCTAAAGCGAATATTAACAAGCTTGTGGATGCGGGGGCCATGATTGATCTGACAGATCTGATCAACGATCACGCACCCAATCTCAAAAAGCTATATGGACCCTATATGGATCGTTTGAAATACAGTAATAAAGATCAATCCATCTATGTCCTTCCTACGTATGCAGGTGTGGGACAGGAGAGCTTTGACGCGACGGGCGGATTTGAAATTCAGCATAAGGTGCTCAAGGAGTTAGGTTATCCAAAGGTAAGAACGCTACAGGATTATGAAAACGTACTCAAAACCTATACAGCCAAGCATCCAACGATCAATGGCAAAAAAACGATACCACTCACGCTGGATGCAGACGACTGGAGAATTATGATTACCGTAACGAATCCTGCCTTCCAGACGACTGGAGCGCCAGATGATGGTGAATATTTTATTGATCCCACAACATTTGAAGCGAAGCTTCATTACAAACGTCCTGAAGAAAAGGAATATTTCCGTTGGTTGAACCACATGTACAATGAAGGGCTGCTCGATAAAGATTCGTTTGTGCAAAAAAGTGATCAATACAAATCCAAAATTGCCAGCGGCCGTGTCCTCGGTCTGATTGATCAGGAGTGGGGGTATCAGGATGCCGAAAATGCGTTAAAAGCTTCAGGCAAGGCCGATTCCAGCTACGCGCATTTTCCAGTTACACTTTCGGAGAAATACAAGGATAGCTCCTTTCAGGATATGGGCTTTGCGTCCGGTTATGGTGTAGGGATTACGGAAAATTGCAAGGACCCGGTGCGGGCTATTAAATTCCTTGATTATTTAGCTTCTGATGAAGGACAAGTGCTAGTGAACTGGGGGATCGAGGGCAAGCATTATGAGATCAAAGACGGCAAACGCGTCATTCCTGCCGATGTACTGGAGCAAAAAACGAACAATGCAACCAACTTCAATAAATCCACGGGTATAGATTTGTACACGCTCATCAGTGGACACTATGGTGACGGCGTGAAGGACCCAACGGGTAACTACTATACTGCCAAATTCCCGGAGCAAATTATCGCAGCTTATTCGGAGCCGGAGAAAGAATCACTTAAAGCGTATGGCGTAAAAACGTGGAAAGATCTGTTCCCGGACAAGAAAGAATTTGATGTAAAGCCTTGGGGCGCAGCCTATAACCTGACAACAGACAATGAATCCAACTATAACGTTACATTCAAAAAAACGACAGACATTATCCGCAAACGTATACCCGAAGCTATTTTAGCACCAGCTTCCAATTTTGATACGGTATACGACAACATGATTAAAGAACTGGATGCCGCCGGAGCTGTCCAAATGGAACAGCAATACACGCAACTGGTGAAGGACAGAGTGGAGTTATGGAGCGGTAAGGCTTCTAAATAGCTGACTGCTTTTAACGAAATTTTGAATGCCGGAATGACAGAGCGCTTGTCCTTATGGTCCATACGGGATTAGCGCTCTGTTTCATCTTGATGGGGGAGGGTTTGATGTGACGAAAGGCAAAAGACCACAGTCCCTGCGTTTATGGTATCGCCAACCTGCTGAGGTATGGGAGGAAGCATTGCCAGTCGGCAATGGAAGACTGGGAGCTATGGTATTTGGCGGAATCAGAGAGGAGCATTTGCAATTAAACGAGGATACGCTCTGGTCCGGGTTTCCCAGAGACGGCGTTCAGTATGATGCTTTGCGATATATGCAGCCTGTCAGAAAACTGATTGCAGATGGAAAATACAAGGAAGCGGAACAACTGATTAATGCGAATATGCTAGGTCGCGATACGGAAGCCTATCAGCCTTTGGGAGATTTGTGGATTACGCAGGAGGGCCTAGGGGAAATTGTGCATTATGAACGGGAACTGGATTTGCTGACCGGAATGGCAGCAGTCACTTTTCAAAGTGATGGAGTCCGCTATACCCGTGAAGTTATTGCCAGTGCGCCAGATGGAATCATGATGGTGTCACTGACTGCGAATAAGCTTGGGAAGATCCATGCATCTGTGCGCCTCACTTCCCCCCATCCTTGTGAAGACGAGGTTGGAGAGGATGCACATTTTGGTGATTCATCCAAATGGGATAGCGATAATGGCGATCCATCCGATGAGCCGATCAGGGACTTTATTACGTTGACTGGGCGAGCGCCCAGTCATGTGGAATCTAATTATCACGGCAATCATCCACAGTCTGTCGTTTATGAAAATGATTTGGGGATGGCTTTTGCAGTTCAGGCGAGGGTTATTCCTGAGGGAGGAACCTTGACGAAGGGTGCTGATGGAACACTGATCATCTCGGGCGCCGATAAAATCACGGTGTATTTGGCAGCAGCTACCGGATTTCAGGGATTCCACGTTATGCCGAATAGTGATGCAACGGAATCAGTAGAAGCATGTCAAGTCATTTTAGACGGAGCAATTTCGCTGGGAAGTGAGCAGGTGCGGCAACGCCATGAACAGGATCATCGAAAGCTGTTTGACCGCGTTGCATTAGAACTGGGAGGTGATACTCTAACTGACGAGTCCGTTCTACCGACCGATCTGCGATTAGAACGTTATCAGAAAGGTCAGGCTGACCCGGGACTGGAGGTGCTGTTATTTCAGTATGGCCGTTATTTGCTCATGGGCAGCTCGCGTCCGGGGAGTCAGCCCGCCAATCTTCAGGGCATCTGGAATGACCGGGTGCAGCCGCCGTGGAACAGTAATTATACAACCAATATCAATACGCAGATGAACTATTGGCCCGCAGAGGTATGCAATCTTGCCGAGTGCCATGAACCATTGCTGCACATGATTGGAGAAGTGGCTCGTACGGGACGGAGGGTAGCCTCCATCCATTATGGTGCTCAAGGGTGGGCAGCTCATCACAATGTAGATGTGTGGAGATACGCCGGACCTTCAGGGGGCCATGCCAGTTGGGCGTTTTGGCCGCTTGGGGGTGTATGGCTCACTGCTCACCTATGGGAGCGCTATCTGTTTACCCTGGATACAGCCTATCTGGCAGAACAAGCTTATCCCCTCATGAAGGGGGCGGCAGCCTTTTGCATGGACTGGCTCGTGGAAGGCCCGGAGGGTCGGCTTGTGACATCCCCATCCACATCACCTGAAAATAAATTTAAAACGCCGGATGGCGAGGAATGCAGTATATCTATGGGCTCCACCATGGATATGACGCTGATTCGGGAGCTGTTGGATAACTGCATTCAAGCTGCGGACCTGTTGGAATTAGACGATGAGTTCCGCAACCGCTGTGAGGAGACACGGGCACGGTTAATGCCCTATCAAATCGGACGTCACGGCCAGTTACAGGAATGGTTTGTCGATTTTGAGGAAGCGGAGCCTGGGCATCGACATGTTTCGCATCTATATGGGTTATATCCCGGTCGACAAATTCACATCCGTGATACCCCGGAGCTGGCTGAGGCAGCCCGTATATCGCTGCGTCGACGGCTTGATCACGGTGGTGGGCATACCGGATGGAGCTGTGCCTGGTTGATTAACCTGTACGCTCGGCTGGAAGATGGCGACGCCGCACATCGGTATGTTCGCACGTTGCTGTCGCGATCGATCTATCCTAATTTATTCGATGCTCACCCGCCTTTTCAGATCGACGGTAATTTTGGTGCGACAGCGGGGATTGCAGAAATGCTGCTACAAAGCCGTCCGGGAGAGCTGACGTTACTGCCTGCCTTGCCAACGGCATGGTCGGAGGGAAGGGTCAGTGGATTGAAGGGGCGTGGCGGGATGACGGTCGGCATGGAATGGTCTGGTTCCAGGCTCGTCCGTGCTGAATTGACCGCGTCTGTCCAGACGGGAAGCTGCACAATTCGCTATTCACATCCGTTTAGCGCAGATGCTCGTCAGGCTCTGCCTGATCCTGAGCATGGAGGATTTATTTTGTCATGGATTTTTACCAAAGAGCAGGAAATAACGAACCAACATACGATTATAATTGAAGGAGAGGAAGAGATAATATGACCATTTTTCAATTTCCGCAGGACTTTATGTGGGGGACCGCGACGGCAGCTTATCAAATCGAGGGAGCTTATGAGGAGGATGGGAGAGGTTTGTCGATCTGGGATACCTTTGCCCATACGCCTGGCAAAGTATTCAACGGTGATAACGGCAATGTAGCTTGTGACAGCTATCATCGCTACGAGGAAGATATCCGCCTAATGAAGGAGCTGGGCATTCGTACATACCGTTTTTCAGTGTCCTGGCCGCGTATATTTCCCAATGGTGACGGTGAAGTCAATCAAGAAGGATTGGACTATTATCATCGCGTAGTCGATTTGTTGAACGAAAATGGGATTGAACCGTTTTGTACACTGTACCATTGGGATCTGCCTCAAGCGCTTCAGGATGCTGGAGGATGGGAGAATCGTCGCACGATTCAAGCGTTTGTCCGGTTTGCAGAAACCATGTTCCGCGAGTTTCACGGTAAAATACACCATTGGCTAACATTCAATGAACCATGGTGCATCGCCTTTTTATCCAATATGCTGGGTGTTCATGCCCCGGGTCTGACAAATCTTCAGACAGCCATTGATGTAGGACATCATTTGCTAGTTGCGCATGGTCTTTCTGTGCGCCGTTTCCGCGAGCTGGGCACCAGTGGCCAGATCGGTATCGCTCCCAATGTCTCCTGGGCTGTTCCTTACAGCACATCTGAGGAAGATAAAGCCGCTTGTGCGCGCACCATTTCCCTGCACAGTGACTGGTTTCTTCAACCTATTTATCAAGGCTCGTATCCTCAGTTTTTGGTAGACTGGTTTGCGGAGCAGGGAGCCAGCGTGCCTATTCAGGATGGGGATATGGATATTATCGGCGAGCCTATTGATATGATCGGTATCAATTACTATGCTATGTCAGTTAATCGTTTTAATCCTGAAGCCGGGTTTCTTCAATCTGAAGAAATCAATATGGGGCTACCTGTAACGGATATCGGTTGGCCAGTGGAGTCGCGTGGGCTGTACGAGGTACTGCATTATTTGCAAAAATACGGTAACCTCGATATTTATATCACAGAGAATGGGGCTTGTATCAACGATGATGTCGTGAATGGCAAGGTTCAGGATGACCGTCGCATTTCGTATATGCAGCAGCATTTGGTGCAGGTACACCGGGCTATTCATGACGGTCTTCATGTCAAAGGATATATGGCATGGTCACTTATGGACAATTTTGAGTGGGCAGAGGGATATAATATGAGATTTGGCATGATTCATGTTGATTTCCGCACACAGGTCCGCACCCCGAAGGAAAGTTACTATTGGTATCGAAATGTAGTAAGTAATAACTGGTTGGAGACCAGACGTTAAACGATAAACGAAGAGATGTTTTGAAAATAAGGCAGATTTAGGCCTGTCTCTGCTCCCTTTTGTTTGAACACTGGGTCTTCCGGGGTAATAATAGTCAAGATATGCAGAGGGTTGTTTCAGGTATGTAGAGACCAAGGGAATAAAGAAGCAAGATATGTGCATACTGACAAAAATACCGGACGAGGGCGCTAAAAATTATTTTAGACCGAAGGGAGTGGAGGGTATGGCTGCAAATTTTAGGAAATCAGGATCAACTGACGGGCAAATGAGCCGGACGGTATCTGTTATCGCTTGGATCGCCTGTATTGCAGGTATTATCCTTATTTTGCTTGATATAGGTAATTTAACTGATCGGAATATATATTTAATGACAGGCATTGGCTGCGTTGTTGCCGGGATTTTTATTTTTCTAGTTGGGAAATCATTTGTCATTGCACGCAAGAAGGAAGACCAGGAAAACGGCCGCAGTTAATACAATTTAAAAATGATTTAAAGCAAAGATATGCCGAAAACAACAATGTGGGGCTTCGAGCAGTGTAGGATGATAACTGTAAGGAGTCCCGCTTTTTTCTTTAATATAACTTCTTTAAGATACACAAATAACGTTTTTATTATGTCATCTTTGTATTAATAAGAAATTTTGAATTTGCAAGAGAAATTTTATTTTTAGAGATGTTTTTCACAAAAAACGGACAAATAATCGACAATTCTGTTAACAATAAAAAAAGTGGCCACTTTTCTGCTATCTTATATAGGGGCAACATTACAGGAGTTCGTAAAGTTTTGAGTAATTTATTATTTAAGGAGAGGGGAACAACATGAACAAAAAACCAAAAGCGATTATTGCGTTGGTTTTGACCGTGCTCACGGTAGCATTGCTCATTTGGACGTGTTTTTATGCTGGCGGAAAATACGTTGTTTTCGATCCGAAAGGACCCGTTGGGCAAGCACAAAAAGAGCTGATCATTCTTACAACGGCATTGTCTGCGCTAATAATTGTACCGGTCATGATTTTGACTTTCTTCATCATTTGGCGGTATCGTGATACACCGACAAACAAGGTGAAGTATCAACCCCACTGGGATGACAGTAAAAAGCTGGAGACCACATGGTGGGCTATTCCAATTATCGTTATCTGTATTATTGCGGTCATTACTGCAAGATATACCTACTTGCTGGAGCCTTCCAAGCCGTTGGCAAGTACGCAAAAGCCAGTAACCATTCAAGTGACTTCACTGGACTGGAAATGGCTCTTTATGTACCCAGAGGAAGGTATAGCTACAGTTAACCAAGTTCACATTCCTAAAGGTGTTCCAGTCCGTTTTGAACTGACTGCTGACGCCCCGATGAACTCATTCTGGATTCCGCAATTGGGCGGACAAATCTACACCATGTCAGGCATGGCTATGAAACTGCATTTGCAGGCCGATCACGAAGGAACTTACTTTGGTTCGGGTGCAAACTTTAGCGGTGAGCATTTTGGACAAATGCGTTTTGATGTAGAAGTCCAGTCGGATGAAGAGTATAAAAACTGGGTCGCTGACATCAAAAAGCAGTCTAAGCCGCTAACGAAAGACGGCTATTTGGCGCTTGCAAAACCAGGTTTGTCCCAGCCTGATGAGTATTCTTCGATTCCAGATGGCTTGTTCAAAGACATTGTTAACAAGTATGTAGTGGAGGGTGCTTCTAACCCACATGCTGGACATGGTGAAGCTACATCCACAGAAGGTTCTTCTCAGTCCGGCACAGAAGATCATGCGGCAATGGACATGAGTCATATGAATATGAGCGGACACAATTAAATGATTATAGGGAAGGAGGCCCCCAATGCTTGACAAAATAAAAGAGTTTGCATCCACTTTCTTCGTTACTGGAGATCCGATGATCTATGGAGCGGACGTCTCCATCGCATTGGCAACAATCGGGATCGTGTTTGTGCTCACTTATTTCAAAAAATGGGGCTGGCTTTGGAAAAACTGGTTGACTACTGTTGACCATAAAAAAGTCGGTATTATGTATATTCTTGCGGCCATCTTGATGTTATTCCGCGGAGGCGTGGATGCATTATTGATGCGTGTTCAACTGGCTACACCGGATGTTACACTACTGCATCCTGAGCATTACAACCAGATTTTCACAACACATGGCACGATCATGATCCTGTTTATGGCGATGCCGTTGATGTTTGGTTTGTTTAACATTGCCGTACCACTTCAAATTGGTGCGCGCGACGTTGCGTTCCCTTTCCTGAACGCATTGAGCTTCTGGCTTTTCTTTATGGGAGCGATGTTGTTCAACCTGTCCTTCGTTATCGGTGGTTCGCCAGACGCAGGTTGGTTGAGTTATCCACCGCTTTCAGAACTGCAATTTAGTCCTGGCGTCGGTCAGAACTTCTATATCTGGGGTATTCAGATTTCGGGTATAGGTTCATTGGCTACGGGGATCAACTTTATTGTTACTATTATTAAAATGCGTGCACCTGGTATGACTTGGATGAAAATGCCTGTCTTTACGTGGTCCGTATTTTCGTCATGTGTTATTATCATTTTCGCATTCCCGATTCTGACGGTTACTTTGGCATTGCTGTTCCTTGACCGCTTCGGAGGAGGACACTTCTTTACGCTTGATTTCGGCGGTAACCCGATGATGTATATCAACTTGATCTGGATGTGGGGTCACCCTGAGGTATACATTGTAGTTTTGCCTGCCTTCGGTATTTATTCCGAGGTTATCAGCGTATTCTCCAAAAAGAAATTGTTTGGATACAAGTCCATGGTTTACGCCATGTTCATTATTGCGATCTTGTCCTTCTTCACCTGGGCGCATCACTTCTTTACGATGGGATCAGGCGCAGATGTTAATGCATTCTTTGCGATTTCGACGATGGTTATCGCAATACCGACAGGGGTTAAAGTATTTAACTGGCTGTTCACGATGTATCGGGGTAAGATTACATTCAAGACTCCTATGATGTGGTCAATTGCTTTTATTCCGAACTTCTTGATTGCTGGTTTGACGGGCGTCATGTTGTCTGTAGCGCCTGCTGACTTCCAGTTCCATAACAGTTACTTCCTGATCGCTCACTTTCACTCCGCTCTGATTGGTGGTGTAGTGTTCGGTTACTTGGCAGGTCTGTACTATTGGTGGCCTAAAATGTTCGGTTTCACATTGCCTGAAACGCCTGGTAAATGGGCTTTCTGGTTCTGGAACATCGGTTTCTATGTATGTTTTATTCCGCAATATTCTCTCGGTCTGATGGGTATGACGCGTCGTCTGAGCACTTACGGCTGGGATACCGGCTGGCAGCCGCTTAACCTCGTTTCGACCGTTGGGGCATTCTTGATGGGGATTGGTTTCTTGTTCCAGGTTCTTCAAATTCTTCTGGGCATCAAGAATTACCGTAAGCTGAAGGATACAACAGGCGATCCTTGGGGTGGCCATACGTTGGAATGGTCGATTCCTTCACCTGCACCAGAGTACAATTTTGCTACCATTCCACAAGTAGAAGAACGTGATGACTGGTGGGCAGAAAAAGATAAACGTGCAAAAGGTATTTTCAGAAAGCAACCGCCAATTGAAGCGATTCATATGCCGAAGAACTCGGCGATTCCATTCATTATGTCGGTATTCTTTTTCATTGCAGGTTTCGGGTTCGTATTCGGATGGTCGTTCTTCTATATTCCAGGGCTGATCGGTGTGGCAATTTGTATGATTTGCCGTTCGTTCTTCTCCTATGATGGCGACTACTATATCCCTGCGGATGAAGTAAAACGCACGGAAGCGGCAATAAGGGGGTCTGTATAATGGCACAAGCAGCAGCACACCAAAGCCATGATCATGACCACGGGCATCACGATCCGCAAGAATTGAAGATGCTTGGTTTTTGGATCTTCCTCGTAACGGACGTAATCCTGTTCAGTACCTTGTTCGCAACCTTCGTCGTCCTTCGGAACAACACAGCCGGAGGACCGGGTGGCGCAGAGCTGTTTAACATGACGGGCGTTATTATTGAAACGTTCCTCTTGCTCACGAGCAGCTTCACAAGTGGTCTGGCTGTGTTGGCCATGAACAAAGGAAGCATGAAGGGATTAATCAACTGGTTAATCGTGACGGCGATCCTGGGTCTTGGTTTTATCGGTTTTGAGGTTTACGAGTTTGTTGAGTTGGTACACGAAGGAGCCAATTTTGGAACCAGTGCGTTCTTGTCGGCATTCTTCACTTTAGTCGGAACGCACGGACTTCACGTTTCGTTAGGTCTGGTTTGGATGATTGGACTCATGTTCCAGTTGAAAAAACGCGGGCTTACACCAGAGACGAAGGGGAAAGTTTCGGCATTGAGCTTGTACTGGCACTTTTTGGACGCTGTCTGGATCTTCTTGCTGACAGTCGTCTATTTGATGGGGGTGATGTAGATGGCACAGCATCAAACAGGAGCGGGTTCGCATGGTCATGATGATTCTCACGGTTCAGTGAAATCCTATGTTATCGGGTTTATTCTGTCCATCGTACTGACCATCATTCCTCTCGGTGTGGTTATGAATCATATGTTGAGCCGCACTTCGACCATGGTTGTTATTTTAGCCGCGGCAGTGCTGCAATTTCTGGTTCAGCTTTTCTTCTTCATGCACATTCGTGAGAGCAATGGACCACGCTGGAATGTCATGACTTTGATTTTCGGGGTAGTTATCCTGTTGACCGTTGTTGGTGGTTCTGTATGGATTATGGAATACAACATGGTAGCACACTAATAAGTAGGATTTTTCAAAATCACTCAAGTACAAACGAATTAGGAAAGAAGAAGCGGACTTAGAGCCGCTTCTTCTTTTTTTGTGTAGCATATTAAAATAAAAACTGTGGCTTCTTGAACTCAAGTTTACATATGTGTAAAATGGAATTGTATAACAGTAGAGTGAAAACGATAATACTAGTGGAGAGCGGAGGAAAAAGTAATGAACACAGAATTACTGTTTAAACCTTTTAAGTTAGGTAATTTATCTCTTCCCAATCGGATTGTTATGGCGCCAATGACACGGAATTTTTCTCCTCAAGGTATTCCAGGGCCTGACGTGGCCGCGTATTATCGTCGCCGTGCCGAAAATGCAGTAGGATTGATTATTACAGAGGGAACTGCTATTAATCATCCCGCAGCTGTGGAGCACACAAGCATTCCTAATTTTTATGGTGAGGGATTAAAGGGGTGGGCCAAGGTAGTTGAGGAGGTTCATGCGGTAGGTGGCAAGATTATACCGCAGCTCTGGCATGTGGGTACGGCCCGTAAAATAGGTGCAGATAATCAACCGAATCCCGAGGCATTGCCTGTCGGTCCGTCCGGTATCTCTCCCGCCGGCGAAAAGGTGGTTGAGCCATTGACGGAGGCTGAGATTGCGGATATTATTTCAGCTTATGCACAGGCCGCTGCCGATGCCCAGCGAGTGGGTTTTGACGGCATTGAGCTTCATGGAGCACATGGCTATTTAATCGATCAATTTTTCTGGGACAAAACCAATAAGCGCACCGACCGATACGGAGGCAACTTGGTCCAGCGTACTCGGTTTGCGGTGGAGGTCATTGAGGCTTGTCGTCGTGCAGTAGGGCCGAATTTTCCAATTGTATTGCGATTCTCCCAGTGGAAGATGTACCATTATGAAGAAAAGCTGGCCCAAACACCACAGGAACTTGAACAGTTTCTCACTCCATTAGTGAAGGCCGGGGTGGATGTATTCCATTGCTCAAGCCGCCGTTTTTGGGAACCGGAATTTGAAGGGTCTGATCTAAATTTGGCAGCTTGGACCAAAAAGATAACAGGCAAGCCAGTGATTACTGTGGGCTCGATTGGTTTAGAGAAGGCCTTTTTGAGTGATTTTGAAAATAATAATCGTCAAACCGATCAATCCAGTAATGTAGAGACAAGATTAGAACAACTCGTGGGGCAAGTAGAACGAGAGGAAGCTGATCTGGTTGCGGTTGGGCGTGCTTTGCTGGTTGATCCAGCGTTTGCGGTGAAGTTACGTGATCAACAAATAGATGAAATTATTCCTTACAGTGATGAAGTATTAAAAACGTTGAATTAAGCTTTATTAGGCTCTAAGTATTGTAAAGCTATAGTGTTAGGCAAGCATTGTGACTTGGAAGTTTTCTGTTACAGGGCAAGCTGTAATATAAGCTATTCGTAAACTCTACGAATTTGCTATAATAGGAGCATCAAGTCGAAATACACGGGGTGAAAAGGATGAATTCTGAAACGGAAGCTTTGGATTGCGAGCCGGCTTGTCACGGTTCAGATCAGGAAATTGAGCGCATAAAATCTTCCCTTGTTGAGGATTCCATCGCATACAAAATGTCGGAGCTGTTCAAAGCACTGGGTGACCCGACACGAATCAAGCTGATTTATGCCCTGGCACAAAAAGAACTGTGTGTTCATGATCTGACCCAGGTGTTGAACATGGGACAATCTGCGGTATCCCACCAGCTTCGTTATTTGCGCAACCTGCGTATTGTCAAACGACGCAAAGTAGGCAAGACGGTGTTTTATTCACTGGATGATAATCATGTGGAGCAGATCTTTTTGCAAACCCATCAGCACATATCACATCAATAATTTTGGGGATAAAACAACAGAGGGCGCCAAGCGATTGGCGCTCTTTTGGCGTTCGTCCGTTGAAGTCGATTTTTTTGTTAAAAAGGGCTAGAGTCATTGACTTTTGACCCTGAACCTGAATATAATGGCCTTAACAAATAATATATGAACAGTTGCTCATATATAGTTAATTGGAGGCCAATGACTATGGATGCTCTAAAAAGAACGGAACGGCATGAATGGATTTTGGAAGGTTTGGATTGCGCCAACTGTGCTCTCAAGATTGAAAATGGTGTCAGTAAAATAGAAGGGGTCATGGATTGCTCGGTCAATTTTGTTACGAAAACGTTGACGATGACCACAAGTTCGGATCAAAAGGAAGAGGTTTTTCGCCAGACTGAACGGAAGGTTCACAGACTTGAGCCACATGTTCGGATGGTGGTAAAAAGTGCTCGTGGACGCCTGCGTGAAGACAGTCGAAGCAATGCTGGTGCAGTACAGTCGGATTGCACAGAGGATTGTGCATGCGGTCATGAGCATAATGGTGAAGGTGAAGGGCATACACACGAGGTTGGGCAACATGCTTCTCACAGCCACGCTGGTCATCATCATGAAGCACATGATAAGCAAGCCCGCACGCACGATGGACACGACCACGGCGATCATGCACACGAGCATCACAACCACCATGCAGAGCACGAACATGGTGAAGCCACCCAGACTCATTCACATTCGCATGGAGATGATAGCCACGCTGGGCATACGCATGATCACGGTACGGACGGTATGCGCCGCATGATTACGCGTTTAGCTATTGGTGCGGTCGTTGCGGCTGTTGCCTGGTGGTTACCTGTCGAAGGTGTAGGCAAGCTGGCCCTATTTTTACTGGCATATATCATCGTTGGTGGTGATGTTGTCTTGCAGGCTGCACGCAGTTTGGTACGTGGAATGGCCTTTGACGAGTACTTCCTGATGACGCTGGCTACAGTTGGTGCATTTGCGATTGGGGAATACCCGGAAGGCGTAGCTGTCATGTTCTTTTATCAAATCGGGGAGCTGTTTCAAGGCATTGCAGTTAACCGTTCACGTAAATCCATCAGTGATCTGATGGATATTAGACCGGACTATGCCAACCTGAAGACGGCTGAGTCCGTACGGAGAGTGTCCCCAGAAGACGTTCGCATTGGGGATTTGATTGTAATTAAGCCGGGCGAGAAGATCCCGCTGGATGGTAAAGTTATAGATGGTAAATCGCATGTGGATACCTCTGCGTTGACTGGTGAATCCGTGCCTCGTACCGTAGAGCCGGGAAGCAACGTGTTGAGTGGATTTATCAATACGAACGGACTTCTAACGGTAGAGGTTAGCAAAGAATTTAGTGAATCGGCGGTCTCGAAAATTTTGGAATTAGTGCAAAATGCGAGTGCCAAAAAAGCGCCGACTGAAAAGTTTATCACGAAATTTTCCAGATACTATACTCCAGTAGTGGTTATTGTAGCGCTGTTGTTGGCGGTTGTTCCACCGCTTGTTGTGCCAGATGCACAATTTGCAGATTGGGTATACCGTGCGCTTGTTTTCCTCGTTATTTCTTGTCCTTGTGCGCTGGTAGTATCCATTCCACTGGGCTTCTTTGGGGGAATTGGGGCAGCCTCCCGTTCAGGAGTTCTGATCAAGGGCGGGAACTATCTTGAAGCTCTGAATCATGTGAAATACGCTGTTTTTGATAAAACAGGTACACTCACCAAAGGTGTTTTCCGTGTAACAGGGATTTATCCTGCCGGAGATTTTACAAACGAAACCCTGCTCGAAACCGCCGCTTTGGCCGAGCTGCATTCCACACATCCTATTGCTGCGTCTCTGCGTGAATCCTACGGTAAAGAACTCAGAGCAGAACGGGTTCAGCAATATAGTGAAATATCCGGTCACGGGATTCAGGCACAAATTGACGGTCGTCTGGTATCAGCCGGGAACGCCAAGCTGATGGAGCGGGAGCATGTGGCTTTTAACGTGGCGCAGCAAGCAGGGACGCTGGATGAAGGAACGGTCGTACATGTGGCTGTAGACGGAACGTATGCCGGGTGCATTCTGATTTCGGATGAGGTTAAGGAAGACGCAGCCCAAACGGTTGCTTCACTGAAAAAGTTGGGTGTGGTGAAAACCATCATGCTGACGGGTGACAATCGGACTGTTGCCGAGGCCGTAGGACGACAGTTGGGTTTGGATGAAGTACGGGCAGAACTGTTACCTCAGCACAAAGCCGAAGCCATCGAGCAGTTGTCTGCAAGTAAAAAAACGAGCGACAAAATTTTGTTCGTAGGCGATGGAATTAATGATACACCCGTACTGGCGCTGGCAGATGTCGGTGTAGCGATGGGCGGTTTGGGATCGGATGCTGCGATTGAGGCGGCAGATATCGTAATTATGAACGACGAGCCTTCAAGGCTGGTTACGGCGATCCATATCGCCAAGCGCACACGTCGTATCGTATGGCAAAACATTATATTTGCGCTAGGTGTCAAAGCTGTGTTTCTTACGCTGGGAGCATTCGGTATTGCTACGATGTGGGAGGCTGTATTTTCTGATGTAGGTGTAACATTGCTAGCTGTATTGAATGTGATGCGTGTATTGAAGGTTCGTTCTTACGAGTAAAAATAAACACCTCTGGGTTAGCATCGGATGTATAGGCATCCTGTGAAAACCGGGGGTGTTTATTTTATAGGTTTCTTTTTCGAGTGGTCTTGTGCCAGCAGGATAGAGATTTATTTTGGGATGTAGGGTAGTTGTGCCGAAATGTATAAATGTGTGGCGTGCCTAATACGTTAAGGTATGGGCTTTACAAGTAAGGCCCATGTAAGATTCGGTTGCTCCATTATGGGTAAGCGTTTTCTTTGTTTGGAGGGGTACTCGAATTCGTGTGTGCCAACTTGCTGACGGAAGAAAGGATGGATTAATAGCATGGAGGCTAAACTGATGCATGTATTCGCAGAGCTGTTGGGTGGCAAAAATAGCCGGGATCTCAAAGTTCCAGAGCCGGGTATGGAGGCTGCTGCACAGAGGTTGGCTATGGAGACGCTAAAGGCAGGCAGCCATGAAGTATCTGCTACGCAGGAGGAAGATCCGTTGGGCTGGCTGGTTGGTTTAGCTGAGCAGGGCGTAATCAGTCGAGCAGAGGCTTTGATGGCTGCGAATCCGGAATTACTTGGGGAAACGATGCTGAATAACGGCAACGATATTGGGCAAGCAGTGCGCACACTCCTAAAATGGAGCGATGAATACAGGCGCACCTCCATACGGATTTATGCCGATGCTCCTGCAAGTTTGAGTCGTATTGGCACAGAGACAGCATCGGAAATAGGCAGTTATGACGGTTATAGTCTTCTGCAAGGTCCCTTGTCACAGGCATCTGGCCGTGTAGGGAAACTATGCTATGCCTATCTGGACGTAGCAGAGTCTGGACAGACGATTCATGCCCCTGACGGGGAGCCCGATCCCATCCTTATTCCCGGTTCACGTGCATCTGACACGTACAAAACCTTTAACCAGGCATCTGGCCTGCCTGGATTGTGTGAGCATTTGTCCCGCCGAATTATCAGTTTGCTGGAAACACAATATGAAAGCTTATTCGAGTCTTTGAACGGATCACCACTCACTATAGCCCTAATTGAGCAGAACAATGCAGTGGGTATTGGAAGCTTGCAAGATATGCAGCTGGAGGCATTACTGCGTGCGGCGTTGCGGAGCGTGCGGCAGGGGGGAGAACCCAAGCTGGAGATTATAGTGCGCAATCCGGCTGACGTGGACGAATTCCGGGCAGCGCGAGACTGGATTGACGGCGTTGCAGAGCAGACTTTATGCGGGCGTCTTCGGTGCATTCCATACCGGGTAGGCGTGCTTTTGACAGTTGACCCGTCTTTGGTGCCTAACGTAAGCCAAACAGGGAACAGGCAAGCCGCACGGTCGGGGGAGTCAGCTAATTCCAATAACATGTCCGAAGTGAGCGCACGACAGATCAAGCAGGTGGCTCAAGCTGCAGATCTGGCACGTTTTGCCGATACGGTCATTTTAGAAGTCATACCAACTCCATCCGATGACATTAGGGCTGAGGAGCAGTTGATTCCATCCGGTGTCGATGGTCATGAGAACAATAGTGATACGATAAAATGCATAATGGAGGCTGTTCGACGTGTAAAGTCTGAGCTTCCTTTATGGGTAGCAATAGATGAAATTAACCATTCTCTGGATAGGATTTCGATCTGGGAGAATGAGCTGACGGGGGTCATTTGCCCGGACACAGCGGTTCCCACTGTACGCCTTGCGGCTGCGCGTCTGGGACTGCAACAGCCCGCAGATCGTCAGCACACTTCAGGAACTGCACACAATCATGCGTGGAAGTTTCCTTTAGCCTGAAGATAACCGGAATTCTTGGAATAGGATGCTTTAAATATGGAGGATACCTGCGGTGGCGCGGGTATCTTTTTTTATTTAGGCCATTGCTGGTTTACAAGTGGAAAAGAAAAGGTATATAATAAAACAAAAGTTTCGCTAATCCAAAATAATTGTATAGATGCAAAAATGATTATCATTCTCATTGTCAAACATGCTGCTTCGGACTTCCCGAAGCAGCATGTGCTATTTTAGGGCACTTAACAATGGATATCATTCTCAATGAAATGCTAGTACAAGGAACAAAATATGGAAAGGAACGTGACATGATGCAAGCTACTCAACGATTACAAGATACATTGTCTCCCTCTAACCGAACCCTTTCAAAAAACAGTGGTAGCGGACGACCCGGTCCGAATCGCAAGCCGCAATTTCAGCTTAAAAGCATGCTGAAAAACAAGGAGATGCAAGCAGCTCTAGGTAGTGGATTGCTGATGCTGATGGCATGGGGAGCCTCCCATTGGTGGCAATGGCTATCGGTTATTCTGTATGTAGTGTCCTATGCCCTTGGGGGCTGGTCCAAAGCCAGGGAAGGGGTCGAAACACTGATCCGAGAACATGATCTGGATGTTAATCTACTCATGATCGCTGCCTCCCTAGGAGCTGCGGCCATTGGCTATTGGAATGAAGGAGCCATGCTGATCTTTATTTTTGCACTCAGCGGTGCGCTGGAGAGCTATACCACCGAGCGTAGTAGTAAGGATATTTCTGAGCTCATGGCGTTGAAGCCGGAAACGGCTTTACGCTTGTCTCGCGAGGGGACGGAAACAGTCGGCATTGAACAGCTGTTGCCAGGCGACCTGCTGCTGGTGAAGCCGGGCGAACTGATTCCGGCGGACGGCCGAATCTCCAAGGGCGTTTCGGCAGTGAATCAGGCATCGATTACCGGGGAGTCTGTTCCGGTAAATAAGGTGGAAGGTGACGAAGTATATGCGGGCACCATTAATGGAGAAGGCGTGCTATATGTAGAGGTTAGTCAGTCCTCGGAGGACACTTTATTTTCAAAAATCATTCGTATGGTGGAAGAGGCTCAGACCGAAGTTCCTGATTCCCAGCGGTTTATTAAAACGTTCGAATCGGTGTACGCTCGAATTGTTGTTGCTGTCACGCTGATCGTCATTGTCGGTGCACCCATCGCATTAGGCTGGACGTGGGCAGCAGCGTTCTATAAGGCTATGGTGTTCCTCGTCGTGGCCTCACCCTGTGCGCTCGTGTCATCCATTATGCCAGTGATGCTATCGGCCATCTCCAACCGTGCCCGACGGGGCATTCTGTTCAAAGGTGGAGCACATGTAGAGAATATGGCATTGACTTCTGTTGTTGCTTTTGACAAAACAGGTACGTTAACGATGGGGTCACCTGTCGTCACGGATTGGATTACCGCCGCAGAATACGATGCCGATGAGCTATTGCACATTGTCGCCACAATTGAAAGTTATTCTTTGCATCCGCTGGCGCGAGCGATTGTAGCCAAAGCCGAAGCTAAATTGGGACAGAGAGATCCTCTCCCAACCGAGCAAGTGCAGGCACTCACCGGATGGGGAATGGAAGGCATCATAGGCGGGGTGAAATGGAAAATCGGTCGCACAGATGTGCTGGATGGACCTAGTCCTCTGGCAGAGCCAGAGTGGATGGAGAGTCGGGCCCGGCTGGAAGCTGAGGGCAAAACCGTATCCATCATCCTCGCGGATGATCGGATTGCTGGAATGCTGGCACTACGCGATGAGTTGCGTCCGCAGGCTCAAGAGTCCGTGAAACGCCTGCAAGCGCAGGGTATCCGGGTTGTCATGTTAACCGGAGACCGTCCAGAAACGGCCGCTGTGATCGCGGAGCAGGCCGGAGTCGACGCTGTATATGCTGGCTTAATGCCGGAGGACAAAGTCAGCCATATTCGCATGCTGCGGGAGCAGTACGGGCATGTCGTCATGGTCGGCGACGGTGTGAACGACGCTCCTGCGTTGACAGCAGCAACCGTAGGACTAGGCATGGGGATGCATGGCAGCGGAGCAGCGCTAGAGGTCGCTGACGTGGTACTGATGAACGATGGAATCGAGGAGATCGCACCGACGATAGCACTGGCGCGCAAGGCGCAGCGGGTGGTCAAACAAAATATGGTCTTCGCGGTAAGTGTCATTTTGCTGCTTGTGATCAGCAACTTTGTGCAGGATATAGCTTTGCCATTTGGGGTTATTGGGCATGAAGGCAGCACAATACTGGTCATTTTGAATGGCCTGCGCTTATTGCGGTCATAGGACTAATAATTACAAGATGACAAACAGGAAGGAGCATTCATACCTCTTAAAATCCAAGGGGGTGAATGCTCCTTCTTTTGCAGCCTCGCAACGCTGTACGTCTATCTTCGGCGCGGCGTAGATCGTCGCAAGAACAAGGAAAACAATAGCCCCGCTAGTGCAATCCCTGTAGCAATGATGAAGGCATCATTAATGCCATGGATCGTTGATTCTGTAACGGCACTTCGGTACACCTGTTGTAGCGCCAACGATGAACCACTTTCTGTTGAAATGCCCGCCGTTTGCGCGAGGGTTTGTCCCAACTGTGCTACCCCTTCGGTTAAAGGAACATTGGCGGTGGTAGCGACATTCGCATAATCCGCTACATGAATTGTCGTTCGGCTGCTCATTACAGTAATGAGCCAAGCGGTACCGATAGACCCGGCGATTTGCCGTACTGTGTTGGACATGGCTGTACCGTGGCTACCGAGATGGGCAGGTAGCTGGTTTAGACCTTCCGTCTGGACGGACATCATCAGCAATGACATTCCGAAGCTGCGAATCGTATAGATGATCATAATATGTCCGTAGGTGGTGGCATCGGTCAGCAGACTGAATTCCCAGGTTGTGACTGCTGTAATGATCAGTCCAATGATCGCCAACGGTCTTGCCCCTATACGGTCAAATACTGCCCCTGATATCGGTGACATCACACCCATCAGCAGTGCACCCGGTAACAGCAGCAGACCGGATTGCAGCGGCGTAAAGCCGCGTATATTTTGCAAATAGATCGGTAGCAGCAGCATCCCGCCAAACATCGTCATGTTGACGGTAGCCCCGACTAAGGTCGATACGGTAAAAATATCATATTTAAACACACGGAACTCCAGCATCGGCTGTATCATATTCAGCTCGCGCACGATAAACAATACAATAAACACAACCCCGGCAGCGAGTGTAAGTATTACCGTATTGCTGTCCCAGCCCTTGTCTCCAGCTGAACTAAAGCCATACAGTAGGAAGCCAAAACCAAGGGTGGAAAAGATGGTTCCCAACAGATCAAAGTTCGGTTTCGTTAGCTTGGATACATTTTTGAGCCAGCGTATGGCAAACAGAATATCAATGATTGCCAACGGAATCACCAGCAAAAATAGCAGTCTCCAACTATAGTGCTCCACAATCCAACCGGATAAAGTTGGTCCAACCGCCGGGGCAAACATCATGGCAATCCCCATGGTCCCCATAGCAGCGCCTCGTTTTTCGGGGGGAAACACAGTCAGGAACACGTTCATGACCACAGGCATGATAATGCCCGCTCCGCTGGCCTGAATAACGCGTCCAACCAGCATAGGCGCAAAGCCGGTACTGGTAGCACAGACGACAGACCCGGCCGTAAATAACCCCATCGCGGAGATGAATAGCGCACGTGTTCCGAATGACTCAATCAGAAAAGCAGTGATAGGAATCAAAATCCCGTTGGTTAGCATATATCCGGTGGATAGCCATTGAACGGTTGTTGCAGATACATTAAAATCATTCATCAAATGTGGGATGGCCACGTTGAGCAGCGTTTGATTCAAAATCGAAATGAAGGCGCCTAGCAGCAGCACGGACAGAATACGTCCGACGGACATTTTTTGATCCATGACAGCCTCCTACTTGTGAACTCTGATGGTCGCACTCATTCCCGGGATAATACCCAGTCCCTTGTAACCTTGAATGGAAATATGGACAGGCACGACCTGTGTCACCTTGGTATAGTTGGCAGTGGTGTTAGAAGTGGGCAGTAGTGAAAAAGTTGATGCGGTCGCCAGGCCGATCTTTTCGAGTTTACCGCTCAGGGACGTATCCGGGTAAGCATCAATATATACATCTACCGTCTGTCCTACTTGAAGATCTTGTACAGCCGTTTCGTCAATATTGGCGGTAATCCATAAATTGTTTAGATCAAAAGCCTTCGCTAAGGGTGTGCCTGCCCCAACAATCGAGTTGTTGACTGCAGATTGCTGTACGATGGTACCATCGGTTGGAATCGTAACGCTAATTCGGCTTCCTCCCCCTTCTACATTACCAAGCGTGCTTCCAGCGGTGTAGGTCTTACCAACTTCAGCATTCCAGCCTGTGAGTTTGCCAGCGCCTGGAGAGGCAACGGTAACTGCTTGTCCGCTCACTTGGGCATTATCGGTTTTTATGTAGTTGGCGGATTGATTGTAGTAATAGGCGGCGGCTCCGCCACCTGCCAGAATAATGATAATAACTAGCAGGTTGACTAATATGGCGCGTGAATTCATGTTTACATGCCTCCCTAGTTCTTGGATTTTCAAAGTATGCGTCAAATGATTCATAATATTCAGATGGGTTTTGGGCAAGGTTAAGAGCGCATGCGAAAAAGATGATTTTGCTGACAAAGGATGATGCGCATAATGACGACCAGAATCATGATTGTATATGACAGTGAAAATGGGCATACCGAACGTCTCGCTCGCTCGATCGCAGAAGGAGCACACCTTGAGCATACGGAAGTGTTGTTAAAGCATGTGAATGAGGCCGATGTGAATGAGCTAGTGAGTGTGGATGCCATTATATGGGGTTGCCCGGGCCATTTTGGTACCATCAGCAGCGGTTTGAAAAGCTGGATTGATAAGCTGGGGTATCTGTGGGCGCAGGGCAAGCTGGTGGATAAAATCGGCGCTGTGTTTTGCACAACAGCTACCGTTCATGGTGGATTGGAATCTACGCTTCTGAATTTGATTACTCCGATGCTTCATCAAGGCATGATTATTGTAGGACTGCCCGCTAATATTACGGAAAATGCATTATACGGCTCCTATTACGGCGTAGGGGTAACATGTCCAGTGGAGACAGACCCCAATGGTCCGCCTAATCTTCCAACGGGTGATGATCTTGCACTAGGTCGTTCTTTGGGTAAACGGGTCGCTGAGATAGCGGGACGGTACCGTAGCGCTGAAAGAGAATAGGAGGCTACCGATGACCATTGCTTTTATCGTAGTAGCTGCGGTTGCCTTTATTTTTTTGCTGGTATTTAATACAAAGATGACGCGAAAATCCTCTCCCAAAACTCGCCCCACGGAAGAGGAGTCACGGCAAAGAAGCAAACGTCCTTATCCTGTACAGGTGGAACCCGAGGCACGTGAAAGGATAGATTCTACGCGAGAGATGCCGCATAAGGATATCGACGTCGAAGAACATCATGCGGAGGAACAACACAAGGTGCCTGATATCCAGACGGATAAGAAGGTAGAAAAGGATCGAGAGAATATCAAAGATGCTTACGGAGATCAGGATTATCGTGCGGCTTTACGTGGTTTTGCCAGGAAGGACGAAGAAAAGGATGGACGTTCCCAAATATCCAATGGAGAGAAGGAGACTCACAAAAGTGGGGACGAGCAGTACCGTGAAGCACTGCGCTCCATGAACCAAAAAAAATGAGGTATCTCCATGTGAACATGCCAAAAAAGGCTGCTTATCTGTCTGGATTACAGGCAGACGGCAGCCTTTTTGTGTTGCTCGGCTATAGCCATTCGGTTAGCCCAATCATCGTAATTAAGCCGAGAATAAAAGAGAATGTGGCGATCCGCTGGTTGCCATCCCCGTGACTCTCGGGAATCAATTCCTTGTAGACAATAAACATCATGGCTCCGGCGGCAAAAGCAAGGCCGTAAGGTACCAGTCCGTTCACCCAGCTGCTCAAATAAAACCCGATCAGACTCGTAATGATTTCCACGGCTCCGGTGAGGGTAGCAATGCCCAAGGCCTTGAAACGGCCGATATTTTGATTCACAAGGAACAACGCTACGATAAAGCCTTCCGGGGCATTTTGCAGGCCGATAGAGAAGGCGATCAGATTGCCGAGATTTTGAGTTTCACTTGCATAGCTGACCCCAACAGAGAGTCCTTCTGGCAAATTGTGCAATGTAATAGCTGCGATAATGAGAAAAGATTTGGACTCCAGTTGAAAGGTCTTGGAGTCTGGGTCCTCCAAATCCGCATGGGGAATGTACATTTCCATCACCAGTAATACGAGACAGCCGAGCAGGATTCCCGCAGTCAGCACGAACCAATTGGAATGCTGGATTGCTTCGGGAATGAGGTTATACACGGATGCAGAGGTCATAATTCCTGCGGCATAAGCCAACAGAACATCGCGAAGCCGATGCGTGATATTGCGCATAAACAGTATGGGCACGGCGCCGAGTCCAGTGGACAGGGCAGAAATAAAGCTACCTAAAAAAACGTCATTCATAATGGGGATAATCCCTCCATACCTGATTTATCTTTATACTTCGCTTCATGAAAACTTCATTTGACTGTTTACAGCTATTTCCGCATAATGAAATTAGGATTTAGAATCAGTCTAAGTCATAAGAAGCTACAAAACAAGTGATTCGTTTTTGCAATATCCGGGTGTCCACATTTTGGGATAAGCTTCTGGTGGAATTACTTTTAGAGTATATGCAGCTGCCCAGCGCCCGGTGCCGAAAACTCGTTATATAATACTTATGATATTTTAGGAGGAACCAAGATATGTACAAGTCCATTATTATAGGTACCGGCCCTGCCGGTTTGACCGCTGCAATTTATCTGGCACGTGCTAACATGAGCCCACTGGTGATCGAAGGACCACAGCCAGGCGGACAATTAACTACGACTACGGAAGTCGAAAATTTCCCAGGTTTTCCTGAAGGAATCATGGGACCCGATTTGATGGATAATATGCGTAAGCAAGCGGAGCGTTTTGGCGCTGAATTCCGCACAGGCTGGGTAAACAAAGTAGACACAACGGCTCGTCCATTTACATTGGATGTAGAAGGTTTGGGTGAACTGGTTACTGATACGCTGATTATTTCCACGGGGGCAACTGCCAAATATCTAGGTATTCCCGGTGAACAGGATAATATCGGACGTGGCGTAAGCACTTGCGCAACATGCGACGGCTTCTTTTTCCGTGGCAAAGAAATTGTTGTCATCGGCGGTGGAGACTCTGCATTGGAAGAAGCCAATTTCCTGACTCGATTTGCCTCTAAAGTGACATTGGTGCATCGTCGTGAAGAAATGCGCGCCTCCAAAATTATGCAGGATCGTGCTCGTGCGAACAACAAAATTGAATGGGCGCTTAATCGTACTCCTGTAGAAGTGATTGCGGACGAGAATGGAGTCACTGGCTTGAAAGTATTAAATAATGCAACAGGTGAAGAGGAAATCATTACAGTTAGCGGCGTATTCGTGGCGATTGGTCATCATCCGAATACAGGCTTCCTTGAGGGACAAATTACAACGGATGCGAACGGTTATATCGTCGTAAATCCGGGTACTTCCGAAACAAACGTGCCTGGCGTATTCGCTTGTGGTGACGTACAGGATACTCGCTACAGACAAGCGATTACCGCAGCAGGTAGTGGCTGCATGGCTGCTATGGACAGCGAGAAGTACATTGAAAGCCTGGAGCACAGCGCACTGGCCCTGTAATGATCCTTGGAAATATGAATAAATATGTTGTAACAAAATAAATGATGAGGTGATATTCATGGAAAAAGCAATAGTATACACATCTACAAACTGCCCGCATTGCCGTCAAGTAAAAAGTTATTTGAGTGAAAAAGGCGTAGAGTACGAAGAACGCAACATTGAAACCAATGAAGCTTTTGCACAAGAGGTTTGGGATATGGGCATTCGTGCCGTTCCATTGACTTTGATCGGGGAAGAACGTATTTCCGGTATGAACAAAACCAAGTTTGAAAAAGTACTGAACGCTTAATCCAACCTAAGAGCAGACGACGGTCCTGTGATCGTTATAGGGTATAGATAAGGCCTCCATCGCAGTTACATACTGCGGAGGGGGCCTTTTTATAGTCCCTAATCTTTTTTATAGGATTTTGCAAAAGTCCGAGAAAAGTGGGCGTACAGGAACCTAAGTGTTCCCGTATGCTTTTTTTCTTATAAAGACACGCGTACTCGCCCCAGAAAAGGAGCTGTTGCTGCATAGGCGGCACCTAGCATCGTCGAACGGCTGCCAAGCGTGGAGAAACGAATCTGTAGTTGCCGACGGTGATAGGGCAGGGCACGTTCGTCAATCACATCACGCATGCTTTGTTCCAACCAAGGTCTGGCTTCTGCCAGTGGACCGCCGATGATAAGCATTCCGGGGTTGAGGCTGTTCACAATGTTGGTAATACCCACACCCAAATATCGCCCAATATCATCAAGGACGTTTAATGTACTTTCTTCACCTTGCTGAGCAAATGGCAGTAATTCCGCTGTATTCTGTGCAGGTAGTTTCAATGTGGATGCTACATACGCCTTCTCTGAAGCATAGAGTTCCCAGCAGCCGCGACTACCGCAGGAGCAGAGTCGTCCGTTCCAATCAATGGTCATATGACCCGTCTCTCCGGCGTACCCCCAAGCTCCTTGATACGGTTTGCCATCGATGATAATCCCGGCTCCGATCCCGGACCCTGCACTGATGTAGACCAGATCCCGCACCTGCTGTCGGTGATCGCCGTCCATCCCATAGTACAACTCGCCCTGTGCGCCGACGTTAGCTTCGTTATCCACTACGACGGGCAGACCTAGCTCGGCCTCAAGTTGCTGCCGCAGCGGAACCTCTTCCCAGCCCAGATTGGGTGCGAACAAAACGGTTCCGGTTTCATCCACCATACCCGGCACCCCCAGCCCAATGCCGACAATACCGTGAGGAGAGGGAGGAGTGGCCTGCATGAGCTCCTGAACGAGCTTTCGAATCTGTTCCATAACAAAGGCGGGATCATGCTGAGTAAGGGAAAGGGTAAGCTCAGTTTCAATGGTACCTGCCAGATCAGTCAGAGCGCCCTTGATGTACTGTACGCTTACCTCAATACCGAGTACAAAGCCTGCACGGCTGTTGAACAGCAGCATTAAAGGCTTACGCCCGCCGCTGGATTCCCCTAACCCCGTCTCATATACAAGTCCATCGGTGATGAGCTCTGCCACCAGATTGGAAACGGTAGCCTTGTTTAATCCAGTTTGACTGGATAACTGTGCCCGGGATAGCGGAGCATGAAGGCGAATACGCTCCAGCACAATGGATTTATTTAGCTTTTTGACAAGCGCCTGATCGCCAGTGACATTCATGGTTAATTCACTTCCTGTTGGTGTAATTCCTGATATTATATCATAAAAACAAACTTAGTTTAAGCAATAGACAAAGTCTTTCGGCTGTGCTAGAATCGTTTTTGTAAACGTTTACTATAAAGGAGGAACTTATAATGGCTTATTTCGAACAGGTATCTAAAATTAACTTTGAGGGCAAGCAATCCGACAATCCTTTTGCGTTCAAATTTTATAATCCACAGGAAATTGTAGCGGGAAAAACGATGGAGGAGCATTTGCGTTTTAGCATGGCCTATTGGCATACACTGGTTGCAGGTGGCTCCGATCCTTTTGGTGTAGAAACAGCGGAACGTCCATGGTCCAAGTTTACCGGGCTGGATTTGGCGAAGGCACGTGTGGAGGCTGCCTTTGAGCTGCTAGATAAGCTGAATTTACCTTATTTTGCTTTCCATGATGTGGATATTGCACCAGAAGGCGCGTCATTGAAGGAATTTTACAGCAATCTGGATACCATCGTGGATCTAATTGAGGAACATATGAAAGCTACAGGGAAAAAACTGCTGTGGAACACGGCAAACATGTTTAGCCATCCACGTTATTTGCATGGGGCTGCGTCGACTTGCAATGCAGATGTATACGCACACGCAGCTGCTCAGATTAAAAAAGGACTGGAAGTGGGCAAACATCTAGGCGCAGATAACTATGTTTTCTGGGGAGGCCGTGAAGGCTACGAAACACTGCTGAACACGGATTTGAAGCTGGAGCAGGACAATTTGGGACGTATGTTCCATATGGCCGTAGACTATGCGCGTGAAATCGGCTTTGACGCTCAGTTCCTGATTGAGCCAAAACCGAAGGAGCCAACGAAGCATCAGTATGATTTTGATGCGGCGACGACGATTGCCTTCCTGCAAAAATATGATCTGGATCAGCATTTCAAGCTTAATCTGGAAGCTAATCATGCAACTTTGGCGGGCCATACTTTTGATCATGAAGTACGTGTAGCACGGATTAACGGCATGCTGGGATCACTGGATGCAAATCAGGGAGATTTACTGCTGGGCTGGGATACGGACGAATTCCCGGTGGATCTGTATGATGCCACACTAACCATGTATGAAGTGCTGCAAAATGAAGGCTTGGGCCGTGGGGGTATCAACTTTGATGCCAAGGTGCGCAGAGCATCATTTGAGCCGGAAGACTTGTTCCTTGCGCACATCGCAGGTATGGATACGTATGCGAAGGGACTGAAGGTAGCCGCCAAACTGATCGAGGATCGTGTGTTTGAGGACTTTATTGAGAAGCGCTACAGCAGCTTTAAAGAAGGTATTGGAGCAGACATCGTATCTGGAAAAGCAACGCTTGCTTCTCTGGCTGAATATGCTTTGGCGAACGAAGCACCACGCAAAAACGTATCCGGTCGTCAGGAATATCTGAAAGCAACATTAAATCAATACATTTTGGCTGACTAATACCAGGACTTATATATGAAACAACGGCTGCACGATGACAAGGAAGGAGGAACTCCAATGCAGGAGAAGCTAAATCAGGAGCAGGAACGCTATGTCATTGGCGTAGATTTGGGTACCAGCGCGGTCAAAACGGTGCTGGTTAACCGCAAGGGGCAGGTTTCCTATGAAACCTCCCAGTCTTATCCGCTCCATCAGCCGAAGGCAGGATATAGCGAACAGCACCCTGAGGACTGGGTCAGTGGCACGTTAGCATCACTGAAACAGCTTGTGGAGAAGGCTGGAATCGGCGGCACAGATGCTGTGGACGGTATTAGCTTTTCGGGACAGATGCATGGGCTTGTGCTGACTGACAAGGAAGGACAAGTGCTTCGTCCGGCTATTCTGTGGAATGACACGCGTACAACAGCACAATGCCGTCGTATTGAAGGAAAGCTCGGGTCGGAGCTGCTGAACATCGCACGTAATCGCGCGCTGGAAGGCTTCACGCTGCCCAAGCTGCTGTGGGTACAGGAGCATGAGCCAGAGGTGCTGGCCCGTGCGGCACATTTTATGCTGCCCAAGGATTATGTGCGCTACTGTCTGACAGGAGAGCTGGCGACGGAGTATTCGGATGCGGCGGGCACGCTGCTGCTGGATATTGCGAACAAGCAGTGGAGCGAAGAGATCGCTGCCGCGTTTGACCTACCGTTGTCGCTGTTCCCGCCGCTGGTGGAATCCTTTGATCAGACGGGTACGCTACTGCCGGAGATTGCGGAGCAGAGCGGGCTTTCGCCTGAAACGAAGGTCTTTGCAGGTGGTGCCGACAACGCATGTGGCGCGATTGGCGCTGGCATTTTGAGCGAAGGCCGCACCCTGTGCAGCATCGGCACCTCAGGGGTTGTACTTTCCTATGAGGAGCGCAAGGATATTGATGTGCAGGGACGGGCACATTTTTTTAATCATAGTGAGCAGGATGCTTATTATATTATGGGGGTTACGCTCGCGGCCGGATACAGCTTGACTTGGTTTAAGGATACCTTTGCACCAGAGCATTCTTTTGATGCACTGTTGGCAGATGTGAACTCTATTGAACCAGGCAGCCGAGGGCTGCTGTTCACGCCTTATATCGTCGGCGAGCGTACACCTCATCCAGATGCAACCATTCGAGGTAGCTTTATCGGGATGGATGCGGGGCATAAGCTTGCGCATTTTACACGGGCGGTGCTGGAGGGAATTACGTTTTCGCTCAAGGAATCCATTGATATTCTCAGAGGAACGGGCAAAATGGTGAATGAAGTGATTTCCATCGGCGGCGGTGCGCGTAATGAGGCATGGCTGCAAATGCAGGCAGATATTTTTAACGCGGATATCATTAAGCTGGAAAGCGAACAGGGACCTGCCTTGGGAGCGGCCATGCTGGCTGCTTATGGTAGCGGCTGGTTTGAATCTCTGCAAGCGTGCGCTGAAGCTTTTCTGCGTGAAGCAGTGAGATATTCCCCGAACCCAGAACGTGTGGCACAGTATGAAGGCCTATACGAGCTGTACCGTGAAGTTTACTTGCACACGCGAGAGCTAAGTGAGCATTTGGCAGTATATCGGTGAAGCGTAAATAAGAAGCGGCTCCGGGTGTAAGAAACCCCCGGAGCCGCTTTTTTTTGTGATGATGAGTTTTTGAATTAAATACTTTTCTTGATTTTCGCATGATCTTCATTCATAGAACTCACGGCACAGCCAGGACATGACTTGCTCGACGAACACCCCGCACAGGCGCCTTGACGGCTTTTTCGCAAAAATCTTACCAGCACCCACGCACTATAACCGAGGATCGCCAATAAAATGATGATATTGATCATGGAATTCACTTCCTTTTATTTACTATAGGGCCTGACTTAACCCCAACCTAATAATCTGCCACATTGATAGATCAAAACGGCGATGATATATGCGACGGTCAAAGGATAGATCACAGAAAATGCGGTCCAACGCCACGAAAGGGTTTCTTTACGAATGACCGCTACCGTAGCCAGACACGGAACATACAGCAGAATGAACACCATAAAGCTAAAAGAGGCAAGCGGTGTAAAGGCCTGTCTGACTTGTAGTTCAAGTCCCTGCATATCGGGAACGTGGTAAATAATATTCATCGTTGATACGACAACTTCCTTGGCCATAAAGCCTGTGAGCAGGGAAGCTCCTGCTTGCCAGGTGCCAAAACCGAGAGGGGCCAGTAATGGAGCGAACCAACCTCCAATGGTGGCAAGCAGGCTGTCATTCATTTCTGCCCCGAAGCCCTGCGGACCGAAATTGGACAAGAGCCAGATGCCAACGGAACCTGCAAGAATAATGGTTCCGGCTTTACGGACGAAGCCTTTGACCTTCTCCCATGTGCTGCGGAATAGTGTAAGAGCCTGCGGCACTCGATAGGGAGGAAGTTCCACGATAAAGAGGGAGGGCTCACCCGACAAAATGGATACTTTGGAAAAAATTTTGGCAAGTATAAGTGAAACGATGATTCCTAACACATACATCAGCATGATAATGCTTGCCGCATGTGTTGGGAAAAACACACCCGCAAACAACGCATATACCGGCAGGCGGGCTGAACACGACATAAAGGGCACCAGCAATGTGGTAATGAGGCGTTCTCTGGGCTGTTCAATGGTGCGTGCCGCCATAATCGCAGGGACATTGCAGCCAAATCCGATGATGAAGGGAATGAAGCTTTTCCCGTTCAAGCCAACGGCTTGCATCAGGCGATCCATGAGTATCGTGACCCGTGCCATATAACCAGAGTCTTCGATCACTGAAATTATCAGAAATAAAATAGCAATTTGAGGCAGAAAAACAAGCACACCCCCGACTCCAGCCACGATGCCGTCCACGACTAGACTTTGCGTAAAAGCAGACGCGTTCAAGTGAACGAGTAACTCAGAAATCCAAGTGCTGAGTGTCCCTGAAAAAAATCCATCCAGCATATCTGAAAGGATCGTACCCGCCCAATCGAAGGTGAACTTGAAGGTAGCGTACATCAGCAGCAAAAAGATCGGAATCCCCAGATACCGGTGAGTTAATAGTGCATCCAGCCTATCCGTCAGGCTGTGCGGTCTGAGTTTGGAGGTGTCGAGTGCCTTGGTGCACAGATCAGCAATCCATGCTGTTCGTACAGAACGAATATGCTGAGCAGGGGTGATGGCATGGCCTTTACCGAGAAGTTCTTCCTCACAACGGTGGATGCGTGCAGTTACTTGTTCACGCTGTACCTCATTCGTCATCCATTCCATGACGACAGGATTGCCTTCCAGACATTGCAGTGCGGCCCACCGCAGTTGCGGCACAGGTGCATTTGGCAGCAAGTCGCAAATATCGGTAATAGCAGCTTCAACGGCAGGGCCGTAGTCCAATTGAAAAGCATTGGATGTACGTCTTACCTCCCGAAGAGAAGCGAGCATTTGCTTACTTCCACTGCCTGTACGCGCCACCATAGGAATGATAGGAACGTTCAATTGATCAGCTAACAATTCCTTGTTTACACGAAGACCCGTGGCATCGGCTACGTCAGTCATGTTTAACCCAAGTACAAGCGGACGGCCATACTCCAGTAGTTGTACGGTCAGATAGAGATTACGCTGGAGCTGGGAGGCATCCACAATGTTGATCAGGGCCGTAGGAGGTTCTTCCAGCAAATATCGAGTTGCGACACCTTCATCCAGCGAAAGAGGGAGTAAAGAGTAGGCGCCCGGCAAATCCACCAATACGGCAGACTTGTCACGCAGGATTCCTGTTTTCTTTTCCACTGTGACGCCGGACCAGTTTCCTACTTCTGCATACGTACGAGTCAGCTTGTTAAATAATGAGGTTTTTCCTGTGTTGGGATTACCGAATAGAGCGATCATGTCCATGTTGGAACAACCTCCAGTTGCTTCACCTGATTTTGGCGAAGGCCGACCAGCTGGCCGTTGCATTCAATGACAATAGGACCGCCCAATAAACTGATTTTTTTTAACCGTATGATGGAACCTTCGTTAATGCCCATGTCTGTTAAGCGGCGGCGCAATGAGGGATGAAGAGGGGCGAGAGATTGCAAACGCACAGTCTGACCCAGTGGCGTACGAAGGAGTGAGATACATTCTGGCATAGTGCTCAGCCTTTCTGATCTAGAATGAGAATCAATATCATTTACTTCCGATGCCAGTACCATATCATGAGGAAATCTAGATTGCTGTGATAAAACTCTCTACGAACGACATGTTTGCTCATTATCCGATCTGTTATATAGCCGAGTATGATGTCACAACCTGTCTTGAACTGCACCCTTACTCGTCTGCAACCGACAAAACTAGAGCGTTTGGGGCAACTGTTTTTATGGTAAGATATAGCTGTTTACAACTATGCTAAGAAGGGCAGGAACGCTCTGTATGAACAGAAAAATCGGGGTTAGGCTTGTAAAATGTCTGGTTGCGGGTGCAGCGCTGGCTGTGTTGCTGCCGCAGGCTGTGGAGTGGGGCAGCAATGTGTATGCGACGTCGGTTAAGCCGGCTCCATCCGTATCATCGCAGCAGCTTCAGAACAAGCTTTTACAGGCAATGGCTACGCGGAGTGAAACGCTGACCTTTACATATCAAGGGCGAGTGAACGGTCTCAAGCAGCAATTACAGACGGCCATCCAACAGGCCATGGAGAGCGATCCGTATGTAAATTATACGATCAAAAGCTACGCATTCAGCTATACAGGGACAACGACCTCCGCTCAGGTTACGATTCGTCTAAGCTACCGGGAGACGAAGGAACAGACAGCATATGTGGATAGCACAGTTAAAGCGGTGCTGGGGGATATTATTACGAAGGGAATGACGGATCATGAGAAGGTAAAGGCCATTCATGATTGGATCGTCGTTCGCCTGAAGTATGATGAAGCACAGCAAAAGTACACAGCCTATGATGGCCTGAAAACGGGAAGCACGGTCTGTCAGGGTTATTCACTGCTGGCCTATAAAATGCTGGAACGTGCAGGCATTACGAACCGGATTGTGGAAGGAAGAGCAGGGGGCCAGCTGCATGCATGGAATCTGGTTTTATTAGATGGTCGATGGTATCACATGGATACGACATGGGATGATCCAACCCCGGATCGCGCGAACGAGGTAAGCACTTCATATTATCTGCTGACGGATACCGAAATGCGGCGGGATCACTCATGGGTTAAGCCGTATCCTCAAGCGAATACATCGTATCGGGAAACCTTGTCAGCACTGGTAACTGCCGGAGGATCAAAGGCCGCTGTGTATCAAAAACTGTACAATACCCTCGAATATCCGCTGCAAGACGGCAAGGGTCTGGTTAAATCATCCGCCGACATTAAGGAACAGGTACGTAAGATTGTAAATAAGGGAGGGACGACACTTACCTTTGCCTATCAGGGAACGGAGCGAAGTCTCAAGGAGGATTTACAATCCTTATATCAACTCGGTTTGAAATCCATTTCCTATCAGATTACGGATCTAGGAAGTACCGACAATCTTCGTGTAACCCTGAAATGGACTTAATCATCTTGCTGTAAAAAGCTACATTAACAAAGGAGTATTTTATTTATATGCACAAGCGTTCCTTTACCTATTTGCTTGGCACGCAGACCATGTCTAATGCGGCCGACATTCTTTACATTATGGCACTTGTGTCTCTGGTTTTTCATGAAACGGACTCCATCTTCTCTTCGGTGCTCGTTCCGTTGCTGCGAATGGGAGCACAGATGATCAGCGGCTTTTTAGCACCGCTCATTTTGGCCCGATTCCAGCTTCCTTTTATTTTATTCGTTTCTCAGTTCGGACAACTGGTTTTCTTCGCTATTCTGCTGGGCCACTTGTGGTCAGCGGGTACGGAGCCGATATGGGTGATTGTGTTTACGTTGGTGGCAGCCATGTCCTTTCTGGACGGCTGGACCACGCCTGCACGTAATGCGCTGATTCCCCGCCTTGCGTCCGGGGAAGGACTCATGCGGGCAAACAGTCTGGTGTCGGTCAGCGATCAGACGGTGCAATTAGCGGGGTGGGGGCTTAGTGGTGTGCTCGTAGCCATGCTAGGCTCGGAAAAAACACTGCTAGTGGCTGGCGGACTCTATATGGTAGCAATGATCTTCACTAGCTTGATTCGAGATCCACTAGAGGGCAAAGCCCATTATTTGCTGCAACCTGGAACAAGGGTGCGAGGTGGAGATGTTTTGGTTTCCGAAACTGGTACTGAGCCCGGGCAAGGACATCATGACTTGCCTCCTGCACAGTTGGAAGATACACTGTATGGCCCGGAATCAGAGAGCCCTGCACTACCTCCCAAACGTAAAAAGGAAATACTCCGTGAAGGCTGGAGCCTTATCGGAGCCAGTCGCAGACTGAAAGCTCTTATTTTTATGGATATGATTGACCTTCTAGGGGGTTCGGTTTGGGTAGGCGCGTTCACGCTTGCTTTCGCCCAGCAGGTTTTGCACAAGAGCGAGGCATGGTGGGGATACATCAATGCAGCTTATTTTGCAGGAGCGATTGGCGGCGGCATCGTTGTCCTCGCATGCGTCAAGCATTTGCAGCGCAGGCTGCTGCCCGCCATGTTGGCGGGGATGGCAGGTTATGGGCTGCTGACAGCATGGTACGCACTGAACACATTACCGCCGCTGACGCTGCTTATCGTGTTGTTGATGGGACTACCTGCGGAAATGTCTGTCGTATCCCGCCGCACGATGATGCAAATGAGTGTGTCCGTACATGATTTGCCCAAGGTGCTGTCTGCCCAGGCCACACTGACAAGTTTGACCTTTTGTATTTCGCTCCTGTTAATGGGCTGGATTGCAGATCATCTAGGCATCGTTAATTTGTACTTGTTTTCAGCAGTGCTGACGCTGATTGCTGTTATATACGGTGTTTTAAGTCGTCGTGCCTTATCCATGTCTTTGTCAGCTTCATTGGAACCTTCCTCCAAATAAACAGAAAAAGCCCGTCTCCTGGCATATACAGGTGAAAATGCGGATAAATGGTCTTGGACCAGGTTTATCAGCGTGTTTTCCCCTGATATGTGGAGACGGGCTTTTTTTAGTGTTTTCTATTATTTATCCGAAGAAGCATCTGGACTCAAATCACATTCTTTTAACGGAACGATTTTAGTACGTTTGATCCATTTGTAGCCGAGCCACAGCAGAAGGAACAGCGGCACACTCATATACGTAGCGATCATCGTTTTCCAGTCAATCTCCTGTCCGGTGAAGGCATCCGCCCCTTGCCCGATAATGACAATGATACACAGAGCGAAGGCAAACAACGGCCCAAACGGGAACCAGCGGGCTTTGTATGGAAGCTCACTCAGACTGTGGCCCTGTGCAGTAAAGGCACGGCGGAAACGATAATGGCTGACTGCAATCCCGACCCACGTAATAAACCCACACATTCCAGAAGCATTCAGCAGCCAGTTATAGACTACACCGTCTCCATACAGGGAGGCGAGAAAGGCTAGCATACCGACAGCGGTCGTGATCAGCAGAGCGTTCATAGGAATGCCTCGTCTATTGATACGTCCGAGGAAACGCGGGGCTTTACCTTCCCGTGCCAAAGCGTATAGTACCCGAGTTGCCGCGTACATACCCGAGTTACCTGCCGATAATACGGAAGTCAAAATAACGGCGTTCATAACAGAAGCAGCAATCGCAAGCCCTGCTTTTTCAAATACGAGCGTGAACGGGCTGACCCCGATGTCACTGATATCTCCCCGCAGCAGATTTGGATTGGTGTATGGAATGATCAACCCAATCACGAGAATCGCGAGAATATAAAAGAACAGGATGCGCCAAAAGATTTGACGGATGGCGCGCGGTACATTTTCACGCGGATTTTCGCTCTCTCCAGCGGCTACCCCAATCAGCTCCGTTCCCTGAAAGGAAAAGCCGGCTGCCATGAATACGCCCAATACAGCAAAGAATCCGCCATGGAACGGGGCGTCTCCTACCGTGAAGTTGGCAAAGCCGACCGCAGGGCCACCCATAATGCCGAAGATCATCAGCACACCTACGGTCAAAAAGATGACCACGGTCACAATTTTAATCATGGCGAACCAGTATTCAGACTCACCGTAGCCTTTGACTGTCAATGCGTTCAACGCGAAGATTACGGCTAGGAATAATAGACTCCACCAGGCAGAGTGGCTTTCCGGGAACCAATATTTGATGAGCACGGTCGCTGCTGCTAATTCGGCAGCAATCGTTACCGCCCAGTTGTACCAGAAGTTCCAGCCCATGGCGAAACCAAAAGCCGGATCGACGAAGCGACCTGCATAGGTGTTAAAAGAGCCGGATTCAGGCATAAATGTAGCCAACTCACCGAGGCTGGTCATAAGGAAGTAGACCATGAGGCCAACTGCTGCATAAGCCAGCAGCGCACCGCCGGGTCCAGCTTCGGCAACCGCGCCTCCACTGGCAAGGAACAGGCCCGTACCGATAGAGCCGCCGAGGGCGATCATCGTCATATGGCGGGCTTTGAGACTTTTACGCAAGGTTGCGTCAGGTGTTGCTTTGTGTTGCACGTTCAAACACTCCTTCATGAAATTGTATTTCATGTCAGGGCAAGAGCCAGAAGGAGGGGGAGTATATAAATCAAAAAACCGCAGGGAATACGCCTGCGGTTTTGTCTATGCATTCCGCACCATACCTTCTTCTATAACAAGATAGCTCAACACACGTGTCTGTGTTAGGACAGCGTGTGACAGTTCTGCTCCTTTCGGTTAGCAGCCCCAGCATTCGGAGTATTTACAAAGAGTTAACTCCGCATACTTCGGCGGGTGTACCTTTCCACTGGAATCTCAGACGGCTCTTATCGTCTCCTCCGGTGTACTGATTACATCCGCGACCTCTACCTCATCATAAAACAGGGTTGATGAGGTGTATGACATGATATTTTATTGTATAGCGAACTACAGTATATCGTACCTGTACATCTTCTGACAATCGACAATTTTTTGAAAATCACTCGTAGAATCTTAAATTAAGAGTTCCGCTTGGCCATCTGCTGCCAAACTGTGCCCGCGGCTTGTTCTCCTGATTCGATGCGTTCCAGCGCCATTTTAGCCTGCAGACTAACCTCGAATTCGGGATCATCGACAGCCTTCTCCAGCGCATCACGTGCATCCTCGGTTCCAACCTCGTATAAAAAACGTGCCGCCCGCCAGCGCACCAACTTGCTGCTATCCGACAAGGCTCCGATCATTGCGCTGGTAGCGACCGGGTCGCCGATGTCCGACAACGTGTCGCCTGCGGTGCGGCGTACTGCCGCTGAAGGATCGCGCAGCGCCTCGGCTAGCAGATCCATCGCCTCCGGTGAGCGAATATCGCCCAGATAGACGACGCCCAGCCGCCGTAGCTGCATTTTGTCGTCATGCAGCGCTTGCCGGATAAGCGGCAAATGCTCAGGCGTCGGCTCCAGCCGATCCAGCGCAGCGTAGCGTGTGCGCCAATCCTCGTGCTGCAGGGCCTTCTCCAGCTCGGCATCGCTCCACTCGCGGCGTTCCTCTACGAATTCGCTGTTGTTTGCGCCGTGGGCAATCGCCTGTTGGATAATCTGCTCCAGCCGCTCTTGCGGAAAGGCTGCCTCCAATTCCTGCTCGACCTCGCGTGCAATGTCCGGCAGCTCACCGTAGCGGACGCCGTAATCACTCAGCTTGCGTTCCTTGATCAGCGTTGCACTCGCTACACGGGTAACGGCCTGCACGAAGCGGTCGGACAAGGAAATTCGTTCCTCCTGCTGCCCCGCCTTGACTCGAATTTGCATTGGAATACCACGGAAAAATTGCACAAAGACCTGTGCCTCGCCAAATGCTTCTCCAGAGGTTTCCTCTGGCAAATCCCAATTGGCGTCAGCGCCTTCCTCGCCTAGCTGATCCCGGACTTGACCCAGAATGGTGGACCAATCTGCATTCCCTTTGCGGTCAAGGGCTACAAAGTCAGTCGTATGAAACACGCTTTTGACCCCTTCAATGCCCAGCATGCGCCGGATAAATGGGGGAGCGGAACGCTCATTGTCCCGTGTATATGTTCTGCGGATACCCGCTTCCAGTCGCTCATCCAGATGCAGCATCATGGTGTTCGGACTGGGAGTAGGCTCGATAGATGTTATTTTCATAGCTCAGTACAGCCTCCTGTTCAAAAGTTCTCCATATATAGCTTATCTGTATTGTAACTCATTCTGCGAATGTCTCCAAAGATAAGTTCGCGTATACAGGAAAAACACAATGACATATCTCACACTAATTCAGGTAAACACTAAAAAGAAATACTGCTACATTCAATGCAGAAGCAGGGTTAAAACTCGATAGAATGAACCAAACTGTGAATAGGTTACCAAAATGCGCCAATAGATAAGTGAAGGAGGCGTTCCTATGTTCCGCAAGCAGGAAAGAACGCTCATTATTGTATGTATAGTAATTGCGGCCATCATGCTATATGCCGTAATTAAAAGCATAGCTCGCTTGACTCCTTAGTTGGTAATCCAGAGTGATCTGCGATGTTTAAAATGTGAAATGAAGGAGTGAAACCCATTTGTCTTCACTGGACCCTGTATTGCTAAGCCGGATGCTGACCGGAATTACCCTGTTTGTTCATATCGTATTTGCATCCATCGGCGTCGGCGTACCCTTAATGATTGCACTAGCAGAATGGCGCGGGCTGCGAACTGGTGATCCGCATTATACACTGCTGGCCCGACGGTGGGCGCGAGGGTTTGTCATTACCGTTGCCGTGGGTGTCGTTACAGGCACCTCCATTGGTCTGCAACTCAGCTTGCTTTGGCCCACCTTTATGCGTGTGGCTGGACAAGCGATTGCGCTGCCCTTATTTTTGGAGACGTTTGCTTTTTTCATCGAAGCTATATTCTTGGGCATCTACTTGTATACCTGGGATCGGTTTAAAAGCAAATATTTTCACCTGATGCTGCTCATCCCGGTAGCGATTGCCTCGTCTGCCTCAGCGGTTTTTATTACGACTGTGAACTCGTTCATGAACCAACCTCAAGGCTTTACACTCAAAAATGGAGTCATGACAAATATTCATCCCATCGAGGCTATGCTAAATCCGGCTACGCCAACCAAAGTGTCCCATGTATTGGCTTCTTCGTATACATTGAGCGCTGGTGTGCTGATGGGGCTGGCTGCTTACAGCATGCTGCGAGGGCGTAATCACCCTTATTTTAAAAAGGCGCTAAAGCTGACTGCCACCTGTACCATTGTGTTTGCCATCAGCACCGTGATGATCGGAGACGCATCCGGTAAATTTCTGGCCAAATATCAGCCGGAGAAGCTGGCTGCCGCCGAATGGCATTTTGATACGATGACGCACGCGCCCTTTGTATATGGCGGATACATGGATAAAAACGGTGAAATCAAATATGCCTTGAAAGTGCCTTATGCACTTAGTGTGCTGGCTGGTAATTTGCCCAGTACGGAGGTTAAGGGATTAAATGACTATCCGGTGGAGGAGCGTCCGCCGCTGTCTATTCATTATATGTTTGACCTTAAAATCACCACAGGAGTGCTGATTCTCGTCATTCCACTGTTATATCTGATCCGCAAGCGTTTGCCAGGCCGCAAACCATACCCCAGATGGCTGCTGTTGGCGCTCATTCTGGTGGGGCCGATGGCGATGGTAGCTATTGAGCTCGGATGGATGTTTGCGGAGGTCGGTAGACAGCCGTGGATTTTACGCGGATATATGAAGGTCTCCGAAGCAGCGACCACTTCTACGAGTGTCGGGTGGATGCTGGTGTTGTTTGTTATTTTGTATCTGGTGTTGTGTTTCTCGGCCATTAAGGTACTCAGCAAGCTATTCCGCAATAAGGATGCAGTGGAAGAGATAAGGCAGCTGGGCCTGGAAGGGGCTGAAGGCAAGTGAGCTATGAAATTGTAGGTATCGCCATTTTGTGGACGTTCCTGTTCGGATATTTGCTTGTGGCATCCATTGATTTTGGTGCAGGGTTTTTCAGCTTTTACAGTGTGTTAACAGGCCACCAGAACAAAATCCACAATATCATTCAACGGTATCTATCCCCAGTGTGGGAGGTAACAAACGTATTTCTCATCTTTTTTGTGGTGGGATTAAACGGGTTCTTCCCGGATGCAGCATATTACTATGGTACGGCGTTACTCGTTCCCGGCAGTATTGCGATTGTGCTTCTTGCCATCCGGGGAGTGTACTATGCATACAATACGTATGGGCATTCCGGTAAAAATAATATCGTCTACATGGCGTTGTACGGTGCGACAGGGTTGCTGATTCCGGCGGCACTGTCCACAGTTCTCGCTATTTCGGAGGGCGGCATTATTATAGAAAACAGTACAGGTGTACACCTGCAATGGGGTCAGCTATTAAGTAATCCCTACACGTGGGCGGTTATTATTCTGGCGCTGGTGAGCGTGCTGTATATCTCGGCGATGTTTTTGGCCTATTATGCCAAAAGGGCGGGAGACAAGGTCGCTTTTGAAATTGTACGGGGATATGCGCTGCTTTGGAGCGGTCCAACGATTGTTGCGAGTCTGCTCGCATTTTTTCAGATTAACAAACAAAATCCAGATCATTTTACCAATATGCTGAACATAGCCTGGATGTTTGTTGCATCCTTCATATGCTTTGCAGGAGCAGTTTATCTGGTATGGCAGCGGCGGCATCTGGGGGTTTCATTCATATTGGTGATGCTGCAATTTGCATTTGCCTGGTATGGCTACGGCCGCTCGCATCTCCCGTATGTTCTGTATCCCTACATTAATGTCTACGACAGCTTTACAAATTCTACGATGGCGTATGCGTTGATTACGGCGTTTGTTGCGGGTCTGCTGGTGCTGATCCCTTCGCTGATCCTGATATTAAGATTGTTTCTGTTCGATGCAAAATATGTGCGCGGACATGAAGGGAAGAAAGGGTGAGTTAGAGTGGCTGCTTTCGAGCATTTTACGATTATGTACGAGTCACCTATCATTATTGTCGTGGCGATAGCGTTTTTGTTTATTTATTCGGCACGCTTTAAAAATCCACAGGACTGACAACTACAGGTAGAACAGGCCTTCCTGATTGATACGGGAGGTCTGTTTTTGCTGTATTATCGCAGAATTTCCTTTACAGACGTGATTGAATTATACTTTACATATATCAGGATGTTGTATCATTTTATGTTCACACTCGAGTGACAATATATAGTTAAATTGAACCGCTGTGTTTTTTGGAGAACGGGTTCATCAGGGAGGGAGCTGCATCATGCCCAAAGTACGTTTTAACAATATGGATCATGTAAATACCGATAAAACAATCAAGCAATTCAGACAATGGCGGCAGGAGCGACGCAGCAAAATAAAGGATTATACGTTCGTCGTGCCAAACCATCCCCCGGAGCTGGAATTTCTGCATAGCAATCGGGAGATGGCGACAGCCACCTGGGTGGGACACTCCACCTTTATCATCCAGTATCTTGGGCTGAATATCGTCACCGATCCGGTATGGGCAGAGCGTATGGCTTTTGATAAAAGGTTGGCTCCGCCCGGCATTCGTATTCAGGATGTACCACCACTGGACATCATTCTGCTGTCTCATTCCCATTATGATCATTTACATTTAGAATCGTTGCGGAAATTATATCGTGCAGATACGCTGATGCTCGTACCCACGGGATTAAAGTCGAAAATGATCCGCAAAGGTTTTCGTAACTGTCATGAGCTGCAATGGTGGGAGCATTTTACGGTAGGAGGGGTTCGATTCACGTTTGTTCCAGCCCAGCATTGGACACGACGCACGCCGTTTGATACGAACACTTCGCATTGGGGTGGATACGTTCTGCAAAATGAGCAGCAGGTGATTGGCTCTGCCACGTCCGTCACGGAATCCCATCCTCATTCGAATACAGACTCAAAGGATGCACCAACGTTGTATTTTGTGGGAGACACCGGATATTTTCGTGGGTTTAAGGAGATTGGCGAGCGCTTTGCCATTGACCTGACCTTTATGCCGATTGGTGCGTATGAACCGGAATGGTTCATGACCTCGCAGCATGTGACACCGGAGGAGGCATTGCAAGGGTTTGTAGATTGTGGCGCAGATCAGATGATTCCGATGCACTACGGAGCCTTCAAGCTGGCGGATGATACGCCAAGAGAGGCGCTGGATCGGATCGAAGCGGAGCGTGAGCGTATGGGTATTGCGAAGGAACGCATTCATGTTCTTGGGCACGGAGAGACGCTGAAAATTGGACGTCGCTGCTCAACTACAATCTGAGGAATTCGACATAATCCTTATAACAAAAAGCGGCTCGGCGGACAATTAATTTTGCCTGCCGAGCCGCTTTTTTTGGTTTTTAGCTATAATGCAGGATTAAACTGCTTCGGAATCACTTGCCAAAGAGGAATCGCTGTTGGCGATGGGATGACGAACGATTTTAACTTCATAGAACGTGATTTTATTTTCAATAATATAGTCTGGAATTTGACGATGGCTATGGGATTCGCGGAATGCTTCGCTTTTCGTCCAGCCTTGGAAGTTCTCTTTTTCTTTCCAGCGTGTACTGATGGTTACTTCCTCATAATCTTTCGTGTTTTCAGTCAGCAGTACTTCCAGACCGAGAAAGCCCTCCATTTTTTCAACTTTTCCTTCTTTGTTAAATCTTTCGATGAGTAAATGTGCATTGCCCGGTGTGATTTTAGATGTATTTGTAACGATAACCATATTAAATTCCTCCTGAATGATGTGGTATGGTCGGTATAATAACCGGATAGCCATCCTCAAATTTGATGGTAGCGTTCATTTCATAAATGTCGCGAAGAAAAGCAGACGTCAAAATCTCACGGGGTTCGCCGGCAACGGCGATTCGTCCCTTTTTAAGTGCAATCATATGATGACAATAGGCCGCAGCTTGCTGCAAATCATGCAGTACCATAACAATCGTCAAGCCGGACTCGTGATTGATACGCCGCAGCATATCCATAACTTCAAATTGGTGGGCGATATCCAGAAAAGTGGTCGGTTCATCGAGCAAAAGAATACCTGTTTGTTGGGCCAAAGCCATTGCAATTCGCGCTTTTTGTTGTTCACCTCCTGATAGAGTATGGAACATTCGATCTGCATAGGGCTGGATGCCCGTGATCTTCATGACATGGTCCACGATTTGCTGGTCTTGTCCAGTATGGCGTACCCTCAAGCCTTTGGCATGAGGAGATCTCCCGTAAGCGACCAGCTCGCGGACCGTCAATAACGGCAGCATATCCTTCATTTGCGGTAGCATTGTAATCGACTGGGCAAAATCACGCCGCTTGTATTCCTGCACGGGTTTGCCCAGCACAGAAACCTGACCCTGATCCTGCTTGAGCAACCGGGTCATAATCCGCAAAAGCGTGGACTTGCCTGAACCGTTCGGTCCGACGATCGCTGTGAGCTGACCAGCGGGCAAGGTGATATTCACATCGTCCAGCTTGAAATACCCACGTTGTAAGGAGATATGCTCCCCCTGAATGGCTGTCATCCGAAACTCCCCCGTTTCTTGAGCAGGATTAAGAAGAACGGTGCCCCGATGACGGCCAACAAAATACCTACAGGCAGTTCAATCGGGTCAAACCAGGATCGTGCCACCGTATCTGCCAGGACAACCAGCGTTCCACCGCCTACAATGGAAATGGGGAGGAGGAAACGATAATCTTCCCCGATTAGCAGCCGTATGACATGGGGAACGACCAGCCCTACAAAGCCGATTAGTCCGGCTACACTGACCGCTGTACCGGCGAGCAGGGCAGACAGCAGGATAATGAGCATACGTTGAAGCTCTACTCGCTGACCAAGCAGCTGTGCTGAATCGTCGCCCAGCAGCAGTAAATTAGCAGGTTTAATTGCAAAGAAAGAGGCGATTAATCCAATGATGGCGTAAGGCGCCATAAACTCTAGATGATGCCAGCTTCTTCCGTTTAATCCGCCGGATAGCCAAGGAAGAACGGCCTGTACGCGGTCGCTGTACATGACCATTACGCCGTTGGTGAGTGCGCCCAGCAGCGCGTTGATCGCAACGCCAGCGAGCACAATTTTGACAGGCGATGCCCCTCGGTCCCAAGCCAGCAGATAAATGACGATTGCGCTCAGAAAGGCTCCCAAAAAGGCGGTTATCGGAAGAAGGTAGCTGAGCTGTGGAAGCATCACCATCGTAATGACGGCGGCAAGTCCACCTCCAGCCGATACACCAATAATGCCAGGGTCAGCCAATGGATTTTTCATCACACCTTGAAGAAGTGCTCCGGAAGCTGCAAGACAAGCTCCCACCAGTAAACCTACTAATACTCTAGGTAGACGGAGATCCATCAGGATCGTGCGATAGGTAGATTCATCATTATGTAGCAAAACATGATAGATTTCTTGAAGTGGAATCGACACCGAACCGTAGGCCAGACCGTACACAGAGACGGCCAGCAGTAGAATCGGAAGGGTAATCCAGGCGATGGTGCGTCTTCTGGCGCGCTGTAGTTTGTTCATCTCCATCGCCTATTTCGCCGGATACAGCTTTTGATGTATCAAATCCAGCGCTTTAGTGACACGTGTGCCCGGATTCGTACCGAACAGATCTGAAGGTAAAACCTCGACCTGATTGTTTTTGACTGCTCGGATTCCGTTCCAGGCTGCATTTTCCTGCATTTCCTTTATAAATGCGGCCTTAACATCTTCCGTATTGCCATGGGTCATGATGAAGATGTAGTCAGGGTCAGCCTGTATGATGCGTTCTGTGTTCAGCTGCGCATATTGCGGGAAATTTTGCAGGCCCGGAAAATCAGCGGCGATGTTCGAGCCACCCGCAGCTTCCAGAATGTTTCCACTTAGTGAATTTGGCAGTGCCGCCATATACGTAGCCGGGGCTCCGTAGACCAGCAACACCTTCGGTTTAGAGGCAGAAGCGGTTTCCTTTTGCAGCTTAGCTACTTGTTGGTCAATTTGCTGATTTAGCTTCACGGCCTGAGCCTGCTTTTGCATTAATTGTCCGAACAGCGTAATTTGCGACTGAATATCGTGAACTGAATTGGCTCCCGTCAGCAGCAGCTGTGAACCGACTCCTTCAATGGCTGGGATGTCTTTTTCATTCATAGGATAGTTGCCTAGTACGACATCCGGTTTGAGCATCGTAATTTTCTCCAGATCTACTTCATGAGTGGAGCCTATTTGCTGAACGTTTTCAGCAGCAGGTACGACGGAAGGTCCATTGGAGTTGGGTCTGCCCACGGCTGTCCCGCCTAATGCGTAAATAATATCCAGATCGCCATTGCTGAGCGCAACGATATGTTGAGGGACCTTTTGAAAGGCCAACGTCCGTTTTGAGAAATCAGTAACTTGAATCGTCGCGCCACTTCTCGTGCTTGAAGCGGTAGATACGGAAGCACTGGCTGGTTTGTGATCTGCGGTCGAGGTACCATTACTGCATCCGGTAACTGTTAATAAAAGCGCTGCGGATGACCACAACACATAAGATTTCATGTTATTCCTCCTGCAATTTTCAAGTTAAACAATAATGATAATCATTTTCATTTATGTATAAGAGAATGATAATGAATATCACTGAGGATTGTCAATTGAAAAAAGCAAATTTTTAAATAAATTTTGAACTAAAAATAAAAGAGAGTAATTCGAATTATAGAAGAAGGAACTACAAATTTTTATTAAAAAATAGCATATATCAAGGGATTACGTACACACAAATACATATTGACATTTTCGAAAAGTGTAAGATATATTGGTGATGGGTTTACTTGATTTTGCGAAATTATGGAATAGAGAGGTGGGGAGACAAGCTCGAAAAGAGCTATTTTTTTTAAACTATCAATTGAGAATGATAATCAATTAGTTTATTCTCGTGGGGAGGGACTGCTGTCAAAATGAAGAAGGGGTATTCTGCAATTATTGCTGTGTTTCTGCTGGTGAGTGTGCTGAGCTTTTGGCCAACTTCGTCATCTGTAGGAGCCGCTGCGGCTTCTCCAAAATTGGCGGATGGTACATACACGCTCAAATACAATATCCTCAAGGCAGAAAATGATTCGGTGTCCATGGCTAATGATTATTTTGAAAAACCAGCTAAGTTGTATGTAAAAAAAGGTCAAATGACCATGCAAATTAAGCTGAATCATAGCGAATGGACAACTGGGTTTAAAGTAGATTACAAAGGCAAAATCATCGATACAAAGGTTATCCATAAGGATGCCAAAACCGATACCCGCACCGTACAATTTCCAGTTACGAGTGTGAACAGCCCGTTAATCTCTAAAATCCATGTTACTGTCCCTGCGTATAACTACGATCATGACTATACGATCCGCTTCGCTTTTGATTCCAAAAGCCTCAAAAAAATAGCAGCCGTCCAGTCAGCGAAATCAACTAAATCTTCCAAGAAGTAAATTCAAGCCATCTTTATCGTTCATAAAATCAACACAAATTGAAGCATAAAAAATGGAGGAGTGTGTGTAGATATGAATATGGTAATGAATCGCTTTGAGCAATTTTCTTTTAAGAAGGTATTTGTAGCATTGATCATGACAGCTCTTGTTTTTGCACTCGTTGCTCCATTCTCAGCTAAAGCGGCAGCAGCCGACGGCACGTATAACGTAGACTATACCGTTCTGAAGGATCAAACCAATGAAACTTCTCGATTGGATAGCTACCTGACGAAGCCTGCTCAGGTTACGGTAGCTAATGGCAAAAATGTCGTTCGTCTGACTGTGAAAAGCAGCAATCTGATTACAACGTTCAAAGTAGAGCAAAATGGCGTATTGCAAGATGCGACTGTGGTAAGCACAGATACTGCGAACAACACTCGTGTAGTGGAATTCGAAGTTGCTGATCTGAATGCAAAAGTGAATGCTTACGCTGAAATCACAATTCCAGTAATCGGCTACACAGGCAAGTACGATGTACAACTGCAATTCGACGAAATCTAATCCAAAATAAAACTAAAAGGAGATTAAGAACATGAACATGATTATGAATCGTATGGAAAAATTGTCTTTGAAAAAAGTAATGCTTACTGTACTGATGGCAGCGCTTGTTTTTGTGGTACTAGCTCCATTTTCTTCCAATAAAGCGAACGCAGCTTTGCCTAATGGAACGTATCAATTGCCTTATACCGTTTATAAAGATGGAACGACTCAGCCATCTTACATGGATACAAATGGTTATGTGAAAAAACCAGCCACACTGATTGTTACGAATGGTCAATATAAAGTGAGAGTAGCTATTACCAAAAGTGCTTGGGTTACTGAATTCAAAACTCAACAAAACGGTCAGTATGTGAATGCGACTGTAGTAAGCACATCAGGGGATACAAGAATAGTCGAATTCCCTGTAACTAGCCCGTCTCAAAAATTGAACGTTAAACTGCATGTAAGTGTGCCTGCAGAATACACGGGTGGTATTCCGTACGATCACGACTATGTTGTTCAATTCCAATTCGACGACAGCGATATCTAAGACTTCTTTTTGAAAATATAATTTTAAATTGAATACTCATTTGGAGCTTAGTTTCAAAGCTCCAAATGAGTATATTTTAAGTAGGGGGATACATCATCTTGAAAAGCCGATTTAACAAATTTATAACGACATTTGCTGCTATTCTAATGTTGTTTTCTTTATTTTCACCATATGTAGGAGCAACACCTGAGGGTGAGTCCACTTCGTCGAATTTGCCCGATTTAAGCACTACAGTCACTAGTGCTACTTATGCTACTTATGAGATTCCGGTAGAAGTGCCCAGCACATATGCTGAGCCTACCAATGCTGTGACCACTACTGATGCGACCTATGCAGATGGAGAATACCTGATCGATTACAAACCTTTAAGAAAGACAGTCAGCGGTAGCACTAGGGATTCAAGCTTCAAAACAAACTATACCTATCCTGGAGATTTGATCATTAAGAATGGAAAATACCATTTTTCATTTAAGTTTGCGGAATCTCAAGGTCTTTCGAAATTTTTAGTTGAACAAAACGGGGAAACAGTTCCCGCAAAAATAGAGGTGGATTCTGGGAAAACTTCCGGGACTGTAAGCTTCGATGTTTATGATTTCCATCAAAATGTAAATACGGAGTTTGGATTTAATAGCAGTTCTCCATGGTATGTAGATACTGATCCAGACCGTTCAGTGAAGGAATGGATTGAGTTTGATCCTTCCAGTTTGAGACTTAAAAACTCAACGGAGAATCCAACGGTTCCACCTGTAACACCACCGGTAACGCCTCCTAATACAGGAGAGAAACTCGCTGATTTGGACTTTACCCTTTTGAAAGATGAAAGCAATGAAAAGTCAATGATGGATGGGTATACGGAGAAACCAGGCTCTCTAATTGAGCGTGGTGGTAAACGATATGTCCAATTTATATTAAAGAACAGTAAGCAGATTGATGGTTTCAAGGTAGAGCAAAATGGAGTGTTAACCGACACCTCTGTTGTAAGTGAAGATCAAACTGCGAATACACGAATGATCGAGTTTGAAGTAAAAGAACTGCCTGCCAAGCTGAACGCATGGGTAAGCATCAACTGGCCTGAGCTGGGCTACGTGAATACTTATAATGTAGATCTTCAGTTGGCCTCTGTACCCGTACCATCAGATTTGGCGGATGGAACGTACTCGATTAACTTTAACGCGCTGCATGCCACAAAAGATCAAGCGTCAGCCATGGCACAATATCTGTTGTCTCCAGCGACTTTGACGGTATCGAAAGGGCAAAAAGAAGTCTCCTTTACCATTAAAGATAGCACCACAGTAACGGAGTTCAAAACAGAACAAAACGGAACGTTAACGGATGCGGATATTGTAAGTGAGGACAAGGCCGCCAATACGCGTGTTGTGAAATTTAAAGTAGCGGATTTGGACGCGATTTTAAATGCACAAGTACATGTGAGCACGACCTATCCAGGTGGGGTTTATGAGATGGATCATAAGCTTCGTCTGCAATTTGATAAGAATAGTATTACAGGAAATGGAACCTCTCCAGAAACAAGTTCCAATCTGGATTTCACCCTTTTAAAGGATGGAACCAATGAAAAGTCAATGATGGATGGTTATACAGAGAAACCAGGCGCTTTGATTGAACGTAATGGCAAGAAGTATGTACGTTTTACATTGAAAAACAGTAAGCAAATTGATGGCTTTAAAGTAGAACAAAACGAAGTTTTGACCAATACGGCCGTAGTAAGCGAAAATCAAACGGCGAATACACGTGTTATCGAGTTTGAGGTTAAAGAAGTGCCTGCCAAGCTGAACGCATGGGTAAGCATCAACTGGCCTGAGTTAAATTATGTGGAAACATATAATGTCGATCTCCAATTAGGAACGGCAACATCCCCGGTTGATCCTGGGACGCCAGGTACGCCAGGAAAGGTTTTAGCTGATGGAACGTATGCAATCCATTTCGATGCATTGCACGCAACAAAGGATCAAAAATCGGCAATGGCGCAATATTTATTATCTCCAGCGACACTGACGGCATTGAAAGGCAAGTATGAAGCCTCCTTTACCATCAAAGACAGCGCCACAGTGACGGAGTTCAAAACAGAACAAAACGGAACGTTGACAGATGCAGATATCGTAAGTGAGGACAAGAATGCTAATACACGTGTTGTGAAATTCAAAGTAGCGGATTTGGACGCGATTTTAAATGCACAAGTACACGTGAGCACGACCTACCCGGGTGGAGTTTATGAGATGGATCATAAGCTTCGTCTGCAATTTGACCGCAGCAGCATTGCGGTAAAAGGAACAGACGGCGGCACAACTCCCGTAACTGAAAACGGCAGATACAGCATTGATTTCTCCGTCCTCAAAAATGGAAGCAATGAAATATCTGTGATGGATGGCTATATGCAAAAACCAGCCACGCTACTAAAACAGTCCGGTAAAAATGTGATTCAGATCAAAATGGACAAGAGCAGCTGGATCAAAACCTTTAAAGTAAATGGTGCAGAAGCTCCGGTGGTTGAGCAATCGACCTCCGCAGATACACGAACAGTACAATTTGAAGTGCCAAATCTCTCGGATAAAGTGACAGTGAATACACATGTCATCGTACCTGGATTGGATTTGGGTGGCATCCCATATGATCACGTATATGATGTGCAATTTCAATTCGAGCCTGCTACTATTCGCAGCTTTGTCGAGCCTTCCTCTACAGGAGCTACAGATCCTATCGTCAAATTAGATTTTGACAAGCTTGTCAATGGCAAATATGCTTTGAAATTCAGTATCGTATTGTCAGATGGCTCAACAGCAGTGGATTCTCCGGTTCAACGCTTCATCACTGACGAATCGGCGCAATTGGTCGTGGAAGGCGACAAACGGTTTGTAGGTCTGAAGCTGCAAAACAGTAATGAAGTGAAGGCGTTGCGCGTTTGGGACAACGCAAGCGGAGACTACCGAGATGCAGAAGTGACCCAGGAAGATGCAGCAAGCAATACGAAGCACGTTCGTTTTAGCGTAAATGACTTTAAAAACAATGTGAAAGGGCAACTAGTTGTCTATGAAGCCCCTAAAGTGGCAAGTGCCACTCCGATGGTCTTTAAGACTGAGGATCGGGTAGAGAAGGTATACGATTTTGAATTTAAATTCGATACCAGTAATGTATCTTATCACAACCAAACCAAAGCAGAAGAAGTAGAGCAGGGGAAAAATAACTTAGCCGATGGAGAGTACACTGCGAACTTCCGTGTGCTTGCAAACGGAACGGATAAAGATTCTTTGGTGGCTCCTTTTGTACAAAATCTAGCGAAATTGATTGTGAAAGATGGTAAAGTTCAGGCCCATGTAACCGTTACGGACAACCAGGCTTTGAAGCTATTCCAAACGGACTTTGAAGGCCGCTATGCTAATCCAACGATTGTGGCTTCCGACACAAAAGGTGACACGCACACTATTGCGTTCGAAGTGCCTGATCTGGATAAAAAGTTGAGTGTGTACACACAGGTATATCTGCCTGAGAAATACATTCTAAATGAGAAATTCGGCGGACAGATTCAATTTGACCGTGCATCGCTTAAAGGTGAGGGAGTCAATGCAGCTACAACTGCAACCGCAACTGAACCAACAGCAGCTTCTACGGACAAGGCAGCAGAAACAACTGCATCTGTGGCTGAAACAAAACCAGCAGTTGAGCAACCGGTTCAAACGGCTTCCGAGAAGCAATACACGATTAATTACAACGTATTTAAAGATAAAACGAGTGAAGCTTCCGTTATGGACGGTTATCTCGACAAGCCAGCTACACTGATTGAAAAGGGAGACAAGCGCTATATTCAAATTACTTTGAAAAATAGCTCCTGGATGCCAGCTCTCCAAGTAGAGCAAAACGGTACCCTGAAAGATGTGGAAGTAATCTCGACATCCGGCGATACACGTGTCGTTCAATTCGAGGTAGGGGATTTGTCTCAGAAAATGGGTGCTTACACACACGTCATTGTGCCTGGTTTGGTCCTTGGCGGAGTGCCGTATGATCACTGGTATACAGTTCAGTTCCAATTTGATGAAGAAAGCCTAAAAGCGAAGTAGCCTCAGGTTGTGATAATCAATGTAGTCTGAATAACAGCAAAGTTTGTATGCGAGCAAGTCTTGGTGCCCCGGCATCAAGACTTGTCAGCATTTACATACCCGAAAAGTTGGGGCTCCTACTGTTTTTCTATATTTTAAATTGAGGTGACTGGATTTTCATGAAACGGTATATAGCATTGGCTCAAGGAAAAACATTTGGTTTGTATATGTTAATCGGCATCGTGATCTTGTTGCTGGCTGGATGTTCGGGAGGGGCACAGGCCGGGCAGAACCAGAGCGATGGTTCGAAATCAGCGGCAACATCTAATGCAACCGGAAAGTCGTCTGACGGTAAAGCTCAAGCTCCTCGTATTGTGGCGACTACGGTAGCCATTGCGGAAATCACGGATGCACTGGGCCTGGATTTGGCAGGCAAGCCGACAAGCACGAAAGTGCTGCCTGACCGTTACAAGGATGTGCCTGATGTGGGTAATCCGATGAGTCCTGATATGGAAAAAGTGATGTCATTGAAGCCGACGGACGTACTGTCGGTGACGACACTGAAATATGATCTGGAGCCTAAATTTAAAGATTTGAAAATCAATGCCGAATTTTTAAATTTTGAAAGTCTCGCGAATATGCAAAAAGAAATCCAAAAACTGGGAGACACGTTTGACAAAGCCGATAAGGCCAAAGAGATTAATGGAGCTTTGGATGCGAAAGTAGCCGAGATTCAACAAAAGATCAAAGGGAAGAAATCCCCTAAAGTATTGATTTTGCTGGGAGTACCGGGAAGCTATCTGGTGGCTACAGAGCATTCCTATATTGGGGATCTGGTTAAAATTGCAGGCGGAACCAATGTGGTTCAGGGCGAGAAAGTGGAGTTCATTGCCCACAATACCGAAGCCTTGCAGCAATCCAACCCCGATATCATTTTGCGCGCTGCACACGGGATGCCGGATGAAGTAGTGAAAATGTTCGATGAAGAGTTCAAAACTAACGATATCTGGAAGCATTTCAACGCTGTGAAAAATGGGCATGTCTATGATCTGCCTGAACCGTTGTTTGGCACAACAGGGAATTTAGCGGCAAACTCGGCGCTGGATGAGCTGATGAAAATGCTGTATCCTTCGAATTAAAGGAAGCTGATGACATGACCAAAAAAGGTTGGAGCCTTATTGTTGTAATTGTCTTACTCGTTGGCGTCATGCTGTATTCAGCGATGACAGGCAGTCTCAAGGTGGATTTGAGTCAGTTGGTGACCGGATTGTGGACAGGTACAGATGATCAGGTGAATGTGGTCAAGGACCTGAGACTACCGAGAATTTTCGTGTCCGTAATGGCAGGTGCAGCCCTTGCAGTAGCGGGTGTTTTGCTGCAAGCCGTCATGAAAAATCCGCTGGCGGATGCTGGGGTTATCGGCATTTCTTCGGGAGCGGCATTGATCTCGCTGATTGCGGTGACGGTCTTTCCGGCGCTTTATTTCTGGATGCCGTTCTTTTCATTTATTGGCGGTGCGTTAGCCTGCCTAATGGTTTATGGGTTTTCGTGGAAATCTGGCTTGCATCCGATTCGTCTTATTCTGATCGGGGTAGCTGTGAACGCCATTTTTTCCGGTCTAGGTCAGTCGTTTAACTATCGAGGTAGTTATGCGGTCACCAGCATTAACCAGGTTACCACATCAACCTTGTCTATGAAAAAATGGGTAGATGTCGAGGTTATTGTGACCTATGGCGGGATTGGGCTAATTTTAGCCATGCTCGTGTTCTCTTGGTGCAATTTCTTGTCCCTTCAAGATAAAACAGCTAAAAATCTAGGATTCAATGTAACGCGCGCACGACTTTTGATTTCTGTGATTGCAGTGCTGCTTGCAGCAACGGCTACAGCCATCGCAGGAGTAATTGCCTTTATCGGCCTGCTCGTTCCGCATTGTGCCCGCTACCTTGTTGGCTCGGATCATAAGTGGCTGATTCCATTTTCGGCATTATGCGGCGGCTTGCTGTTGCTGCTCGCGGATACACTGGGGCGGACAGTGCTTGCTCCCAATGAAATCCCGGCTTCTATTATTATGGCCGTCATTGGCGGGCCATTCCTGATATTCCTGATCAGAAAGGCGGATCGCACCTATGGACATTAAGGATATAACCTTCTCATATGATCGGAAAACGGATCGTCTGCACGCTATTAATGCTGTTATTGAGTCGGGACGGATTACGACCATAATTGGTCCCAACGGATGCGGCAAATCGACGCTGCTCAGCGTGATGTCCAACAATGCTGTTCCCCGCTTGGGCCAGGTGATTCTGGACGGCAAGGAGATAGCCCACTACAAGCCCAAGGAGCTGGCCCGTCAACTGGCGGTAGTCCATCAGCAGAACGAGGCACCTTCCGACTTGACTGTAGAAAAACTCGTCAGCTTCGGCAGGTTGCCGCATAAGAATATGTTCACAGCGAGACGTGATGAGGATGAGGAAGCGATCGAGTGGGCGATAGCCTGTACTAATCTGAACACGCGTAGAACTCGCACGTTAGATCAGCTCTCAGGAGGAGAACGGCAGCGTGTATGGATTGCAATGGCCTTGGCACAGCGGACGCCAATTTTATTTTTGGATGAGCCGACCACCTATTTGGATATGTACTACCAGCTTGAAATTTTAGAGCTCATTCGGCAGTTAAACCAGGAACATGGACTGACCATCGTGATGGTGCTGCATGATATCAATCAGGCTATTCGGTATAGCGATGTGATGATTGCCATGAAGGAAGGACGTATTATAGCGAACGGCCCACCTTCAGAGGTCGTTACATCTGAGCTGATCCAGGCTGTCTATGACGTGGAGGTCGTAATCAAACAGGATGATGAAGCGGGCATGTACCTCATTCCGATAGGTGTCGGGGTTTCCTGACGTTTACGACGCACAGAACAATCAATGCTGCGACTGAATAACGCGTCTGTCCTCACGGCGAATTTAAAACATGAAAATGGTTCTGATCCATGTGTTTGTCAGGTGACAATCGTGGAGACAGAAGCATTTTTTATTTTATTTATAAGATATTGGATGAGATTCAGGGGCAGTTATGCTTATACTACGGTTCGAATCCGATCTTTTGTGTGTTATACTATTGCCGTCGGTAATTTTGTGTTTAGCACTTTACTAATGATAAGGATGGTATGCTTATATGATCAGTACAAGCGGCGTAACGCTTCGTTATGGTAAACGCCCACTTTTTGAAGACGTAAATATCAAATTTACTCCTGGGAACTGCTACGGCCTGATTGGGGCGAATGGCGCGGGTAAATCCACCTTTTTGAAAATTCTTTCTGGTGAAATCGAAGCCAATTCTGGTGAGGTTCACATGACACCGGGCGAACGGATGGCAGTCCTCAAGCAGAACCATTATGAATACGATGAATTCCCGGTTCTGGAAACCGTTATTATGGGTCACACGCGTCTGTATGAAATCATGAAGGAAAAGGATGCGTTGTACGCTAAAACGGAGTTTTCCGAAGCAGATGGTTTGCGTGCCGGTGAACTGGAAGGCGAATTTGCAGAGCTGAACGGTTGGGATGCCGAGCCGGATGCAGCTGCATTGCTGATCGGTCTTGGTATTCCGCGTGACCTGCATGATAAAAATATGTCTGAGATGAGCGGGAACGACAAGGTACGCGTTCTCTTGGCTCAAGCGTTGTTTGGTCGTCCCAACAATTTGCTGCTTGATGAGCCTACCAACCATTTGGATCTCGAATCCATTCAATGGCTGGAAAATTTCTTGATGGACTATGAAGGCACCGTCATCGTTGTATCCCATGACCGTCACTTCCTGAACAAGGTATGTACGCATATTGCGGATATCGACTTTGGTAAAATCCAGATGTACGTCGGCAACTATGACTTCTGGTACGAGTCCAGCCAGCTTGCGCTTGCATTGACTCGTGATGCGAACAAGAAGAAGGAAGAAAAGATCAAGGAACTGCAAGCCTTTATTCAGCGCTTTTCCGCGAATGCTTCCAAATCCAAACAGGCAACTTCACGTAAAAAACAACTGGATAAAATTACGCTGGACGATATCCGTCCTTCAAACCGTAAATATCCGTTCATTAACTTCAAGCCTGAGCGTGAAGCGGGCAAACAACTGCTGACCGTAGACAGTCTCAGTAAAACCGTTGAAGGCGAGCAAGTGTTGAACGAGTTCAGTCTGGTAGTGAACAAGGGCGATAAAATCGCGTTTGTGGGTCCGAACGGTTTGCCTAAATCGACGCTCTTCCAGGTGTTGATGAACGAGATTGAAGCAGACAGCGGAGAATTTTCTTGGGGGATTACAACTAGCCAGGCTTATTTCCCGAAAGATAATTCCACCTATTTCGAAGGTGTGGACATGAATCTTGTGGAATGGCTCCGTCAATATTCCAAGGATCAGGACGAAACGTTCCTGCGCGGCTTCTTGGGACGTATGCTTTTCTCTGGTGAAGAAGCGCTTAAGAAAGCAAGTGTGCTGTCCGGGGGCGAAAAGGTTCGCTGTATGCTGGCGAAAATGATGCTGAACGGTGCCAATGTGTTGCTGCTGGAAGAACCGACCAACCACTTGGATCTGGAGTCCATCACAGCGCTGAACAATGGTCTGATTGATTTTGATGGTACTATATTGTTCACATCCCATGACCACCAGTTTATTCAAACGATCGCGAACCGCATCGTGGAAATTACACCAAACGGCGTAATCGACCGTACGATGAGCTATGATGAGTACTTGGAAAATGAAGAAATCACAAAGTTGCGTGAACGTATGTATCCGGTAGAAATTGGCTAAACTTCAAACCGGCTAACTTCAAATAACTAGATAAACGAAAGAGGAGCTCCTTGAGGCCATTAAGATGGCAGGGAGACTCCTCTTTTTCGTTTTTGTACCTGCCCATAGCTTACTTGGTTCTGGCAGTGAGGTACGCCAGACCTTTGATACCCTATTAAGGCTATGAGGTGGATTATGATCCGCCTGTACGACGGCGTTGGTTGTTCGGCTTCTTCGTATTTTGGCTTTTCAGTGTTTTGGTGGAACCGCCTTGAAAGCCGCCCTGCTGTGAAGCGCCGGACTGCTGTTTTTTTTGTGCCAGCTTTTCCCGAATGGCATCTGCGAGATTAACTTTACGTGGTTCATTGGCATCGCTCATGAATAAATTCCTCCTGTTGCCGCCAGGTTCATGTCAATCATGCTGGATTGAAGAAAAACGCGGCTGTGTCCTCATTTTATACGTTTTTAAAAGAAGGGACAAGGGCAACAATGATAACACACATCTCGGGTGGGGTGGAAGAGAAAACGTCTGTTTTTTGTGTGAAGGAAAAAATGTTTTGTGTAACCTACAGGAATGGGGTCTGGCAATACTTTTTCGTTGTTACTACAGCGATGCAGAGCGGAAAGACTGTTTCTCTAGACCCACACAAAGTTCGTCTGCTATCCTGAAAATAACAGTTAACCAAAGACAAATTGTTATTATTCAGGGCAGCGATGCTGCTATTTTTATTTTGGGCCCGGTGAGATCGTTCTGCTGGAAACTATATACTTGAAGGAGTGTCCTACGTTGTGGTAAATGTCTATGAAGAAATACGAAAAGGTGAGCGTGGGGCGTGGGTGAGCATTGCTGCTTATCTCTTGCTGTCCGCCTTTAAGCTGATTAGCGGATATATATTTGCTTCTAGCGCGTTGCGGGCGGATGGCTTCAATAATGTCACCGATATTGTCGTGTCGGTTGCTGTACTGGTGGGGCTGAGAATTTCCCAAAAACCACCGGACTCTGACCATGCCTATGGACATTTTCGGGCAGAAACGATCGCGGCGCTGTTGGCGTCCTTTATTATGGCTGTCGTCGGTTTGCAGGTGCTTATTGATGGGATCGGGAGCATTTTTAAGGGCGGAAAGCAAATACCGAATATCACCTCCGCGGGTGTAGCTGTGATTTGTGCGGTGATTATGCTGGGAGTGTACCTTTACAATAACAGACTGGCACGGCAAATTAACAATAAGGCTTTGCTGGCAGCGGCCAAGGATAACCTATCGGATGCACTTGTCAGTGTTGGGGCAGCAGTTGGCATTATCGGCGCACAGTTCGGGCTACCCTGGCTGGATACTGTAGCTGCGATCGCGGTAGGATTCATCATATGTAAAACAGCGTGGGATATTTTTAAGGATTCCACGCACAGCTTGACCGATGGATTTGATGAGCAAGAACTGTCTGACTTACGGAGTACGATTGCCTGTATACCTGGAGTAGAGGGGATTCGGGACGTTAAGGCACGTGTACACGGCAATCATGCGCTGGTGGATGTGGTCATTGAGGTGGATCCGCAACTCAGCCTGATTGAAGGGCATCGGATCAGCGACCGGATTGAGGAACGCCTGCAAGAGGTTCATAACACGATGCATGTCCATGTCCATGTAGAACCCAAATTATAGATTAATTATTAAATTGTTAGTATTAAAAGTGACTTTAGACCTATATGTAAAAGGCGTATACGCTTCCTTTTGTGACGTTTGGATTATATCTCTCTTCCTGCTGCTTTTACTATAATGAAGGCATGTCCGGCTATATTCGTCGGAATTGGATATGCTCTTCAAATTCGTAAAAACAGCCAGGAGGTGCAACATTGAGAAGACGCGTGATGGGAATGCTCATGACGTCAGCCGCGCTGTTGGCAGCAATTCATGTGGCGCCGGGTCAGGTTGACGCAGCGGCATCAACAGCATCCACAGGACAGAAGGCGGTTATTCAGGCGGCTGTAAAGCTTAGATCCGGTCCTTCGACTACAGGGGATGTAGTCAGCTTTATGAAGCAGGGAGAGGCCGTAACGGTATTGGAGAAAACGAACAGCTATTGGTATAAGATCAAGACTTCTGATGGAGTAACCGGATACACTAGCAGCTCCGACAAGTACATAAAAGTTGGCGCTACCAGCGTCGCTGCTGCTGTCACCCCGTCTACTACTCGTAAATCGGAAGCCACAGAGTCAGTTAAAAATGTTTCAGCTAAAGAGGCAGTGGCCTCAGTGAATAGTTCTGCCGGTCAAACGAAAGCCACGATTCAAACGTCCGTTCGTTTGCGGGCGGAGGCATCCACTTCTTCCGAGGTTTTGGGCTATTTGAATGCAGGGGATGTCGTAACGATTACCGACCCAAGTAATGCTTATTGGTTCAAGGTTACCAAAGCTGATGGTACGGTGGGCTACGTCAGCTCGTCTCCACAGTATATTCGTATTGGTGAGGGCGTTGTTGTGCAGCAGCCTGTGTCTGCCCCGGTGACAACCACTCCTGATACTACCGTAATACCTGCGACAGCCTCTCCTGTGTCAACTATGAACATGTTTTCCGGTGATGCAGCGGCTGCAATAGACCAGGTTATTAACACGGGGATGACTTATCTCGGAACTCCATATGAATATGGTTCAGATCGCAACAGTACGGCTACTTTTGATTGCTCGGCATTTACCCGTCAAATTTTCCGTCAGGCTGTAGGTATCCAGCTTCCGGCAGATTCTCGTTCACAGGGTGAGTGGATCAAGCAAAACAGTCAGCCGAATACGGACATGACTACGCTGAAGCGTGGCGATTTGCTCTTCTTTACAAATTATAATGCATCTTCCGGGGCGTACACGTCCTTGGATAACTCCTCCCAAACGATTACACACGTAGCTGTATATTTGGGAGACAACAAGCTTCTCCATACGTTTTCTGTAGCGGGTGGCGGTGTAAAAGTTACGGATTTCAGCAAGCCTTGGCAGGATCGTTTCCTGTTTGGGGGCAGCGTGATTCAATAAAGCGCCGCTAACTGTTAAAAAGCTGCATCAAAAAAGGATGTTCCACAGCCCTGTTAACCAGGGTGGGAACATCCTTTTTTTATAAACATTTAGAATATTGCTCTTGTGCAGCTAACATCCGATAACTATGAAACCCGTTTTCTTCCGGTAAAGAGTGAAATGACGAACAATACCAGAAATATCACAAATAATATTTTAGCGATTGTAGCAGCTATGGACACGACGATACCAAAAAAACCCAAGATCCCGGCGATCACAGCAAAAATTAAGAATAAAGCGGACCATTTTAGCATGTTCTGTATCCTCCTTTAGTTGTATATAATGTGGCATACTCACGCTCCGATAGAGCGTGGTTGCAGATGACAGTGACTTCTATAGATTATTCGTGGCTGTGCCATCGTTATATGGTGTTTTAAACGGTGCGAGAGTCCGTGAATCATAACGTTTGGAGCGGAGAAGAAGCCAGCTTGGACGTTGTTTCGTGTCTGAATCTAAAGGGTAACTATGCAGTAATCATAAACATCATCGTGAAAGACGAAAGAGAGGTTACGCTATGTTAACACAGGTCAGCATTTTTATTATTGCTATCGCATTTGCAGTTCTCGTTATTTTCCTCATCAAAACGTTAAAAGCAGCACAAGGCTCTCTGGATAAGGTGACTCAAACCTTGCAGGATGTACAAAAAACGATAGATGAACTGAGTTATGAAGTAAAACAAACGGTTCGACATGCGAATGACATCACCGCAGACGTTGATCATAAATTGAAGCAAGTGGAGCCAGTGATGGAATCGGTTAGAAACTTGGGAGAGGTACTCAGCGAAGTGACGCTGGCTGCCAAGCAGGCTTCAACAGCGTTAATGACACGGTTTCAGAAATCGCATAGCGCGGCGAGTAATACCTCCAGAACGGATCACGCGATCAAGGCAACGACACCGAATAGACCTTTGACCGCAACGGAGCGGACGGTTCAGAGCTACAATGCGACTTATGAGGAGCCTGCGGCCAAATCGGCTAAAAACTGGTTGGGTTATGTAGACATCGCTGCTGGGGTGTGGCAGAAAATGCGTCAGTAGCATGCATAGTGGCTGAATCGTAAACTACAGGAAATTCATTGAAAGGGTGAGATTTATGATGAAGACGTTATTACTAGCTGCTGGTTTGCTCACTCCCTTTTCCGGACAGGATACGGTTCAGCAAACCGTTTCCCCGCAAACAGCGGGGCATATGGTTAGGACTGTGCAGACGATACCCGCTCCACATGCTGTACCAGCAGATTTTCATACCTTAAATGGCATATCATTGGATGACACCCGTGCGGATGTGTTGAAGAAGCTAGGCAAGCCACAACGAGTCAAAAAGGATATGCTGCTGCTTTCTACAGAATACCAATATCCAGATGTTGTCGTAGGTATGCGTGAGGACGTCGTTTCTTATGTGCATGTAGATCCTGCTGCTGGTCGAATCAAGGTAAATGATAAGTGGCTGCCGCTGCAACGGAAAACGTTGGATCAGGCGCTGGGTGGCTCGCAATTCACAGCGGAAGACGGAGAGGTCTATGTACGCGGACAACGTGCAATCAAAGTGTTTATGGATGAGAATTCTGATAAACCTAAGTATGTTGAGTTTTTTGATGAAACGGAGTGGTAATCGATTTTTTTGAGGCGTGACATAACATGGAAGTTTCAAATGGATATGTGAAGTGTAATAGTCAGAGAAGTCAATCCTTAAAGGAGCGTGAGAAACATGAATCAGACCAATCATAAATCTTATGCCAAAGTGGTAGATAACGGTGTACAAGCCGTTGAAGCAGTAAATGAGTTGCGTAACACGGGCTATCGTTATGAGGATGTGTTCGTGCTCGCTCATGATCAGGATCGGACAGATCGTATTGCCGATACGGTGGATGCCAAGGAAATCGGGATTAAGGAAGAGGGCGTTTTCGATTCATTAGCCAACTTGTTCCGTTCCCGTGGCGATGAGCTTCGCGCTAAAATTACTTCTTTGGGATTTACAGATACCGAAGCTGACTTTTATGAAAAAGAACTGGATCAGGGTAAAGTGCTGGTCATTGCTAAAAAAGCGTGATATTGCTGTTCACCATAAAAGCAAAGTGACATTAGATTCGAAAAAGAGGAAGTTGACCGCAGCACAAGTGTTTCGCGGGTCCTCCAAAAACATAGATAAGGAATGGGGTTTTAGCCTCATTCCTTATCTATGTTTTTGGAATGCCTTCTTACGGAAACACTACTTCCAATCAACAAGGGTGTTGCCGTTTAAGTAGGTATAGTATAATACATGAGTTACAGATAAGGAGAGGCCAATGAGAATTCTAATTGTTGACGATAACCCGACGAATGTCATTATTATTCGTGAAATACTGAAAAAAGAAAATTATCGGGATGTGATCTCTGCTAGCTCGGCCGCAGAAATGTTGGAGCATCTGGGAATCGGCGATCGTACCATTAGTCTCAGGCCCCGTCCTTCCGATATTGATCTGGTGCTGTTGGATATGATGATGCCTGAAATGGACGGCATTGAAGCTTGCAGTATTGTGCAGGAATATGAGCATTTAAAAGATATCCCGATTATTATGGTAACGGCGGTAGGCGATTCCAAAAAATTGGCCGAAGCACTAGATGTGGGAGCCGTCGATTACGTCACGAAGCCGATCAACAAGGTAGAGCTCATGGCGCGAATCCGGTCTGCCTTGCGTCTCAAACAGGAGAAGGACTGGCATAAGGATCGGGATCAGCGAATTCAGGATGAGTTGAAGCTGGCCGCGATGGTGCAGCAGGCGGTGCTTAGTCCTGCCATCCATGACCCAGTGCTGCAAGTGAATGCGCTCTATCAGCCTTCCTTTGAACTGGCGGGGGATTTATATTCATGGTATCCGCTAGGGGAGGGGCGATATGCCATCATTTTGCTTGATATGATGGGGCATGGCATTTCTTCCTCGTTGTTCTGCATGTTCATTGCGTCTGTACTTAAGGATACGGTGACCACATATGTGGAGCCAGAGAAAGTCATACAAGAGCTGAATCGCCGTTTTAATCAACTGGATCTGGGCAAGCAGCTGGTACAGTATTATTTTACGGCGATTTATATGGTGATTGATACCCGTTCACGGCGAATTGACTATGTAAATGCGGGACATCCTCCCGGTTTGCTGTTTAACCAGGATGGCAGCATTACCAAATTTGACCGTGCATGTAGCCCGGTTGGTTTGTTTGATAAGATTGATGCAGAAATGCACACGATTCATTATGAAGGAACTGGACACATCGCTTTGTATACGGATGGTTTGCTGGAGGCGGTGGAAGGTGAATATGAGGAGCAGTTGGAGTATCTGACTGGGTGTCTGCGTAAGTATGAGGAATGGAATGAAGAAGCGATGCTGGATGCATTTTTTCGTAATGAGGTGCCACAGGATCGTGATGATGATAAGTGCCTGATCTGGATTTCATTGAAAGAGGGAGAGAGCTTGCATGAAAATCAGAAATAAACTGCTGATCGGCTTTGGATCGCTTATGGCAATCCTCCTTGTGCTGACGCTAATCAGCTATGACCGTATGGGGAGCCTGAATGAGCAGCTGAATCAGGTTTACCAGGACCGATATATGAAGGTCCGGAAAACAACGGCTATTCGCGGTCAGGTGAATGATATGGCCAAAGTTATGGCCAACCTGATCTTGAATCCTGGCTCCTCCGTCAGCGAGGCCAAACGTGAGCTTGATGATATTTCTGCTACTGGAACGAAAGTGCTGGCAAGTTTGCAAACAAATTCAGGCACTAGTGAAGAGCAGCAGCAGGTTGATCGGGTAGCCGTCGCCTGGAATGAATTTCTAAGTTACGAACAAAGGTTAGTTTCCTTACTGGGACAAGATCGCATTGATGAGGCTAACGCTTTCCGCAATAGTACTGGTTTGCCTGCACAAGAGGAGGCAATGGATAGCATTAATGCCCTTGCCGTTTTTCAGGATCGGGAGATTGATAACGACATGAAGCAAGCCAATCAGGCTTATGAGGAATCTGTGCAGATTACCACAATTTTGATGGCCGCCGGTCTGATCATGGGCTTACTGGTTATTTTGTGGGTGCTCCCAAGCATTGCCAAAGGTCTAAATATCGTTAATCTCATGATTAATGGTTTTGGCAAGGGAAAATACAGGGCCATTAGCCGAATGAGTGTTTCTTCCAAGGATGAAATCGGGGAGGTCGCTCGTGTATTTCAACAAATGGCCGGAGACTTGGAAGAAAAGCGGAGATTTGAGCATTCTGTCCTTCAAACGCAGAAGGATCAAACTTGGCTTAATGCCAATACTGCTCGGGTAACTGAGCTGTTCCGTGGTGTGAATTCACTGGAGCAGGTTGCTCAGATGTTCATTAGTGAGTTTACGCCCATCTTGGGAGGCAGCTATGGAGCCATCTATTTGCAAGGGAAAGATGTAGAAGACAACCTTTTTAAGTTATACGGTTCCTATGCAAAGGTGACTGGCGAAAATTCGATTAGGGACGTTATCCTTGTGGGCGAAGGCTTGCTCGGACAATGTGTTCTGGATCGTAAGCCGATCTTGATTACAGAGGCTCCTGACGGATATTTGTCCATAGGCTCTGCCTTAGGAGAAAGTAAGCCCGTGGGAATTATGATTTTTCCTATTTTGTTCGAGGATGAGTGTATCGGTGCTGTAGAAATAGCGTCACTGGATCGCTTCAGTGATCTGGAAACCAAGCTGTTTGCTCAATTAGTAGAGAGCTTGGGGATCATTCTGAACAATATCAAGGGACGGATGCGTGTAGAGCAATTGCTGCGCGAATCTCAGGCACTTACTGAGGAATTGCAATGCCAATCCGAAGAACTACAAACTCAGCAAGAGGAACTCAAGCGCTCCAACGAAAATTTGGAGGAGCAAACAGAAGAACTCAAGCGTTCAGAGGAATTGTTACAACGTCAACAAGAAGAATTGGAGCATTTTAATACTGAACTGATTGCCAAAACTAGAGCGCTAGAAGAACAGGTTCGAGAAGTAGAAGAAAAGAACGACGAGATCGAACATGCACGAGCTCAGTTGGAGCAACAGGCAATGCAGCTAGGAATTACAAGCAAATACAAATCCGAGTTTTTGGCCAATATGTCTCATGAGCTACGCACTCCGCTAAATAGCTTGCTTATTCTTTCTCAGCTCTTGTCTGAGAACAAGGAAGGCAATCTCAAGCCAAAGCAAGTGGAATATGCACAAACCATTTATATGTCAGGCGCCGATTTGTTGAAAATGATTGATGAAATTCTGGATTTATCCAAAGTGGACGCTGGAAAAATGGATATTAACCATGAAGCGGTCCACTTGAAGGAACTGGAACTGTTTGTGGAGCAGAATTTTGCTCCGGTTGCAGCCCAACGTGAGCTTCAACTGCATACCGAAATCGAAGAGAACCTGCCGGATGCCATTATCAGTGACGGTTATCGTCTCAAACAAATTTTACGTAATTTGCTGTCCAATGCGTTCAAGTTCACCACGGAAGGTTCTATTACTTTCAATGTATCCCGGGCAAACGGAGAACAGCTTCCCGGTCTGCTAAATCCACGAAGATCCTATCTGGCTCTATCCGTGCGTGATACGGGCATTGGGATTGCTTCCGATAAAACGGATCTGATCTTCGAAGCCTTCCAGCAGGTAGACGGTACAACCAGCCGGAAGTACGGAGGGACAGGACTAGGTCTGTCGATCAGCCGCGAGCTTTCCAGATTGTTGGGCGGCGTTATTACGGTGGAATCCGAGCAGGGACAGGGCAGTTGCTTCACACTGTATTTGCCGGAACAAACGCCAACGGCTGAGGATATGGATTCTCATTCGAGAGAGGAATTTAACGGTACGGTTGTGAATTCGGATTTTGAGAATGTCGCAGCCTCGGCAGAGACAGATCTTCCCATGATTATGCCTGCAAAACGGTTGCCATTATATCAGATGCCTTCGAAAAACAAAGCGGCGGACATTATACATCCGGGGGATGACCGAAACGAGATTACCTCGCAGGATAAAGTGCTGCTGATTATTGAGGATGATATTAATTTTGCTAATATTTTGTACGATATGGCCCGTAGCCGGGGCTTTAAGGCCCTGATCGCTCTCCAAGGAGACGATGGGCTCAACATGGCTCGGTCTTATTTGCCGGACGCTATTATATTAGATATTCAATTACCTGTGATGGATGGCTGGTCCATTTTGGGCGAGCTAAAAGGAAATTCATCGACACGTCATATTCCAGTGCATGTTATTTCGGTCATAGATGATGTGAAGCAGGGCTTGATGATGGGCGCGATTGCCTATCTCAAAAAGCCATCTTCGAAGGAAAGTCTGGATAAGGCATTTTCACATATCAAATCGTATACGGACCAGATGGTCAAACGTCTTCTTGTGGTTGAAGATGATGATAATCAGCGTAAATCCATTATTGAGCTGATCGATCATGATGATGTTGCCATTACGGCGGTATCGACAGGTCAGGAAGCACTAAATGAGCTGGCTACCCAGCGGTATGACTGCATGGTACTGGATCTGATGCTGAGCGATATGACTGGTTTTGAACTGCTGGATCGTATTCGAGAGAATGAGCAGCTAACTGATCTGCCGATCATTATTTATACAGGCAAAGATCTGGATAGCAAAGAAGAAACGCAACTTCGTAAATATGCAGAGTCTATTATTATTAAGGATGTTAAATCGCCGGAACGGCTTTTGGACGAAACAACGTTGTTCTTGCATCGTGTAGAGGCGAACCTTCCAGAGGACAAACGCAAAATTTTGCAGAAGCTATACAACAAGGAAGAGCTGTTTGAAGGTAAAAAAATATTATTGGTAGACGATGATATTCGTAATGTATTTGCTCTGTCCAGTGTGCTGGAAAGCTATCGTATGGAGGTTACCTTTGCGGAAAATGGAAGAGAAGCACTGGAACTGCTGGAACAGACACCTGATTTTGATCTGGTGCTGATGGATATGATGATGCCGGAAATGGATGGATATGAAGCGATGCGACGTATCCGGCTAATGCCACAATTCGAGAAGATGCCTATTATTGCCCTGACAGCCAAGGCCATGAAGGATGATCGTTCCAAGTGTATTGAGGCAGGCGCTTCCGATTATGTGAAAAAACCGATTCAAACCGAACAGCTTTTATCATTAATGCGGGTTTGGTTGTATTCGTAACCCAAAAAAATGGGTAATATAAATCGACACATGATTGGAGCGGCATAGGCAAAACCTATTTAGGAATTGGAGAGAGATTATGACATCTAAGGATATGGCGGATAATGCTGCTAATGAAGTGAAATCGAATGATACTGAGCGGGAAATGATTGAGATTGAGCTGTTGCTGGAAGGTATACATCGGCTGTACGGCTACGATTTTCGTAACTATGCTCTGCCTTCGATTAAGCGGCGTGTTTATTATCATGCGCAGTCCGAGAATGTAAGCACGATATCAGGACTACAGGAGAAGGTGCTGCATGATCGCAGCGCCTTCGATAGACTGGTACAAAGCCTTTCCATTCCGGTGACCGAGATGTTCCGTGACCCGGAGCTGTTTCTGAACTTCAGGCAGAAAATCATTCCTATTTTACGAACGTATCCGTACATTCGAATCTGGCATGCAGGTTGTTCCACTGGTGAGGAAGTATATTCTATGGCGATCTTGCTGCATGAAGAAGGCTTATATGATAAGGCTCGCATTTATGCGACGGATATGAATAACCTGTCTTTACAGCAGGCGAAGGAAGGCGTATACGGGATCGACCGAATGAAGCTGTATACCAAAAATTATTTGGAGTCCGGGGGCACACAATCGTTCTCTGAATATTATACAGCCAAGTATGATTCAGTGATGTTTCATCCTTTTTTACGGAAAAATATTATTTTTGCGGAGCACAACTTGGCGACAGACCGGTCTTTTAACGAGTTCAATGTGATTTTTTGCCGGAATGTCATGATCTACTTTAACGACGAACTTCGCAACCATGTACATGGGTTGTTTTATGATAGCTTGAGTCATTTTGGTGTGTTGGTGCTTGGGGCCAAGGAATCCATACATTTTACCGATTATAGTGATTCCTACGAGCCGCTGGACCGGATAGAAAAAATATACCGGAAGATTAAATAGAGATGCTTAGGAGGATTCCATGGGGCTTCATGAACCGATTCATATATTGCTGGTAGATGACAGACCTGAGAACCTGCTCGCTCTTGAGGCAGTGCTGGAGAGTGAACAATATAATCTGGTAAAAGCCACATCCGGGGAAGAAGCGCTGCGATGTCTATTAAAAGATGAATTCGCACTTGTAGTCCTTGATGTGCAGATGCCGGGTATGGATGGAATTGAGACTGCGAAGTTAATCAAGGCCAGAGAGAAAACAAAGGATATTCCGATTATCTTTATTTCAGCTAACAGCAAGGAAGCGGAGCATTTGTTTGCGGGATATTCAGCTGGTGGTATTGATTATATGGTGAAGCCGTTCATCCCTCAAATTCTCAAGTCTAAAATTGAAGGCTTCGTGCAAATGTATCTGACAAACAAACGCTTGAAGACACAGTCCATGCTGCTTCACCACAAGACGCAGGAGCTCGAGAAGATGAACAGCGAACTGATTGCCGCCAAGGAGGCAGCAGAGATTGCTGCCAATGCCAAAACAGAATTTCTGGCAATGATGAGCCATGAGATCCGCACACCAATGAACGGTGTTATTGGCATGATTGATCTGCTGATGGAGACAGAGCTGCAGACCGATCAGCAGGAATATGCTGATATCATCCGTCGTAGCGCAGACGCGCTGGTAGCGGTCATTAATGATATTCTGGACTTTACCAAGCTGGAGTCAGGCAAAATGGAGGTAGAGGAATATCCTTTTGATTTGGTTTCCTGTATCAAGGAAGTTTTCAGCCTGTTTACAGTAGAAGTCAACCGAAAGAACTTGGAGCTGGTTTATTTTCTCGATGAACAGATGCCACCGGTGTTATATGGAGATATGGGGCGATTGCGACAAGTGTTGATTAACCTAGTATCCAATGCCGTCAAATTTACAGACCGGGGCGGGGTATATGTCTTCGCATCTGTCAAAGAGCAAAGCGACAATGGACTTACCGTTGAGTTTTCTGTGAAGGATACAGGCATTGGCATTGATTCGGCTAAGGTCGGAAGGCTATTTCAGCCCTTTTCCCAACTGGATTCTTCAATGACGCGTAAATATGGTGGTACCGGGTTAGGACTTGCCATTTGTAAAACCTTGGTGAATATGATGGGCGGAGATATCCGTGTAGATACGAGCGGAGAACAAGGCGTGACGTTTCACTTTACAATGAAGCTTGGCTTTGCTGAGGAAAATGAACTGGAGGGGGAGTCCAGCCACGATTGGGAAATTCCACATCAGGAGTCTCCAAGTCGTAAACCTGTACTGGTGGTGGATGACCATCCGATCAACCAGAAGCTAATGGTTAATATACTGGATAAGCTCGGTTTAGCTTCAGATGTGGCAGCAGATGGGCAACAGGCGCTTGATATGGTCATGGCGAATCAGGACTATGACTATATCTTTATGGACTTGCAAATGCCTGTGATGGACGGTCTGGAGTGTACGGGTAGAGTGCGTGAACAATTGGCGGGAAGATCCCAACCTGCCATTATCGCCATGACGGCTAACGTCATGGAGGGTATTCAGCCTCGATGTATTGAAGCTGGGATGAACGATTATATTAGTAAGCCCGTTAAAATCAGCAGTGTAAAACAGGCGTTGCTACGGCATTCTCCGGACCATTTTCCAATGCAGCCGGGTAAAGATCAAATCAATGAAGCCTAGATGGTGGCATTTGGTAGTGTTTAAAAAGTTATACCGTGATTCAAACGCTCGTATAATGGGTTAGTATGTAGGGAAATCTTTTTTCGGGAGAGTAGGCCTATGAATACAAATAAAAATGAGAAATTTAATGCAATTACAGAAACAACCGATGGCGTAAATACCGTTTATCTGAGTGGAGAGTTGGATCTTTCGGTAGCACCTGATTTTCGTCTGGTGATGGAGCCTTTGGTGGGGGAGTCCAGCCAAGATTTGATTATTAACTTGAGAGACCTTAAATACATTGACAGCACGGGTATTGGTATCTTGTTATCCATTTTAAAAGCAAGGCATGGGATGGAATCTCGCTTTGCTGTCCAAGAGGTACCGCCTCAAATTCAAAAGCTGTTTGATATGACCGGTATTGCCAAATTCTTTGTCCCCCAGGAGAATTCCCAATAGGAAAGGAAAGAAAAAGAAATGAATGCTCAAATTCAAAAAGTAGTTCTTAATTTGCCGGCAACTGCTGACTTTGTTGATATTGTAAGATTAAATTTATACGGTATTGCCGCGAAAATGGGATTCTCTTATGAGGATATTGAAGACATGAAAGTGGCTGTATCGGAAGCCTGTAATAACTCTGTCCTTTATGCATATGGTCATGAGGGGGGAGTCGTGGAAGTGACATTTGAATTTGATGAAGCTTCGTTGTCCATTCGTGTCAAAGATGAAGGGGAGAGCTTTGAGCGTGTGGAGGACCCGTCCCGTATCGCATCCTTGCATGACAAGGAGTTGAATGATGCGCAGATAGGCGGATTAGGCTTTTATCTCATGCAGGCGCTTATGGACGATGTCCATATCTTGAATGAGACAGGAAAAGGCACCGAAGTGGTGCTGGTAAAGCGCCTAACCAGAAGTGAGGAAAGAGTATGAATGAAAAGGTAACTCCCCCGGAGTCGATGGATGAAGCCGTTGGTCTAATCTGGGAGTACCAGCAAACCAAAGATAACGAGATTGCTACCGTGCTGATCCGCAAGTATGAGCCAATGGTCAAGATGGCTGCCGGGAAGATCTCCCGTAACCGTCCGGACTTATACGAGGATTTATATCAGACCGGTCAGATGGCTTTGATACGTCTGCTTCAGCAATACGATATCAGCTTGGGTATCCCATTTGAACCGTACGCTATGAAAAGTATGTTGGGACATATGAAAAATTATTTGCGCGACAAATCCTGGTACATCCAGGTTCCTCGCCGTATTAAGGAAAAGGGTGCGCTTGTTCAACATGCTATTGATGAACTGACCGTTAAATTGGAACGTTCACCCAATGTGGATGAGATTGCGACCTATTTGGATCTTACCGTGGAAGAAACGATTGAGGTGCTTGCAGGCCGTGAGTGCTATCACTATGTTTCACTGGACTCGCCTTTATCCCAGGAAGAGAGTGCAGCTACGTTAGGCGAGCTCATTAGCTCGGATGCTAACGATTATGACACTGTGGAAAAACGAATGGATTTGCAGCAGGCTTTAAGCCAACTGAAGGAGCAGGAACAAAAGGTGCTTCTTCTGGCATTTCAGGACGGTCAATCTCAACGTGCGATTGCACAGACGTTGGGCGTATCGCAGATGAGCGTTTCCCGTATTCAGAAGCGGGCAACAGAAAAGCTGAAGCAGATTATGTCTAATTCCTCTATTTCATGAGAAGACCGCGGAATTCTTGGCTTAACATATTTGGCGTCACATCGTAAGGACACGTTATTCCGATATGGGAAGCGTGTCCTTTTTATAAAGCGAAAAAGGTTGGGAGGAAGGTTGGAATCCATGACAGCATTTGAACAGATTTCTTCCTTTCGTGGAGGATGGGAATGGTGGGACATCAGTGCTGGGAATTGGCAAGATTCGGTCATACAGCACTTGAAGGAGAAGCTCCCAGAAGCCGCGGAATGGCTGGACAAGGTAGAGGACAGTCCATCCAGCTTTATATCTGTGCGCTTTCCAGATGGCAATCAGCCCTTAATGTACGGGTCGCTAATCTACTCCGTTCAGGAGGAGATCGACAGTCAGCGTAATTGCAACAAGTTTTATTTTCTGGTTCTAAACCAAAAGTTAGTGACGTTAAATCTGGATCAAAATACCCGTGAAATCATGCACACCGCGGAACGCCAAAAAATGCTGGAACAGTGTGAGGATGCAGCTGACGGCATGTTTGTATTGGCGAGAGCCGTGCTTCATTATTTTCATACAGGTATGGATAAGTTCGAGATCAACCTGAGAAGACTGGAAGAGGAGATGGAGAAAAGGAATGCCCGTACGCTGATGGATTCTATATTGAATGCACGTTTCGAGCTGTTGTATTGGAGCAATATGTTCATTCCTTTTTCAGAGCTGGTGACGGCTTCTCGGGAGGCATATCTGGATCAACTGGAGGAGAATCGTTTTTTTAAGCAGTTACTTTACCGTGTTACTCGGATGGAAGGACTTTTCCTGCATTATGAAAAGGAAATCGACACATTGATCTCCATTGACGACGCCATTTCCGCATTTAGGGGGAATGAGATTACGAAGACGCTGACCATTGTCACCGCCGTATTTACACCAGCAACCGTAGTGGGCGCTATATGGGGCATGAACTTTGAAAATCTGCCTTGGATTAAAACAGGCTGGGGTTTTACCACCGTGATTATTGCCACATTGCTAAGTATGGCGGGAATGTACGGCTGGCTGATGATGAAGGGGTGGACAGGAGACTTATTGAAGGCTAACAAGCGCAACAAATTGTAGCGGCTGATTACAGCTGTTACAATTTACAAATAAAAAATGATCCATCGTAACTGGAGGCTCTTTGAGGAGTCTATTACCGGTTACGATGGATCGTTTTTAAATGAGATAGGGACAATTACTTAGTACCTTGGCTCATTTTGATATATCCTAATAATTCGGCGATGAAATCTCCGATGACCGGAAGATTTAATTGCACCAGGAAACTGAGCAACCAAGCGAGCAAGGCGAGTATGACCACTGTACCCAGCGTAAGACCGAGACCACGTGCAATGCCTGCGGTCAGATTGCTCATAATTCTTCTTTTAGTGCTGGAGTAGTTCTCCAGAATATCTTTGAATTCTGCTCTTTCGAGCGTATCTGCTATTTGATCTAAGCGTTTGTTAAGCCGCTTGACCTCATGGCGCAACTCAAAAGGATGCTCATTTACATCAAAGTCCCTCTCCTGATCATGTGTTTTAACATGATTATGAGTAGAAGAAGTCTGCTTGGATGAAACTTCATCTGGCTGATCTTGAGCCTGTAGGGGATGAAAGGTTCTTTTGTTGTTCGCGGTAAGATCATCTCCATAGGAATTTGGCTTGTTCATCGTCATCCCAGCCTTTCTATCATTTAAAAACAGCCAGCTTCTTGCATGCTGGCTGTTCAGTGTAGGGCTTATTTTTTTGCCATCAGAATGTGTAGCTATTAGGAATTTGCATTCAATTGTTTTTGCGTATCCTTGGCCGCTTGAGCCGTTGCATCCATAACTTCTTTATCCGCTTTGGCTGCTTCATTAGCGACATCTGCAGAAGCCTTGGTTACGCTGGATACGATATTGTCTTTGCTCTCGGATACCGTTTTGGCTACATCTGCTGTTTTGGTGGAAACGGTTTTGGCCAAATCGGTCGCTTTGCTGCTCACTACAGATGCCACGTCCTTTGTTTTATCAGAGACAACTGTAATTTTATCAGACAGATCACTACGCAAATCACGACCCGGCTTCGGCGCGAACAGCAGGGCTGCGGCAGCACCAATCAAACCTCCAATAAATAAACCTTTTGCAAAACCTGAAGTACTTGCCATATTTTGATTGTCAATGTTACTCATGTTATATCACTCCTCTTATAGAATTAAAGAATAAAAAAAATATATATAAAATTTTAGGTAGCCCTTCTTAATAGCCTGGACACCAGTCCGAGCAAGAACACGAACAATGCGGTTCCGAGTATGGCTGGAATGACTGCAAAATCTCCGATGACCGGGCCCCAGTCTCCCAATAGCATGACACCTAGCCAAGCTCCTACAAATCCAGCAATCATAGAGCCCGCAATGCCGCCAGGCATTTCATGACCAGCTAGTGCATCGCCAATCAATCCGATAATAATAGCCATTACAATACTTAGTACAATTCCCCACACAAGGATCGCCTCCCTTATCCTAAGTTCACAAAACCATAACGTTTTTAATGAAGGCTGAGCTTCGATATTGCTGAGCCTTGCTTACTTCGTATATAAACGTCGTGACCCGGAGTGAAACAAAAAGCCGACTCAGACATTTACCGGTGGGGAGTGGAAGGAAGCTTCATGCGCGCTCGCCAATAGATCACAGGAACGGTAAACACCAGCCAAATTATACCTGCAATATAGCCGCCCACAATATCTGTAGGAAAGTGAACGCCTAGATATACGCGGCTTAATCCAATCAAGAGAATCAGTAGTGCACCCAGAGCGCACGGAAGAAAGAGCGAACGCCCACGAATCTTTCGTTCTATGGCCCAAATGGCAAATACCATTCCGAAAAATCCCATGGAAATCATCGCATGACCGCTGGGAAAACTATAACCCCCGGCTTCAACCAAATGTTGAAGTGACGGGCGTTCCCGTTGCAAAATTTCCTTAATGAGCGTATTCAGCACCCACATCGCCGTAAAGCTGCTTAGGATCGCAAAGGAATAAGCTTTTGAACGAAGGCTGACCCAACACAAGGTAGCAGCACCGAGGGCGATGATCAACGACATGCGGAATGAACCGAAAGATGTAATGAATATAGCGATGGTTAGCAGTTGGTAACGAGCAGCTGCTGTGTCTGGAAAAACGGCATCCTGTATGCGTTCATCCCAATATAGAAAAGGAGCTGTGCCAATCCACTTCACAGAGTAGGCGATGAGAAGCAACACAGCGATCATGATAATAGATGCATACAGACTACGACGCAAATAGCTTGGTAGGAACCGAGATGGTTGGGGTTCATGAGATAGCATATGTAATAAATCTCCTCCTTATGGCTGTGATAGATTCAATTTTTCGTACTATTAACTTAACTAATAATGAACTTAAGAGCAAAACCCGACGGAGACGACAGGCTGATTGAGGCATATAAGCCCGGGGTAAAGGGATCGTATCACAGCGTTTGTAATGCCAGGGCCGGAAGTGGAATAGTCATCACGAAGCAAAGCTGCTTTACGGAACTGTAATCCATGGAGGTGTTAAGGATGATTAAAATAGTGACATCGGCAGAAAGACATACCTCAAATAAAGGATGGATTCATAGTGAGTTTAGCTTTTCGTTTGCCGATTATGAAGATCCGAGCAATGCCCATTTTGGCTGTATGCTAGCCCATAATGATAATGAGCTTGAACCGCAGCAAGGCTTCAAAAAACATCCGCATCACGATTTGGAAATCGTCACCTACGTGATTGAAGGTCAATTGCATCATAGCGACAGCCTAGGACATGAGCAGGATTTGAAAAGCGGCTCGATCCAGGTTCTGAGTGCAGGCACCGGAATTGAACATGAAGAGCGAAATACTGGGGATGAAAGACCGGTTCGTTTTTTGCAAATGTGGTTTTTACCCGAGAGTCCTGGCATTCAGCCTTCTTATCAAGTGCAAAGATTCAAGCACAGTGAACGTCTAAATCGGCTTCAGCCTGTTGTGTCTGGTTCAGAAGTGGAGGGAGCGTTATCCATCGCGCAGGATATAAATCTGTATCTGAGCAGATTGGAAAAAGGACAGCAGCTTGAATATCCGCAGCAAGAGGAGCGCCGCACCCACATCTATGTAGTTAGCGGTCATGTGGAAGTTACGTGCCAGGATGGGGATTTTCAGTTAGGGCCTGGCGATGCCGCGCGAATTCAAAAAAGCTGTACATTAAAGATACGAGCAACAGGCAATGAGGATATATCTGAATTGGTGTTTGCGGATTTGCCTTGAAGCATCCTTGAGTGAGTGAAAAAGTGTATGGAAATGCATATATGCAATCGAAAAAATAAAGCTCGTATCCCGCGTTGCACGTCTGTTGAGACGAGCGGAGATACGAGCTTTATTTACGCTGACAGGGCCACTATCATGAAGGCTGTTGTTCATGATGATAGGTTGTAATACAGCTAAGCTGTATTACTATAAGCTAATTCAGGAGGACTTACGCAATCTACCCAGTTCAGAAACAATAGCTTCAACCTCTGAAATGCTCAGGTTAGGCTTGCTTATCACCATATCATAGACATCATGGATGTCCTCGTATTGCTCCAGCGAGAAAGCGGATGCCTGCATAGCAGCACCACTCGCCATACGGAGCTTGGTTTTAATACCCTCAATCATATACTCAATGTTGGCATGAGACGGTACAGACAAATCCATCGTTAATTTTCCATCCTTTCATAACAGGGGAAGTTGCCTGTATTGTATCATGTTTTTGTTGTAGAATGTACTGAAAGCCAGATTACTGATATACAACCGAATCAAGGAGGATGGACAAAGTTGTCTTTGTATAATCGAGCTTCCGCACCTGGTCGCTCGTCCTTAGAACATAATGTAAAGAAAACAGATCGAGATGGACTTGCGCCGTTTTTCCGAGAAATTCATCATCAGCATGCTATAGATAAGTTGACTTTTGTTTGCATCGGTACAGATCGCTCCTCGGGTGATTCACTCGGGCCACTGGTAGGCACCATGCTCAAGGAGCAAGGCTTTCCGCACGTGATTGGCACAATGACGGAGCCCTGTGATGCAGATCATCTGGTTTCATACTTGGAGTGCATTCCCCAAGATCATCATGTGATCGCCATAGATGCTTGTCTTGGACAGCACGGCTCAACGGGAATGTTTCTTATTGCGCGTGAACCGCTAACTCCTGCGCGATCGGTGGGGCTGTCTCTGCCGTCTGTTGGTCATTATAGTGTTGCAGCGATTGTGAATGAGCGCAGTCCCAAGCCCTATTGGACACTCCAAATGACGTCGCTTCACTTGGTCATGACCATGGCTGCGCATATTGCTAATGCGGCGGCTTATGAATTTGGTTTAAAAACAGCTTCGCAAGATTTTCCAGAGGGTTACCGTTTCAGATATTGATGGTCTGCTTAATAATATACATCAGCATGTTCTACTCACTAATATATTCAGATCCAATAGATTATATACAGAGAAGGAAGGGTTCCACATGGAAAAGGTATTATGCGAAGGAACGACGATCTGCTATGCCGAACAGGGAAAAGGAGATCCGATCATTCTATTGCACGGATTTTGCGGAAGCTCTTCCTACTGGGATGAGGTTGTTCCCTTGCTATCCCAAAGCTATCGTTGTATTGTTCCAGACTTGCGTGGACACGGACGCAGCGATGCTCCACTAGGAGCCTATACTATTGATCAAATGGCAGATGATGTGCTTAAACTTCAAGAACAATTGGACATTCCTCAGGCTGCCTGGTTTGGTCACTCCCTAGGAGGCTATCTTGCCCTTTCGGCAGTGCAGAGACATGCAGAACGCCTGACAGCCTTTGGACTGATTCATTCCACAGCATATGCAGATACGGATGAAGGTAAAGAAAAGCGGAATAAGGCTGTATCCACCATCCAAACGGAGGGGATTACGACCTTTGTAGATGGACTCGTACCGGGACTGTTTGCTCCTGATCATGTGGAGTCAATGTCTAGCCAATTACTTAAAGTCAAAGAAATTGGCTACAAAACACCACCACAAGGAGCCGTAGGAGCATCACTGGCTATGCGCGAGCGTACTGATCGTCGGGATGTATTGTCGGCTTCTGCATTGCCAGCCCTTTTAGTAGCGGGGGAGCAGGATCAGGCGGTTCCTCCAGCGCGGACGTTTACAACAGATCGGGCCGGAGTAACTCAGGTTAGCCTACCGGAAGTAGGTCACATGAGCTTGTTCGAGGCACCGGAGTTATTAGCGAACACCATCTTGACATTTTTAGAGCAAAACTTGAAAAAGTAGACTGAGGTAAGCCCAAAAACCGGAACAATTCTGATGTGATAATTAGAAGGTTCCGGTTTTTGGGTAGTCAATTATTTTTAGGTGTGTAAGGTGTCTAATTTATATTGCTTTTGTTAAAGGCAAACGCTGTCGGCAAACCGTCAATACTCTCCAGATTTTTCTCATAGGCATATTTTTTAAGTGCTTCTTCTCCCATCTGAATCGAGACTTCCTTCAGCTTTTCCCGTTCGCTCGTGTATGTCATAAAGGGAACCGCAAAACCACATGAATTCTGCACCATATGAACGTCCACAACAATGATTTGTCTTGCACCGGGAAGCGGGTTGAAGAGAGGGTACAGTTCATTCCATTGCTTAGTATCGGGCAGTGCGACGGTACCAGTACCATAGAGCTTTAGTACACTGGGAGCGCCCTCAAATGCACAAAACATGATTGTTACCCGTCCGTTCTCGATAATGTGGGCGCTTGTCTCGTTGCCGCTTCCCGCCAAGTCGAGATAGGCTACCCTTTGGTCCGATAGAATACGAAAGGAATCATATCCCTTGGGGGAAAGGTTAACGTGCCCTGTCTTGGATAGCGGTGCTGATCCTACAAAGAAAATGTGCTGCCGCTGTATAAACTCTTGATGTTCCGGTAATATCGAGCTAAATTGTTTACCCAAACTCCATCATCCTTTCTCACAAAAATATTCATATAAATTTTGTTTCTAAAGAAATTAATTATTATAAATAATTTTATGGAATGATTAAATATACTGATTATTTTTTGTTTCGTATGAAACAAAAATAACACAACACTAACGAAGAAGCAATATTGATTAAAAAAACTCGTCATTCGCTAGTCACATGATCAGCTATAAAGTACTGTACCGTAGGAATTCACTGCCATACGTGAGCATTCTGACTTCCTGATCATTGATGTTATTAACTGAGGGTGAAGGTTATAAGTGGTATTTCTGCATGGTAGGGCATTTGGCTTTTAGACAAGGATGTCATACAATCAGAAGACAGAGTTTCTGGTTGTCTAGGCATCGGGATGAAAGGAAGGGAACGGCTTGCTTAGAAAAGATTATTTGCTCAGTATGATGGAAGAATTGACATCCGCAGTAGCATCGGTGCTCGGTCTAAGGCGTGAAAATAAACATGTCGAAGCGCTAAAACAGTTAGATGATCTGCTCAACAAGCAGTTTCGTCTTCGTTCAGATCTGCTCAGACGATTACCGCCGGAACAAATTATTGAGCTTTTCCGATTGGGCCCTGGAATTGAAGCAGACAAGATCCAGCAGGTGGCTCGCATTTTAGAGGAAGAAGCCGTGATTTACCTGGAAACCAGTAGAACAGACGAGGGCATACGAATCTTGATGAAATCTCTTCATTTATATTTGTACAGCGATACGAATGGCGCGACTCGTGATCTGCAGGTCCTGCCTGAACGAATAGCGTGTATCGTAAAACTGGTGCGTGAATATGAGCTTCCCTCTGAAACCAGCAAACTGTTGGCTGTTCATTACGAGCGAGAAAACAGGCTGGACGAAGCCGCCGATGTCTGGTTTGGATTGGCATGGGAGCAGCCAGAGCTTCTATCCGAAGCGGAGGCGTTTTACAGTCACTTACTGGATAAGACCAATGCAGAGCTGGAGCTGGGTGGAATTTCACGCCAGGAAGTCACCGAGGGTTTGACCGAGATCACCCAATTACATGAAAGAAAGTGAGATGTACCTTTTGGATTCACTGCGCGAACTTATATACCAATTGACTACGGGAGGATCCCTCATAACAGCGACGCTGAGTCAGCTTCGCAAACGGGAGGATGCTTCTTTTACTAAAGTACAAATCAAACCAGTGGAATTGAAAAACAAGCTGCATTACCAGTTTGCTTTTCATTACAGCAACAAAGTCATTCATGAAAATCTGACCCCTGACGAAGCTAATGAGCGTATGACTGCCTTGTTTGAGGACACGTTCCGCCAAGGACTTTTATGCGCCAAGGATGCAGACTACCAAGTGCTGATCAGTAAAAAATACAAAGTATCCATTCTGACAAAGTCACCGAGCAAAAGTAAAGCCGACCTGTCTCATAATCGCAAAAAGCAGTATGTGCTTGAAGAAGGGGAACGAATTCCTTTCCTGATTGAGCTGGGGATTATGAATGAGGATGGTAAGGTACTGGCCCGCAAGTATGATAAGTTTCGTCAAATTAACCGGTTTCTCGAAATGGTGCAGGATGTATTGCCCAGCCTTCCGGTAGGCCGCCCTCTGACGATTGTGGATTTTGGCTGTGGCAAATCGTATTTGACCTTTGCGCTGTATCACTATTTGGCTGTACAGCAAAAGCGACCATTGCAGATCGTTGGTTTGGACTTGAAGGCAGATGTCATTGAAACCTGTAATGTTCTGGCTCAAAAGCTGCAATATCGACAGTTGGAGTTTCTGGTCGGCGATATCGCAGACTATAACGAACTGGAACAGGTGGATATGGTTGTTACCTTGCACGCTTGTGATACAGCAACAGATGCGGCGCTGGAAAAGGCCGTCCGCTGGGGAGCATCCGTTATTTTGTCGGTTCCGTGTTGCCAGCATGAGCTGTTCAGCCAACTAGAAAATCCGGTAATGGAGCCTTTGCTATCTCACGGTATTTTAAAGGAGCGTTTTTCTGCACTGGCAACGGATGGAATCCGGGCCAAATTGCTGGATATGATGGGATATCGGACACAGCTATTGGAATTTATCGACATGGAGCATACACCTAAAAATATTCTGATTCGTGCCGTCAAAGGGCAGGCGGGAGAACAATCCGTTTTGTGGCGTGAATACACAGCATTTCGGGATTTTATTCATGCTGATCCTTATTTGGAACGCGCTTGTGCGGATTTGCTTCCCGAAGGAGCGGGGAAGAAGCAGACACATAGCTAGGAATATAGTAAAAGTGGGGCCACTGCGGGGTAGCTCCACTTTTTTGTAGTTTACAGTTCATGGTTGCAGTACGCAAAACATCTATCCGCCATAGGCGCTTCTAAAAGCGGTGCACAAGACATCGCGATCTACCTTCCACAATGCCGCGAGCTCCTCGCTGACGTCTTCGTCCCACCAGTCGCATAGTAGTTTGCGATTACTATGGTTTTCCGCAATCCAGATAAGGTGTCCGACGACCTTGCGGCAGTATAGCTCCTCGCCCTGCTTGACCAGATCAGGAGCAATGTGAACAGGCAGACGTTTGCAGGTTCGATACAACTCTTTGGTACATGCGCGGCGGATACCACGAGCCGTGGGTAAACGGGATTGTGAATTGTCATGTTTGGGGAATTTGCCGGGAGGCATATTGTACCCCCTCCTCTCTCTCCCAACTTATGCGGGCAGAGGAGCCGGGGTCACTGACCTCCCTATTGGGCGAAGTGGCGACTTGTTCTGCCGCTGTGATACACTAATGAAAATAGAGAAACAGGCAGGGAGTGGGAAGAGAATTGGACCAAATATCTAGTATCATTAATTATTTGTTTGAGATCATTCGTAGTCTTGGGTATTTTGGTATTATGCTAGGCTTGATGGTTGAGGTCATTCCAAGCGAAATTGTCCTCGCTTATGGTGGCTTTTTAGTATCCTCGGGTCATATTAATTTTTTTGGCGCAGTCGTTTTTGGAACGATTGGCGGGGTTCTGGCCCAGTTGTTCATTTACTGGATTGGACGCTATGGCGGCAGACCGGTATTAGATAAGTACGGGAAATACATACTTATCAAAAAAAGTCATGTCGACCATGCTGAAGCCTGGTTTAACAAATACGGCACAGGGGTCATTTTCACAGCTCGCTTTATTCCTGTTGTGCGTCATGCCATCTCAATCCCTGCCGGGTTGGCTCGAATGAACGTATGGCGTTTTACTATTTTGACAACGCTAGCGATTATACCTTGGTCTGTTTTGTTTATATATTTAGGTATGCTGCTAGGAGACAAGTGGGAGCAAATTGACGAAGTGGCAGCACCTTACATCAAACCGATTTTGCTGGTTGCCCTTGCGCTCTTGATCATTTATTTTGTTATCAAATGGATTTTGTCCAAAAACAAAAAAGGAAGTGTATAACATGAGCCGTACTAATGTATCGCAATACTTCGGAAAGGGCTTAAGCCCTGAACAGTTTATGGAGGGCATGGAAAAGAACAAAGAAGCCTTCCGCTCTGGGTACGATCAGTTTGTGTGGAATCGCGAAGAGGATCGAGAGTATTTTGAAAGCCTGAACCATCGGGATGATCTGCGCGTGCTTATTTTGGCTGCCGACTGGTGTGGGGATGTGGTACGCAATGTGCCAGTTGTGTTCCGTGCACTGGAGAATAGCGGGATTCCGACCGAAGTATTAATCTTGGAAAACCATCAGGCGCTGATGGATGACTTCCTGACAATGGGCGGACGTGCTGTACCGATTGTGATTTTTGCGGATACAGGAGGTCACGTACTTGGCCACTGGGGACCACGCCCTGCACATGTCCAACAAATTATGATCGAATTCAAACGTGAAAATCCAGATCGGGAAGCCGATGATTATCAAGAAAAAATCGCAGTTGCTCGTAAAGAAATGGCTGAAAAATATGGGGAGGGAACCGAGGTCCATCCTGTGATTGTTCAGGAATTACGTGAGCTGATCTCGGGATTTTAACTTATGGTGCTATCTATTCGCAGCTTTAATCTCGGTCCACTTCAGACGAACGCTTATTTGCTTCAAGGGGATGATCCACAGCGCGCCATTATTATTGATCCAGGAATGAATCCGGGTCCTTTGCTGAGGGCGATTGAGTCTCTGACTATTGAAGCTATCCTGCTGACCCATGCCCATTTTGACCATATTGGAGGGGTGGAGGAGATTCGCAATGCCAAAGGATGTCCGGTGTATTTGCACACCTTGGAGCAAGACTGGCTCACATCTCCTAAGCTGAATGGCTCCTTGATGTGGCCAGAGGCATCTCCACCAATCTCAACCGGTCCTGCCGAATACGATTTGGCGGAAGGTCAACAATTGAACCTGATCGGGCACACGTTCAAGGTGTTCCATACACCGGGCCATTCACCCGGAAGTGTCAGCTTTTTGTGTGGCAAAGATCTTTTTTCCGGGGATGTGCTATTCCGTCAGGGCGTTGGACGCACGGATCTGACGGGTGGGCGGGAACGGGATCTATACGATTCTATTCAAAACAAATTGTTCCCGCTCGGAGATGACGTTACAGTCTATTCCGGTCACGGTCCCAAAACGTCCATCGGTTATGAGAAAGCTAACAATCCGTATATCCGGTAAATGTGATGAAACTTTCAGGAGGGGCAAAATCAAAGGTGTGACAAGTTTTGCCCCATTTCGACAACAAATTATAAATTACGTATAGACAAAGGTTTTTATTTTTGTTAACATAAATTTATTAAAGTTACATACTAAACTCGCGAAGCACGCAAGCTGTGGATGAATCCCGGTTTGCGTTCTTTTTTTTGCCCATTAAGAGGATAAACAGGCATGAGGCCGTCAGATCACAAGGGGGAGCAAGAATGAAAAGAAAACATATATATGGGGTACAACGTGAGATTGGAGGTAGTTTCCGTGTTCCCAATATAATAGATATTGAAGATTCTGTGGTAGGTTCCGAACCGAAGATCATAACTTGGAAAAAGGTGAGACGACAGGGCGGAATCCCTTCACAAAACTGGCATGTGAGGCTGAATGAACACAGGTTGGGACGTGGAGACGGTCGATTATGAAGATACATAGATGATATAGACAAGCTACTTTTTTTTTAGTAGACTTAGCAGATAAGTTCAGACAAACGGGGGGGCTAACGATGCATCATTTAGGAGCTAGAATTATGATCGTCGCGGATGCTTTTGAGCAGAATCTTCCTGTGGGCGAACATGGTTATATCATTGCTTACGACCGTAATGCGGACAATGCTTTTGACTATGTCATTCGCGTACCGAAGGTGAACCGCAATTTTTTTGTACCATCCGGGGACATCGAGCTGGAGGAGAGTATTCTCAAGCTAGAAGCCGAGCGGATTGAGCGTGAAGCGCTGATAGATTATGCCCTTGCTACTCATAATGAGCAACTGTTCAAGCATGTAATGAACGGTGGTCTTGATTCGGTAGAGACTGAAGAAGAAGAAACCGCGGCAGAGTTGTTGTCACAGGCTGATTTTATCAGACAAGTCAATTTGCGTGCTTGGATATAGGAGTCGGCTACTGCCGACTCTTTTTAAAAATATATAATGGGCACAATCTCAGCTCTTATAGTTATCTCGAAAGAGCACCGAGAGGTGCTTTTTTTATATTCTTTTAGCAACATTTCCCTCATTGATGTACAGTTTGCTTCTGTACCGCGTCAAAGATTGAATTGTAAAGGGTTCTATCCTATAATTAAAAACGTTATTTCAAAGTTCGGTGTAGCATTTTTTAATATCAGGATTTTGCAAAATTCGATTCCAGTCATTTATTGGACTTTTTGCAAAATCCTCATATACATGAGGAGGGTTTTGTATGAACATTTCCACGGAAGATGTCCGTCACGTAGCCAAGCTGTCTAGGTTGAATCTGACCGCGGCTGAAGAAGAAACGATGACAGGACAATTAAACGCCATTCTCCATTATGCGGAGAAGCTGAATGAGCTGGATACGGAGCAGGTAAAACCGACCACTCATGTGCTGCACGTCAGCAATGTCATGCGAGACGACGAAGTTCGTGAAAGTTTGACACATGAGCAAGTGATGCGCAATGCACCTGAAGAAGAAGACGGACAGTTTAAGGTTCCTGCTGTTCTGGAATAGATCTCATATTTGAAAGGAGGATGCAAGTTGAGCTTGTTCAATAACACATTGCCCGAGATACATAACAAGCTGCATCAAAAGGAAATTTCCGTGAGTGATCTGGTGGGACACGCTCTGGAGACGATTGGTGCGCGGGAAGACAAGATCAGAGCTTATATTACCGTTGACGAGGAACAGGCCCGTGCATCCGCACGTCAGCTGGATGATCAGCTGATTTCCGGAGAGGAAAGAGGGTTGTTGTTTGGTCTGCCGGTTGGTATTAAGGATAATATTGTGACAGAAGGGCTGCGTACAACATGTGGCAGTCAGTTTTTGAAAAATTTTGATCCCGTTTACGATGCCACAGTTGTTAGCAAGTTGCGCGCAGCGCAAACTGTGACACTCGGTAAAATGAACATGGACGAATTCGCCATGGGCGGCTCTAACGAGAACTCCAGCTTTTTCCCTGCACGTAACCCTTGGGATTTAGAACGTGTTCCCGGCGGTTCCAGTGGCGGCTCGGCTGCGGCTGTTGCAGCAGGTGAGGCTTATTTCACGCTCGGTTCGGATACAGGTGGTTCCATTCGCCAGCCCGCTTCTTACTGCGGTGTAGTTGGCCTGAAACCAACCTATGGTCTAGTATCCCGTTTTGGATTGGTGGCTTTTGCCTCCTCTTTAGACCAAATTGGACCTATTACTAAAAATGTTCAGGATTCGGCCTATGTCCTACAAGCCATTGCAGGCTATGACCATAAGGACTCCACTTCTGCAAAGGTAGACATTCCTGATTATTTGAACGCTTTAACCGGGGATGTAAAAGGACTTCGTATCGCTGTGCCTAAAGAGTATCTTGGTGAGGGCGTAGATCCACAGGTTAAGGAAAAGGTGCTCGACGCACTGAAAACGCTGGAAGGATTGGGCGCTGTATGGGAAGAAGTATCTCTCCCTCACACGGAATATGCGGTAGCGACATACTACCTGCTGGCTTCATCCGAAGCGTCATCCAATCTGGCCCGCTTTGACGGCGTGCGCTATGGTGTGCGTTCTGACAATCCGGACAACCTGCTTGATCTTTACCATCAGTCCCGTACGCAGGGGTTTGGTCCCGAGGTGAAGCGTCGGATTATGCTGGGCACCTATGCACTCAGCTCCGGGTACTACGATGCTTATTATTTGAAAGCTCAAAAAGTGCGCACGCTGATTAAACAGGATTTTGATCGTGTATTTGAACAATATGATGTAATTATTGGACCTACTGCGCCGACAACAGCTTTCAAAATCGGCTCACAAGTGGATGATCCATTGACGATGTATTTGAACGACATTTTGACGATTCCGGTGAGCTTGGCTGGCGTGCCAGCCATCAGCATTCCTTGTGGTCTTGCAGATGGAATGCCAGTCGGACTACAAATTATCGGAAAGGCCTTTGACGAGTCTTCCGTGCTACGCGTAGCTCATGCTTTTGAACAAAATACCGAATTTCACAAGCAGCGTCCGCAGCTGTAATTTGCTAAAAAGGAGGGAACCTATTCATGTCTACAACTACATCCAAATATGAGACGGTCATCGGACTTGAAGTGCACGTGGAATTGCATACGAAGTCTAAAATATTTTGTGGATGCTCGACATCCTTCGGAGCACCACCCAACTCTCATACATGTCCGGTCTGTCTCGGTCATCCAGGGGTGCTGCCGGTATTGAACCGTCAGGCCGTTGATTATGCAATGAAAGCAGCAATGGCTCTGAATTGCACCATTGCTGATGTGAGCAAGTTTGATCGCAAGAATTATTTTTACCCCGATTCACCTAAGGCTTACCAAATCTCACAATACGATCAACCCATTGGCGAAAATGGCTGGATTGATATTGAAGTGAATGGTGAGACAAAGCGTATCGGTATTACTCGACTGCATCTGGAAGAGGACGCAGGGAAATTAACACATGTTGATGGTGGCTACGCATCTTTGGTCGACTTTAATCGGGTCGGCACACCATTGGTCGAGATCGTTTCGGAGCCGGAAATATCATCGCCGGAAGAAGCCAAGGCCTATCTGGAAAAAATACGTGCCATTATGCAGTATTGTGACGTATCCGATGTGAAGATGGAGGAAGGATCACTTCGCTGCGACGCGAATATCAGTCTTCGTCCGCATGGACAAAAAGAGCTGGGAACTAAAGCGGAACTAAAAAACATGAACTCCTTCCGTGGCGTACAGCGCGGACTGGAATATGAGCAGTTCCGGCAGGAGCAGACGCTGGACGAAGGCGGAACGATTGTACAGGAGACACGTCGTTGGGATGAGGCGCAAGGTAAAACCTTATCCATGCGTGGTAAGGAACAGGCCCATGACTATCGTTATTTCCCAGACCCGGATCTGGTTACACTGCATATAGATGAGGAATGGAAAGAACGTATCCGTGCTTCGATTCCTGAATTGCCTGACCAGCGTAAAGCACGCTACACTTCGGAATATGGCTTACCTGAGTATGATGCGCAGGTGATTACGTCCTCCAAGCCATTGGCCGATTTGTTCGAGGATAGCCTTCAATTCACCAAGGATGCTAAAGCAGTATCCAACTGGATTATGGGGGATCTACTCGGTTATTTGAACAGTGCCGGTGTAGAGCTGTCGCAGGTTAAATTGACCGGTCGGGGCTTGGGCGAAATGATCGGACTGCTGGAGAAGGGAACGATCAATAGCAAAATCGCCAAAACGGTCTTCAAGGAAATGCTGGAAAGTGATAAACTGCCACAGCAAATTGTTGAAGAAAAAGGGCTTGTACAGATCAGTGATGAGGGTGCAATCCTGACCATTGTCGAACAAGTTGTAGCAGCTAACCCGCAATCGGTCGAAGATTACAAAGCCGGCAAGCAAAAGGCCATCGGGTTCCTAGTCGGTCAAGTGATGAAGGAGAGCAAGGGAAAGGCAAACCCTGGCCTTGCTAATAAGTTGCTGACGGAAGTGCTGAACCGCTAATGGCATAGATTTGACAGGGGGCTTGTCTTTTAGGGACAGGCCCCTTTTGCATAGACGCTGAGAACGATTGGCGCGAGCAAACTTTAGAATCCTGATGGCATTTTATGAGTTTCCTTAGGAGGGAAAACAGCATGGTTACCCTATGTTCATTGGAAGATGATGATATCGTCAGTCAGATATGGCGTCTACAGCACGTTGCCTATAGGCTGGAAGCTGAGTTGATTGGGTTTGATGAGATTCCTCCACTGATGGATACATTGGATACTCTGAGAAGCTGTGGAGAGTCTTTTTATGGGTGGCTGGAGGAAGGTGAATTGCTAGGGGCACTGGCTGTGCAGTCTGAGTCGCCCGATTCGCTTACCCTTACACGTATGATGGTTCACCCAGATCATTTTCGAAAAGGCATTGCAGACTCTTTAATGAAGCATGTTTTGAATGAATATCAAAATATCCCGTTGTTTATCGTCTCTACAGGAACTTTAAATACTCCTGCGGTGACATTGTATCGAAAACATGGCTTTCGCCCCGTATCTGCGGCGGAGGTCGCCCCAGGCGTGGAATTAACCACCTACCATCTGCATAAGTTGGAATAGCATTGAGATATCATTAAATTGGCATTAAAAATGCACATAAGCCCACAAACCGCGCACCCGGAGTGGGAAGCACGACATAACCGGGAGGAGTGACTTGAATGGATAATCCGTGGATTATAGACGATTCACATATCATTTTACGGCTTTTGCTGTCCATGCTTCTCGGTGGATTCATTGGCTTTGAACGCGAACGTTCCAATCACGCAGCTGGTTTGAGGACTCATATTATGGTCAGTCTTGGTTCGACGCTGATTATGCTACTCTCCATTTACGGCTTTGCCGATTTTATTAAAGAAGCTAATGTACGCATAGATCCCGCTCGTTTGGCTACGGCGGTAATCACTGGCGTAGGCTTTTTGGGTGCAGGGACGATTATGTTCACAGGTAAATCCATTACCGGACTAACGACTGCGGCTTCCATTTGGGTCGTGGCTGCCATTGGTCTTGGGGTCGGAGCAGGCTTTTATTTCCCGTCTATTGCGGCAACGGTGCTCGTGTTTTTAAATTTATGGGTATTTAACAAAGTCGAACTCCGATATATGCGTGGACGCAAGCGTCATCTTATTACATTGTACGGATTGTCGTCTCACGGATTGCTGGAGCAGATTTCGACTTATTTAGAGCAAGAAAAAGTGGAAATACGTAAAATAATGATTAAAGAACATGAAAATGTCCCATTTCACGAATTACATCCAGATCGGCAGAGTATGGAGGTTTCCCTAGAGGTGCTGTCCCGTCATGATTTTAATCCCGTACGTATTGCAGCTGATTTACGACAATGGGAAGATATAGCTGCAGTCTCTGTTGAGTAATAGCCTACCTTTTTTTAACAGTTACTCTTAAATCCGATTGGGGTACTATGTAAGCATTGAAGTATTTTTCAGCGGAGCCACGCATGGGATTCAAAGGGGAGGATGGCATGAACTCGGAACAACCGTTACCGTCTGGAGAGGCTGGGCAGCTACAAGCGCCGGAACAGCGGGAACAACCCAGACAGGGGAAGCGTCTAAAATACGCTAAATTTCGCAAAGTGATTGCCATTATCATGGCAGCATTGTTACCCGGACTGGGACATCTTTTTCTAGGGCTGTTTATTAGGGGGCTTAGTTTTATTGTGTTGCTCCTGCTAGATATTTTTGCGATGCTGTATGTTTCTTCTGATGGCTTGAGGATTAACATCCCATTACTTATTTTGCTTGGATTGTTCATACCCGTTTTATATTTTTATAATGTATATGATGTCTTACAGTCAGCAGATTACATGGTTCGTTATCGGCGTAAGCCAGATCGTTATGCACGGATGGATGCTAAAGGCCAGCAAAGTAGTCCTTTTTATGCATGGGAGAGAGGCTTTGCTTTTGCTGTGCTGATGGTGGCAGGCGGTGGGCTTATGATTTTGTTTCGCATGAAACCTCGCTGGTTGAGCAACTTCTTTGAGGATTATGGATTCCTGACACTGGCCATTTTATTAATGATGATCGGTTTATCCCTTTTTCTAAGGGAAGCCTTTCTATCCTTTAAGCGTAAAAAGTTGAAAGAAAGAGGGTGAAGCTGGCGTGCACTGTAAAATAAGAGTCGGTCGCTACACCTCTTCGCTTCTGTTGATGGCTGTAGGCATTTTGCTTATTGTAGATGTGTTTCAAAATACTGAATATATGCTTCAGCTCCTCGTTTGGTGGCCCGTAATCTTCGTGCTTTGGGGACTGGAATATCTGATTTTTTTTGCTGTGTACTATCGGAAAGAAGGCAAGTCTGACAACGGAAGGCGATTCAGACCTGACCTAAAAGGGATTCTGTCCGCTTTGGTAGTGGCAGCCTCGGTTTTTATCGTGACCCAGCAAAATCATTATATGTATCTGTGGAACCGGGTCAGTCTCAATCTGACATCAGCCTCTATGGATTTTAGTCAGGCTAAAGAGAATCGGTATGATATGGGTGGTGTACTGGTACCTGTAACTATGCAGACGTCTGATTTAGTAGTTGATTCGGTTAATGGTGATGTAACACTGATCAGACGGCCTGTGTCCAATATAGAGGTACGTGGGACTCTATGGGTGGATCAAGCGCCTGCTGCCGAAGCGGACAAGATTGCTCAGGCTTCTTCACTGACTTCTACCGACGGCAAGACCATCCAGATTCGTCCGGAGGCACAGTCATACGGAGCTTCAAGCAAACGTCAGCCCCGTGTGAACATGCTGATCACCGTGCCGGAGGACCGACGGTTCAATGTGCAGATTAGAACCTCCAACGGGAATATTACCCTGAATGGAGTTGATGCTATTGATAGCATTCGGCTCGAGAGCGGTAATGGAGATCTCACCGTTAATGACGCTATCGGCAATGTCAAGGGAGGCACGCTGAACGGTCAGGTTAAATTGCATCGGATTTCTGGAGATGTAGATGTGCGCACGAACCGTGGCGATATGCAGGCAGGAGATATTGAAGGAGCTGTGACACTACACACCATGGTAGGTGATATTCAGCTCGCTCGTTCGGAAGGGGACATCACCGTAGATACTCAGAATGGTGACATGAATGTGCTGAATTCTACAGCCAAGCTGAATGCAAATTCGCTTAATGGCTCTATCAAAGTGCATAGCGAGCAGGTGGGCGGAGATTGGAAAATATACAGTGCTGTCGGTGATATCGTATTGGATCTTCCGTCGAATGGAGATTTTCAGTTAGAGGGTTCAAGCAGTTATGGTAATCTTCAATCCGATTTTCCATTTAAAATAGATAGTAAAAGTATCTCAGGCCAGAACGGGACAGGTAAGTATGCGATCAACGTAGAGGGTAACAGCGATTTAACCATTAAAAAGTTACTGATGCCGTCGTTACCCGACTTGGATGATTCCGGGGGTACGACTGCGCCCGATACATCTGAAAGCTCTCCGGCTGAAACCGGAGCTCCTGAGACAGATACCTCTATAGGAACATCCGGCGACAATACAGCGCGTTGACAAGAAACTTGAGTAGACCGTACAATGTGAGTAGGTTTAGAAGTAAGTTGTAAATAGATGCGTGGTAATTGATAGGATCGTAAGTAAGGGATAAGGCGGTGGACATATATGGCGGCACGCGTCCAGCATGCTTTGGAACTTCTGAAGAAGACAGGTGTACGCATAACACCCCAGCGTCATGCCATATTAAACTATTTAATGGAAACTATGGGGCACCCGACTGCAGATGAAATATATCGAGCGCTTGAGTCCAAGTTTCCAAGTATGAGTGTGGCTACGGTTTATAATAACTTAAAGATGTTTATAGAAGCGGGTATGGTACATGAGTTGACCTATGGAGATAACGCCAGTCGTTATGATGCCAATATTTCGGAGCACTATCACATCATTTGCGAAAAATGCGGAAAAATTGAAGATTTCAGTTATCCCTATTTGGCTGATGTGGAACGCCATGCCGCGTTGGAAACAGGCTTCGAGGTGCATGGACATCGTATGGAGTTACACGGAGTATGCAAAGCTTGTAGTAACAAACAAACGTAACGAAACAAGGAATAGAAGTTTTTTGTGCGGTATGTATATATTGTAATGGATTGGAAACGTGAGGAATTCCCCATAAGCGGGGATTTACCGCGTTTTTTTATTTAAATCACTTTATTTTTGTAATTCAAAGTTCATACAATGGAGGTTCAATATTGGCCAGAAATCATTCCAGACGCCGCCGTAAACGTTCACGATTCAAAGGAGCGGCAAGCCTGCTATTATTTGCAGCGATTATATGCGCAATTACTGTCGTATGGTTTGGTAATCCCCTTCACGAGAAACCCGATTGGCAGGGCAGTGTCCGTCCTATTTTTATGCAGGGCAAGTTGACTGGGTATGAAGCTCAAAGCTCGGGCAAGAACATGCTGATGCCGCTTAAATTGGTGCAAAGTCAAATTGATCCTACGGTTCGCTATGAGGATGATAGCCAATCCGTCATTATGGCGACGAGACAAAGCCTGCTCTATATGAAGGTTTCGAAGGCACAAGGGGAACTGAATGGTAAGACATATGCGCTTAGCGTAGCCCCTCAGGTGATCAGTGGAGAGGTATATATCCCGATAGAGGCTGTACGTGAAGTATACGGCGTTTCTATACACGAAGACCCTGTAACTGGTGCTGTCATCCTAATGAAAGCTGGAGAGAAGGTCAGGTTGGGGAGTGTAGAAAAGAAGGATGGCCCACGGGATGCTAGAATTGCCTTACGTAAAGAAGCCTCCAGCCTATCTTTCATTTTGACAGATATATCTCAGCGGACGAAGGTACGTATTTGGTCCAAACAAGGAGATTGGTATTTTGTTCAATTAGACAATGGCTATACGGGATACATTAAGTCAGACCATATCGCTGAAGGAGAAGAGCTTGTGATCCCTTCGGCTAAAGACGATTTGTCCATCTCGGAAAAACATTGGGAGGGTAGGCCAGTAAACCTCGCTTGGGAAGCCGTCTATAATCGCAAGCCCGATCCTTCCAAGTTTGATCCTATGCCTGGAGTAAATGTGGTGAGTCCTACGTGGTTCAGTGTCGTCGATCCTGAGGGCACTGTAGAAAGCAAGGCAGATCCTGCCTATGTCAGCTGGGCACATCGCAAGGGGATGGAGGTTTGGGGCTTGTTGAGCAACAGCTTTAATCCCGAATTAACAACTGAAGCATTGTCTACCTTTGAACGTCGAAAGGCGATTGTAGATCAGATGATTTCACTTGCCCTAGAAAATGATCTGGATGGTATTAATATTGACTTTGAAAATGTTCATACGAAGGATGGCCCCAATGTCACCCAATTTTTGCGGGAACTTAAACCGATGGCTCGGGAACATGATTTGATTCTGTCCATTGATGTTACGCCTAAATCTCAAAGTGAGATGTGGTCAGCTTTTTTGGATCGAAAATCATTGGGCACCATCACAGACTACCTCATGGTAATGGCATATGATGAGCATTGGGCGGCTAGTCCAAAGGCTGGTTCTGTCGCCTCGCTACCATGGACGGAAGCGTCAATTAAGCGAATTATTCAGGAAGATGAAGTGCCGCCTCAAAAAGTGATTTTAGGTATTCCGTTATATACTCGCGTGTGGTCCGAGACTCCCAAAGAAGGGAAGATTAAGGTCACCTCCAAATCACTTGGTATGAAGTCAGCAGCCGGTATCATAGCCGAATTTAAGTTGAAGCCCAAGTTTAGAGCTGCTGAAGGCCAGAATTATGTCGAGTATACAGAAGACGGCGTGGTCAAAAAGATTTGGCTAGAGGATCAGATATCTCTGAAGGCAAGAGTAGAACTTGCCAAATCGCTGAAGCTCGGAGGAATTGGGGCGTGGAATCGAACCTTTGCAGATGAAAACGCTTGGGTAACACTGAAAAAAATAAGTGAATAAGATAAAAATTTATACAATTGAAGAAGGAAGTTTCTTATTTATGTAGAAATGATCACATGTATCCAAATATCCAATTTGCGGTCATAGCCGCCTTGCAGATATGGAGGGAGAAGTGCAGCTAACCAAATTAAACCTAATGTATGATGAAATGTTGCAGGAAGATTCAATAGGTATTATTTCGTACAGAAAGCCGGGAGAGTATTTTCACGGTTCGATGTTGTATGACTTTGATGAACTCATTCTAATTATTGGAGAAGGCACCAAGCCAGTTCGTTCTATTCAACACTTATTTATGAATGGATTAAGATGCCAAGTGTTGTACGCAACGCTCAGTTGTCTGAAGGAATGGATTATCGCTGGTGAACAAGCCAACATTATAGATTATGTGCTAGAAGGTCGTATTGTCTGGGAACGGGATGAGAGGGTCCGTTTTTTAAGACAGGAAATTGTTGATTTTAACGATCCACTACGGGAGCAGAAGCGATTTCATGAGTTCTCCCGCTTTCTGGTCAATTACGTTCATGGTAAAAGAGCGGTGCGAGAAGGGCGGATCATTGACGCTTATCAAAGTGTTCTGAAAGCATTGGATCATTGGGCATCTATTGAACTCATTGAACGGGGGATTTATCCAAAGATTCATTTATGGGTTCAGGTACAGCCTCTGGATCGAACGATTGACAAACTGTATAACGAACTCACCTTAAGTACGGAAACCTTGGAACAACGGGTTGAACTAGTATTGCTTGCTTGTGAATTTTCAGTTATGTCAAAAATGGAGGAGTGCTCATCTCCGCTATTCCGTATATTAGGCAGCAGACGGGAACCCTGGTCTATAAATGAACTTATTAACCATCCAGAGCTAAAGAATCTTCAATTGGATCTTACCGTCGTGCTCCGTAAACTGGTATATCGTTCACTTATTAGAGAAACAGCTGCCGGGGATTTTAGGGATCGTGGGCAAAATCGTGAACTGCGTTACTCCCTTATTTGATGTGCAGGGTTGATTTGTCAGGAAGAAAGGTTGTTAAATCGACTTTTCTTCCTTTTTTTGTATGTGATTTAGTATTTATAGATAGTCACAAAATATAAATTATTAATTTAGGTTGACGAGTATATAAAATATGTGCTAAGTTATAACTCGCCCCATTAAGCAGCATGAATAATTTAGAACTGTTTAAAGCAGGATAAACGTGTTGCATCAAGCGGAAAAATAAATTTTCAAAAAAAAGCTTGACGAAAAATGAGGTTATGTGTTACATTATTTAAGTCGCCGCTGAGACGCGGTGGTGAAACAAAGTGAGACATTATACAAGTTTGATCTTTGAAAACTGAACAACGAGTGAGTAAAACGATTTTGTTCGCAAAATCAAAACAAGAGATATTTTATCTCGTCAGTTTCAAAATGAGCTTATCGCTCTTTCTATAAACCAGCTTCGGTTGGTCTTTAATGGAGAGTTTGATCCTGGCTCAGGACGAACGCTGGCGGCGTGCCTAATACATGCAAGTCGAGCGGGGTTGTGTAGAAGCTTGCTTCTATATAACCTAGCGGCGGACGGGTGA